>DAIUCV010000044.1:0-1633 GCA_036846005.1 Patescibacteria group bacterium | reverse complement strand
GCATATCTGGCGGGTGGGGATTATATAATCGGATCGCGTTATATTCCGGGCGGTTCGATTCCCAAAGAATGGGGATTTTTTAGAAAATCGGTAAGTTTCTTCGGTAATCTTTTTATAAGACTTGTTCTTATGAAACCCAAAATTCACGATTTGACCACCGGATTTCGGCTGACCAGGGTAAAAGGTGTTTTGGATAAAATTGACTTGGATAATTTGATGGAGAAAGAGAGATTTGCCTATAAAGTTGATCTGCTTTATCAAAGTATTAAAAATGCAAAGAAAACAGTTGAAGTGCCGTTAGAATTTAAACCCAGGGTAACTGATAAATCAAAGTTCAATACCAAAGAAATGGTTTCTACTTTTAAAGTGGCAATTATTTTGGGAATAAAAGATAAACAGAGATTTATTAAGTTTGGGGTTGTAGGATTTATCGGTTATTTGGTAAATGCCATATTTTTAAAAATATTAACAATTGCAAATGTACCCGGCTTTTTTGCCTGGTCTGTTCCTGTAGAGATGGCTATCATATCAAATTTTACCTTAAATAATCTTTGGACATTTAAAACAGAGAAAATAAAAGGATTTGTTAATATTGTAAAGAAATTCCTGGCATTTAACGGAACTTCCTTGGGTGCTCTGCTTATCCAGACAATTGCAGGCAATATTGGTGATAAGTTATTTGGAATTGATAAAAGACAACTTCTGCTTCCTTTTATAATCGTGATTTTGGTTTTACCTTATAATTACTTCATGTATAATGCAGTGATCTGGAGAACCTGGAAGCTACCCATCATAGGAAAACTCTTCTCCAAATCTAAATAATGGATTATCCAAAAGACTTTTTCAAAAACGAAAGAAAGTTTAACGAATTCTTAGTTAAGGAATATTTAAAACATGGTTCGGTTGATGAGGTTATTAGACAGTTAGAATTTAATCTTCCAATTTCTTATGCAGGATACCAAAGAGTCTTAGATAGATGGGGAATAGTCAAGGCGGCTGGAGCTCACAGCACACTTTCAGAAGCGGTTGATTTTCTTTACCAACTTGCCCAACAAAGTATATCGTTTGAATCTCTTTACAAAAAAATGCCGTCAAGTTTCAGGACTTCGGCGGTAACTCTTTACAGAATCTTAAGTTATGTCAAGGAAGGTATAACCAGAAGAGTTGCAACAGGTTTGATAATCACCCCTTACGGAAACAACAGAAAAATATTAATGGCAAAAGATATTTCAACTCCCAGGTTAGAATTAGGAAAGCCTTACGGAGCATTAACTATTCCTATGGGTTTTTCAAGAAAAAGAGATCCCAGGGAAACTGCAATTTTGCGGATATTACAGCAGGAGGCATTCAGCAACTTAGCTATTGGAAGAAAGACTCCAAAAATTATTCCCGAAGCACCCAAACCCTTTATGTTTTTGGATATAGCCGATGTCAGAGTCGAAATATTTGATATAAAGCTTTCAAAAAGATGGTCGAGTATCAATAACTTTTCAAGTTATAAGTTGCAGGAGTTTGAGTTTGTGGATATTGATAAATTACCCGTCTCAAAGAAGTTGTTCAGGGTGGGTGTTTCAGAAGCAGTTGAAGGATATAAAAAATATTTAGAAATAAAAAGAAGAAATCTAAGTTTTAA
>DAIUCV010000043.1:0-1635 GCA_036846005.1 Patescibacteria group bacterium | reverse complement strand
TATACTTCAGATTAATGAAAGTTATCTCTTTGAATGTTAATGGAATGAGGTCTGCATACAGAAAGGGTCTCCTCGATTTTATCAGTAAAGAAAGACCAGATATTATCTGCCTTCAAGAAATAAAAGCCCAAAAAGATGACTTACCCAAAGAACTTCTTAATCTTAAAGGTTATTATTCATTTTTTAATCCTGCAGAGAAAAAAGGCTACAGCGGAGTTGCTGTTTATGCAAGGAAAAAACCGGTCTCGGTGAATACAAAGCTCGGTATAAAACGATTTGATAAAGAAGGAAGGTTCTTGGAATTAAAATATCCCAGTTTTACCCTTCTGAATTTTTATCTTCCTCACGGTGGGAGACAAAAGGAAAATTTGAATTACAAACTGGAAGTATACAGGGAAGTTCTTAAAAGAGTTGAAAAATTAAAGAATAAAAACGCCATCCTTATCGGAGATTTCAATATTGCCCATAACGAGGTTGATTTAGCTAGGCCAAGGCAAAACAGAAACAATATTATGTTTACCCCAGAAGAAAGAAAACAAATAGATTTGCTTCTCCAACTTGGTTTTATTGATAGCTTTAGACATTTTAATAATGAGCCGGGGTATTATACTTGGTGGCCATATGCTTTCAATGCAAGAGAAAGAAATTTAGGTTGGAGAATAGACTACGGTTTTGTATCTAAAGCGATTTCCAAAACCTTGAGGAAAGCGAATATTTATTCAGATATTTTCTGTTCAGACCACTGCCCGATAGGATTAAACTTGGGATAGGGAGTGGAAAATTGTAATCTCTTAATTTCCTCCCACCTTGTTTTAACGACTTCAATCTCAATCGGATTACTAAATACCTCGATAATCCTGTTTAAAACCTTTATAATACTTTCAGAGCTGGGGAGCATATTTCTACGGATTTCTCCGGATTTTCATATCAACCTTAAAACTCCTTTTGGATTTTTTCCGCAATGCTAGTTGAAGATGTGGGTCTGGGACTACTTAGTCCAATGAAATCTATCCCCAGTTTCTTTGCCCTATCGAATTTTTCCTCCCAAAAGTCATCTGAAATAGGATTAGTTATCAGACAATCTGGTTTAATTTTTTTAGTTAAGTCTTCAAATAGAGCAATATTCTCAACCGAAGACGTATATTCTTGAAGAGTAAATGGCATAGGAAATACCAAATCCACACTCATTAGTTCAGCCAAAGCTTCACATCTCGAGGCGATGTCATTGACTGGCCTTTGTGACCCTTTCAGTCTTGCCGTTTCATCTCTATCTATTCCCACAACTAATATATCAACGTTTTGCTTAGCCTGACGGAAAAGATCTATGTGTCCTTTGTGTAGGATATCAAAACACCCGGTTATCAAACCAACCTTTTCACCTTGTTTTTTAGCCTCAGTAATAATAGAGGCGATTTCTTCTACGGGACATATCTTTTTATTTTCAGTATTTACATATTCATATTCTGGAGCCATTTCTGGGATTTTAATACAAAATTAAATTAAAGCAAAGAAGGGCTAAGAACTTGAATCTTTTAAATTTCCTCCCACCATGTTTTAAGAACTTCTATCTCAATCGGGTTATTGAATACTTCAAAAATCCTATCTAAGGCTGTTATAATATCGTCAGAGCTAGGG
>DAIUCV010000042.1:0-1864 GCA_036846005.1 Patescibacteria group bacterium | reverse complement strand
ATTGAATACTTCAAAAATCCTATCTAAGGCTGTTATAATATCGTCAGAGCTAGGGAGCATTGTATAATTAAAATATGGAAATTTCGATGTATCTTGCAAGATTTTGGGGAAGTCTTTTTATAATACTTGGTTTGGCGTCTGTCGGAGCCAAGCTTTTGGGTCGGATAATAAAATATACTGAAGATAAAACGATTACCGTCTCTACAGGATATATTACGTTTCTTTTGGGGTTGATTACCGTAACACTTCATAATATTTGGGTCTTGGATTGGCGGCTCGCTATCACGATATTAGGATGGACGACACTGCTTAAAGGGATTGAAAAAATTGCGTTTCCGAACAGAGTTAATAAAATAGCAATGAAGTTCAAAGGCGGACAAACACTTTGGGGAATTGTGATCCTTCTAATCGGAATATTTTATTTTTGGATTAGTTTAAATCTTCGATAAGATCCGTTGGATTTAAAAAAACCATTCTTCAACTTGTATGCTAGGGGGACACTTTTCTACGGATTTCTTCGGATTTTTAGCTTCTGATATACTTCAATTATGAAAATATTTATATGTTGTAGCAAAGCCTTTTATGACAGGGTGCCGAACATAAAATCTGGCCTTGAAGCCAAAGGACACAAAATAACTTTACCAAACAGTTTTGATGACCCACTTAGGGAAGAAAAAATGAGGAGAAAAGGAGTCGGTAACCATGCCAAATGGAAAGGAGAGATGATAAAAGAACAGGGTGAAAAAATAAGAAAAAACGATGCGATATTGGTATTAAACTTCAAGAAAAATAGCCAATCGAACTATATTGGTGGAGCTACCTTTTTGGAAATGTTTAAGGCTTATGAGCTTGGTAAGAAAATATATCTATATAACCCTATCCCAGACGGTATGCTTAGAGATGAAATATTAGGTTTCTCTCCGCTCGTTATTAGCGGCGACTTGAATAAAATCAATTAATCTGAAGCTGTATATTTTTAATTTCTTTCCATCTTGTCTTGATAGCTTCTATCTCAATCGGATTACTAAATACCTCGATAATCCTGTTTAAAACCTTTATAATACCTTCAGAGCTAGGGAGCCAGTTGGCATTTAATATATTTGAAGTTGTGATCAATATTCCTTATTATAAAGATATGAATATCCCAAAATTTATTATCGGAATTTTGTTAGTTATCCCCGGTGCTTTCATGATAGCCGATGGTGTTTTAGCAATGCTTGGTGACAATGTAATTTTTTTTGAGGGTGTAAATACTAAATTTGAATTTGTAATTGGTTATGCTCTTATAATTCTAGGTGCTTCAAATTTAGATTCTAAACATGGTAAATAAAAATATGAAGAAAAATTGGATACTAGGTTTTCTGGGATTTCTTGGTCTTTTGGGTATTCCTGGAATTTTGACCCTAGATTGGAAGGATTCACTTTGGCTTCTTTGGTTTGTTTGGTTTCTTTACTTTATCCCACAAAAGAAGACGTAAAGTAAGTTCGAACATCCTCTATGAATGAACGCCAGTTAATCTTGTTCTGACAACCGAGTGAAGTTGGTTTATATTGATACTTTACAAGTACTACAACTAGTTGTAGTATATGAAGTATGACAACTAATGATAAACAACGTATAACTCTTTTTATTAATCCTGATATTGCTAAGCATGCTAAAGCTGAAGCTATTGTTGAGGAATTAAGTTTAACTTCTCTTGTAGAAAAAGCCTTAATCAACTATCTACCCAAAGAAACAATAATTAAGAAAATTTTAATTGGACCAAATTCTGATCCGTGAACTCAAATTAACGAAGGCGGATTATAAAGAAATTTATAATAATTTTTAAAAAAGAAAGAAGGTGAAAAAATATGGCAGAAATTA
>DAIUCV010000041.1:0-2059 GCA_036846005.1 Patescibacteria group bacterium | reverse complement strand
TAATCCCTTAAATTCAAGGTTGAAATCCTCTAGTAATCTTTTTCTATATAAAATTTGGATAATTTGGCAACCGAGTATTTAAAAATATCATTTTAATTGTTTTTCTAGTAGTTTTAATTTCTGAAATAAGATAAGAAAGGTCTCCAATAAGGAGATAACATATGTGCAGGAAAACCCTTGACTTATACATCATACCCAAATGGCTAACTCCCCACGTTTTTTGATCTCAGACTTCTGAAAGAGCGTTATTTCAACTCTTAATCATTCGATCGGCTAAGTCCTGGCACCAAATCGAATGAAATTCAGGTAAACTTTATATAAATAATTTCTAAATGGACTGAATAACAACTGTGAAAATTTTAAGTATCGTTACAAAGCTATCTGTGCTTTTAGCAATATTGCTTTTACTTAGCCTTCTTGGGTATGCAATTTTTGGGAATAGGGTATTTTTAAAATCTTCACCAATCGTTGGTCAGCAAGCAAGCGACTTTACACTTGAGCTTTTTAACGGTGAAAAAATAAAGCTTTCGGACATAAAAGGAAAAGCCGTGCTCCTGAATTTCTGGGCATCGTGGTGTATTCCCTGTAAAGATGAAGCACCTGCCCTTGAGGCCGCCTGGAAGAAATACAAAGATAAACCTGTCGTTTTCATCGGACTAAACGTTTGGGATGATAAAGATAGCGCTCTACTTTATCTCAAAGAATTCGGAGGAGAATATGAGAACGGAATGGATCCTAAAGGTGAAATAGCAGTTGAATACGGAGTTGGTGGAGTACCGGAAACCTTCTTCATTGACACATCGGGGAAAATAGTAGATAAATATATTGGACCCCTTACAGAAGTAATAATCGATTACTTTTTAGGAAAAGCGCTTTCCCAAGATCATGGGATAACTAAAGGTGTAAATTGATCTAAAAATGATTAACAAAATTAATTTTTTAAAAAAAACTTTTGTCTTTACCACTTCAATATCATTTATCCTTGTACTGCTTACATTCAACACCTTTGCAGATAGTATTGATAACCAGATTCGGGAAATTTCATACCTGCTCATGTGTCCTGTGTGCCAAGGTCAGACCGTAGCGGAATCAAACTCTGAGCTTGCCACTCAAATGCGAGCAATAATAAAACAGAAACTAGAAAAAGGAGAATCAAAACAAGAAATAATCGCTTACTTTGTTAACCGATATGGAGAAACAATCCTTGGCGCTCCACCACCAAAAGGTGCAAACTGGCTTATCTGGATTCTACCCGCTCTTGCATTATTATTTGGCGGAGCTGGTATAGCAATATTTCTTCACAAATCAAAATCAGAAAAAGATAAACGAAAAACAAAAGCAATATTTAATGAACCACAAGTCCAAGCGGAATCGAAATACCTTGAAAAGCTAGACGAGGAGTTAAAGGAGTTTGAGTCTTAAATAGGAAGACTACATATCACTTAGAACGCTGATCTCTTCAATATCGCATCTAAATAAAGATTGTAACTGCTATTAAAGATAACCAGAATATTGCTGTATACTTCAAACATTTTGTAGCTTTATCAATAGCAAGCAATTTCTCCTTTCCTATATAAGAGATAATAATTACCGCCTGCATTAACTCATTATCAAAGTTATCTATTTGATCAACTAAATCCTTAAAGTGGTCAGCCCCGTGCTTATCTACTATACTGCAAATATCAAGACACCAGAATACATTTTTGGTTTCAAAACTATGCTCTAAAGCCTTTTTCCTAGGCTTCACCGCCTTAAACATAAATGAAAATGTTAGTAAAACAGAGCCAAGAAAACCAAGTATAAATAATATTACGACTGACCCAATTATTAACTCCCAACCACCCAGGCCTTTTTCAAAGATTCTATGCACAGTTGCTTTCAAGGGAGGAACTAACGGAAGAAACATGAAGGCTAAGATAGTAATAATTCCTGCAGCCTTCGCATCACAAAGACGAATCAAATTTTCGGTATCCTTATAACTTTCTAAAAGGAAATTTATCTTTTCGCTAGGCATGTAGTTTCTTAATTAATTTAACAGAAATGGAAGACTTTTGCTTCA
>DAIUCV010000040.1:0-2105 GCA_036846005.1 Patescibacteria group bacterium | reverse complement strand
AATAAACTGACACCCAGTTCATCCGGAAGAGGGGAGGCTATAATTAAAGTTCCCATGACGGGAAGGGTCCAGCTGAAATATTTGGTATGTAAGATTTTTTTGATATGGCTTTTGTTGACCAGCTCATTATAGATGGGTGTTATTTCATCAGCCACATTGTCTTTAATGAATCTAAAAATTAATAAATCTCCGATAACAGCTCCCATTCCTGCAACCAAAATAACTAAGGGAATAGGAAGACTTTGGGAAAGAGTTACCAGAATTATCGAACTCATGGCAACGGTAAAAGTAGAGACAAAAAGAAGTCCTGCGATAAATGCTCCCAGATAACCCAAATTGCCGATACTTTGGACAAATAATTTAAAACCCTGAATTCTAAAAAGAAGGATGGCGACAATAAAGCCAACTACAAAAAGGATGATATTTCTGTATTTGACATAGTGATGATTGTGCATCAAAAACTAATTATATCAGTATTTTTTATTGGGATGAATCGGATTAAAAATAAAGCTAATTTTTGTGCTATATTTTAAGTAAGGGGGTGATTAGGATGAAGAAAAAAGATATAGGATTAATTTCTCAAGTTTTAATGGGTGGAGCAGTGATAGCGATACTTTTTGCAGGTATAGGATATTTGGGAACCGATATTTGGCTTGCTTCGACCCAATGGCTTCTGGTAGCAGCAGTATTGGCTTTATTTGGAGTTTATACCAGATTAAGTAGTTAAAATTTGTGCGGTGCGGATAATTTGCGGTAAATATGCGGTAATTCAAAACTCGGGGAATTTATATTTTGGTAAATTCATTAAAAAATTTGACATATAGTAAATAAATTGCTATTCTTCATTCCATGAATAGACGAGATATAGTAATCGGATTTATTATTCTTGCGGTTGTTGCAGGAATCATCTATTTCGTAAGACGTCCCAAAACTACTCCCATAGAAACCCCTGTTGCTACTCCTTCTTTTGAAGAACAGTTTGAAAATAAATTTAATACCCAAATTCCCGAGAATCTCGAAAAAGTCGAATTGAAAGACGTTACAGGACAAGACAATTCGGGATTGGCAACCCGAAATTTTGAAAATGGGACATTTAGTTTGACTGTCCTTGCCGATTTGCCGGATTTGGAATCCAATAATTTTTATGAGGCTTGGCTTTCCAGGGGAACAGTTGGTCAAAGCAATTATTCACTGATTTCAATTGGCAAGTTGCAGATTGCCAAAGGTGGATTTTTATTGGACTTCAACTCCAATACTAATTATTCCGATTATCAGGAAGTTATTGTTAGCCAAGAGACAAAATTAGGTAATACTCCGGCAAAAATAATTTTGGATGGTTCTTTCTAAAGCCCCTTCTTTTTTTTAGCCTCAAAAACTGTTAAAGTAAATGATGATGAAAAAAATCATTTTTTTGGTTGTTTTTTTACTTAGTTTTTTCTTCTTGGTTACCCCAGCTAAAGCAAGCATTATCTCAATTGACAAAAACGGAAATATTATTTGGAAAATTTTAGCCTATGAATCTCCTCTTGCCCTGGAAATCCCCAAACAAAACTTAGAAGTAAAAAATGTTACCAGTACAAATTCTTCCAATAGGGAGATATCACTTTCTAAAGAAGACGGAAAAGTAAGTCTTAAAGTTGGTGATGCTGAAACACTGGATGTTACCAATATGGGGGATAGTTTGGTAGAGATAGAGGAAAGAGGGGATATAAAAAAAATTGAGATTGGTATCAAAGGAGATAAATTCAGCATTAAGGAAGGTGATATCCTGGCATTATCTGCATATCCAATTAATATTGACCCAGTTGAGAATAGGTTATCTGTTGTTACCTCATCAGGAAAAAAATATTTGGGAATTTTCCCTTATGAAGCAGCTCAAGTTGCCTTAAGAAGTAAATATATAAGTAAAATAAATCAAAAGACTTTTGATATCACCGAAGAAAATAAGGATGTTTCCTATCTTATTGCGGGAGATAGGGTAATTAATCTTTTTAATCTAATTAAAATTAATATCCCGGTAACCACCAAAATTTCTGCTTCAACCGGCGAAATTCTTTCCGTAGAACAGCCTATGTGGCTTAAAGTCTTGGGTTTTATGTTTTCCT
>DAIUCV010000039.1:0-2145 GCA_036846005.1 Patescibacteria group bacterium | reverse complement strand
CTACCAGAATCCGGCGGTTGGAGGGTTTTAATCCGTCTCTGACATCCGGTAAGGCCCGGGCAGTTATCACCGACATGGAATAGTCGATGTAAGAGGACTTCATCTCCTCTTCAATGTATGTTGGAACTATTTTTTCTCTTTCAAAAGGCATAAATTTTGTTCTAATTAGGAATTGGGACCATTCACCAAACCTTCCTGTAAAATTTTAAATTATGATGTCTTATATTAAGTAACTTTCTGTTTTCCAAATCTGATAATCGGATCAATGATAAACACGTATATTAATATAATGCCCCCTCCTGCTAACAATAGAATAAGTGGCCAGGCAAGCACCTCAAAGTATTTTTTTTCTTTAAATATTAAGCTTAAAATACCGCCCAAGATGAAAAGAGCAAAAGGAATCCAAAAAACAGCGTTCGTGATGTTTTTTTCCTTTTGGGCCCTTTTTTGTGGGTCTATTTGATGAAATCTTAAATTTTCTCCTTTACAATGAACCTTCACAGCGTCATTCACATTATTTATGGTCAAGAAGTCAAATTCGACCTCTTCCTTTGGATTCATCATGCCAATTTGGAATCTTTCCAAATGAAAATCCCCTTCTCCTTTTTTTAGCCAGGCAATTGGCCCAAATTCCATTTTTGGTTTTGTATCTATTTTGGTTTCTAAAGTTATGGTGCCCTTTGGGAACTCAAATAGGATGGGTTGATCTTTTAAAGCTGCAGTCCCGTCATTGACAATTCTGATTTTGAATGAGAATATATTATCCGCTGGGAATTCTTCATACTGAATTTTAATTTTCTTTTTTACCTCATCTTTCACATCAATCAAGGACATTTTAGATAAAATTTCATATGCTAAGCTTTTTCTTTCTTTGAGTTTTTTCCCTACAATTAATGTTCCAATACTTCCCAGAATACTTCCGCCAACCACTGATATTATTACAGTAACAATCTCATTCGACATGTTCTATACTTTGTTTTTTTGTTACCAATTCATGCGCTTCTAATTTTGTTTTTCTCTTGTTCTTGCAATTACCTTGTTGTAATATAAATTAGGAACTAAATAGTTCGGGGTGCTCTGTTCCATCTATTTTCCATTGGTCTCTCAAATCCTTAGCGTAATACTCAAACGCTCCCCTTTGTTTATTGTTTTTCTTTTTTAACTGGATAATGAGTCCTTCGTGTTGAGTAGAGTGCACGCCTCTTAGCTGGATGCGCATTAATCCATACCTATCCATGGGTTTTCCTATCGTTTCAATATCTCCGTCAATCATAACTGCTGTATAAGGAGGTAATTTTATAAGAAATTTTATTTTGAAATTAGAATTGTTATAAAAGTTTTCTCTTTTAATAACACCGATCACTCCCTTTATATCATCTAAAATGGGTTTGTCTTCTCGTTTGCTCAATGAATCGACTTCCGGACTATTGGGATGAAGAATAAGGACATAAATACGTATACCATTCTTTAGGGCATCTCGCAAAAATTCAATGTGCTGGTCGAAAGTTCTGTATGCACTAACAGCTGATATTGCTATTTCTTGATCAGCTAATTCATAGATATGATATGGAGGGAGTGGGTGGTGTAAATCATCACGAAATTCCATGTTGACAACGCCAATATATTTAATAACTTTTAGAAGCTCAATATCGTGTTGATTTTTAATAAGAACTGGCTTATGTTTCATTGTATTTCCCCGTTATCCGTTCTCGACCATCAAACTATAATAGGCTGGTGATTTTCTCCTACTTATTTATCACTTAAACAGATAAATTAATAAAATAAACTCCAAAACACCACTGATAAGAAGCACCGCCCAGAATTTCTTGGAAAACTTTTTCTTGCCGCTACGATAGGCCTGCTTTAAATACCCCAGACAAAGACCTAAAATAAAAGCAATCAGAACCGTCAAACCTTTCAGCCCGGATAGAATCTCTTCATTTTTGGTGATAGGGTCAAATATATTAAATTCTAAACCCTCTCCCCGGGCCGAGACTTTGATATAATCGGAATTATTATTTATGGTGATAAAATTCCAGACTATCTCATCCCCCAACTTCAAAGGATTCAGAAGCGAAATAATATATTCCCTTTTGTTGCTCTGGACTCCTCCTTCAGTGTGAAAAATCTCTTCGAATCCCTCGG
>DAIUCV010000038.1:0-2303 GCA_036846005.1 Patescibacteria group bacterium | reverse complement strand
ATGTTGGTTGGGTTAGGACTGAATATGATAAGTGGGTTGCTGGGAATGCAAGTGCAATAAATATGGCATTTGTGAATGGAGTTTACAGACTTGAGTTCCGTTGTCCGAATATAATATATACAGGGAATGCTCCGAGTGTGGATTCTATGGAAGAAAATGTTGTGGAAATGCCTTTTCAAGCACTTGTGAGTACAAATTTTGATGTTCGCATGTTTTTGGTTAATACTGATCCTTGTGTGGGATTTTGTATTAATTAAAGTATATGAATTATTATGAATATATAGAAACCCTTAATAAACAGGAGGTTCAGAAATGGCTATAAAGAGTGTATCAAAAAATGCAGTAACTTTCGTTCCAGCTTACGCAGGTAATAGAGAGGATACTAAACCTTTGACAGTAGTAATTCATTCACTTTCAAGGGCTGAAGCTGATAAATATGCCAAGAGGACAAGATACTTTCAGAGGCCGGGTAACAAAGGTGAATGGGATAGTAATGCTCTCGAAATACAGAAGAAACAATTTTGTGATAATGTGACAAAGGTATCCAATTTTCTTGATTCTGATTCAGGAGAGGAAATTACAGATATTGAACGCTTCTACGATGAAGCTCCACATCCTTTAATAGAAGAGATAATTGAGGCTATTGTAGACATCTCTACTCTGAAGGATGCAGAAACAAAAAACTAATAGGTGCAATCTCATATATATTAGCAGAAAAATCATGGGATTGCACTTCTTGTAGTGAAGAACAACAAGGTGCAAGAAATTGCAGTTTGGGAATATCAGAAGAGGAAATTGAATATGAAGAAAATGATAAATTTATTCATGTAAGAAGTGATAAAAAAGCTGATATTAATTTTAGTCTTACATGTGGTAAATACAGATTTCATATCTGCCCAGTCGGAGTTTCCTCAGATGATACAGACTTCTTTTTAAAAACTTATTTTTTATGCGAAAAATTTGGATGTATGCCAGAACAAGGTGGTGTACTTGACCAAGATAACAGATTAATGGAGGCTTTCTCAATTATAAATTTAGAAATTGGGAAACATGAAAAAAAGGAATTGGATAAACAGAAAAGAGAAGTTGATAAACAGAAAAGGAAATCTAATAGGGGTGGTATTAATTAATGGGCGGAAAAAACAAAGACCTTGAATTAAGAATAATTGCTAAAAATTTAGCATCTAAAACTATAAAAGGTGTTCTTAATGACTTGAAAAATTTCTCAAGTACAACCGCATCCTCTTTAGGTAGAGTTAACTCTGTTTTTGGTAAAGTTACTGGTGGTATTACTAAAATAGGTTCTGGGCTGAAAAGCGTGGGAAGTGCTTCTTTAAATGTTTTTTCAGGCATGGTTAGTGGGGCAGGGAAAGTATTTGATGCAATATTTTCTGTAAAAACTCTTATAATGGGTTTATTTGCAGGAATTTTAGGTAAAGGTATTATGGCTTTCATTAATTTAAATGCAGAGTTTGAAAAAATGAAAGTTACTATGGATGTTCTTACTAAGGGCCAAGGTGAGGCTTGGTTTAATAAATTAAACCAATGGGCATTAGGCATGCCAGTATCAATGGCAGAGGTTTCTAAGGCATTTATTACTATGCAAGCCTATGGTCTTACACCAAGTATTAAAATGATGGAAAATTTAGTAAATGTGGCATCTGTATTGCCAGAATCAGGGCGTGCTATTACAGGTATCGCAAGAGCTATTGGACAGATTCAAGCCAAAGGACGTTTGGAAGGGCAGGAGTTAAGACAGTTGGCAGAATGGGCAGTTCCGGGTTATGAAGCAGTTTATACCAAAATATTCAAAAAGATTTCCGAACGTACTGGTAAAGCTGTATCAGAACTTAAATTTACAATGATAGATGCTGCTACGGCAAACAAAGCTATTTTAGAAACTATGGAGGAGCATTTTGGTGGAGCTGCTAAAAGAATTGCACAAACTTGGTCAGGTTTGACTATACGTTTAACAAACTATGTAAAAGAGTTTTTTAGACAAATTGGTGAAAGTGGTGGAATGCAACCATTGAGAGATCAATTAGAAAATATAGTTAATTTTTTTGAAAAAGCTTTTAAATCAGGTGAGATGCAGAAAGCCACGGGTTTTTTAGGAGAAACTTTTAATATAATATTTAAAAATTTATTTGGTTATTTTAAATTAGGTCAAACAGATATAAAAAATTGGGCAAGCACATTTACATCAGTATTGGAAAAAATTATTTACACAGTTACAATTTTTGTGAATACTTTATCAGGTATAAAATTAGTTTTATTAACTTTGAAATTTGTATGGGCTGGTG
>DAIUCV010000037.1:0-2548 GCA_036846005.1 Patescibacteria group bacterium | reverse complement strand
GTAAATCTGTAAGTTTCTTCACAAGTTCATCAAACATCTTATTTACTTCTTCTTCATGTAGTATAAGGTTTGTTAAAAACCGACTATAGGCTGCGGACGATGGGACCGATTCAATACCAAGAAGGACATCAAATCCGCACAATTCTCTTAATTCCCCGTTCCGTTGTAATTCTCTTCTTAAACTTTCCACACTTATATGCTGAAAAACAACTCCGGCTATAACTGAGTTCCATGTTGATTCTACAGGGTAATCATCCCGGCCCTTGTCCCGTTTTTTAATAAGTAAATCAACCAATTTGTTATCCGGTGTATATTTCAAAACAAGAAGAAGCCGCTCTAAATCCCCTATACTATCGACATCTTTCCAGCTAAAAAGTTGATTTTGTTCCGGAATACCCATTAATTCCTCCTTTAGTTTTTCATTTTAATATTATATCATACAATCAATGTGAAGGCAATGATCTTTTTTTGGAGTAAAATAATCCCAGGGTAGGAAAATAAATAAAAACATCGGATTTATCGGATTAAACGGATTAGCTCAAAGCAAACTCACCAGTTTTAAAACCTTCGGTAAAATCTTTTCCATACAACTGATGTGCTGTTGAAATTAATAAGATAACCAATAGCAATGTGGGATATTTTGAGATAGTTAATGGTTTGTGCTTCCATAAGTTCTTTTAAAATTTTTACAGCTTTTAATTCTACTATAATCTTCTTTTCGATAACTAAATCTGCGTAAAAGATTCCAATGGATTCATCTCTGTAGTAAACTTCGTAAGGACTTTGACATTCATAATTGATATGTCTGTACCTTAACTCAATACACATTGCTTTCCGGTAAAGAGATTCCAGTAAGCCTGGGCCGAGTGCGGAATGCACAGTGAAAGCTGCACCTAAGACTTGATCTGAAAGTTCTTTGTATAAAAGTTTAGTCATGGGAGACCTCCTGATAATTTTTTAACCCAGACAATCTTTTTTTCATGGGAAGTCAAGATTTTTCCGAAGGAAAACCGGAGGCTTGACCTTGACTTCCCATGAAAAAAAGATTACCTTCACAGCCAAATTATCAGGAGGTATCCCATGTTGAACTTAAGAATAAAGCATCTTCACATCTGATACCAACCGACACTAATCACCAAAATAATCCGCGTAATCCGATAAATCCGATGTTCATTTATCTTTTTTAATTGTTAATGTAAAATTTTTGTATTAAAAGCCTTATAAAATCGACTGTGGGGTGAATATTTATGAAATTCAGAATTTAAGGCGAAAAGAAGGCTTTTGTGGACAGTTTGTGGGGTAAAATATTTTTTTCTATTCGTCTAAGTTGTTTCGGCATAAGTAATTATTAACAGCGTAAAAGGCTCAATAAAAGCCTTTTGCGCTGTAGTGATTTTTTAAATAAAAAGCGGCAGCCGGTCGGCTGCCGGAATATTGACTAATTGATTTCTACCTTTTTTAATAACTTCTTTTCATAAAAAATCCTGGTTTTCGAATAAAATTGCAAATTATGAGGTCATAGGACAGACCTATCCCTGTAAAAATCCATTTAAAAACACCTAAAGTAGATTTATGCTGCTTTTACAAGGCTTCGGCTTAACTCCTTCTGGTTTTCCATTATCCGGCCATAGGCCATAGCAAGCATTATACATAATGCCAGACCACAGCTCGTTCTCATTTTAGCTTCACCGCGAATATAATGTTGTTCAAAACCAAAGGATACATCAATTCGAGAATTCACTCGTTCCACCGCGGTTCGTTTGGCGTATACCTTTTTCCAGTTATAGCTTGACCGGGCGAGTGGGGTAAATATTCTTCGATCTTCACCAATATTAATACGAATAGATTTTTTG
Organism: Patescibacteria group bacterium; assembly: GCA_036846005.1. Taxonomy (GTDB): domain Bacteria; phylum Patescibacteriota; class Microgenomatia; order UBA8517; family UBA8517; genus DATEXQ01. The sequence goes on along the minus strand of DAIUCV010000037.1, from coordinate 695 downwards.
ACCTGGCATTTCTTATCCCCTTTGCAGTTAAAACCATAATGCTTTGCAGGACATAAATATTTCAAAGTTCCCCGATTTTTTTCAAATCCGCCATATGCCATCTCCCGCTGCTCTCCGGTTGCCGGGCATACACAAAATACAGTACCTTTATAATCGTATACTATATTTTCTTGTCCTGTTGCAAGTTTTGTTTCTTCTCCATCCTTCCAGCAGTTTCTTATATCGATAACAGGCTTTATTCCATAATCATCATATAAACGTTCATTAGTTTTTGTACTGTCATAACCCCGGTCTCCACATAAAAAATTGCATCTTTTAAGGATTTCCGGTTTCTCCTCCTCCAGTTCTGTCAGTATCTCATGAGCTACTAATTGTTCTGAGCAGGAAGCTTTTGTAACTTGAAATGCAACCGGGAGTTCATAATTCGCATCAATTACCAAGTGTAATCTATATCCAAACCAGGTAAATACTTTTTGCCAGGCGCTTCCGTCTTTATTATTTCCTTTATACACTTTTTTCCCCCAATCCGCATCCATATCACGACGGTCATCTCTTTTTTTGTTTTTAATATCATTTTTTCCATTTGCATGACTTTGTATTGCTTTACCGTCTATGGCAAGTATTTCCCCAAAGTCAGGGAGTAAATCTGTAAGTTTCTTCACAAGTTCATCAAACATCTTATTTACTTCTTCTTC
>DAIUCV010000036.1:0-2681 GCA_036846005.1 Patescibacteria group bacterium | reverse complement strand
GTACTGGAGGTTATCGTTGGCCTGCTAATGGCCAATATTATTGGTATAAAGCAACGGGTGGTACAACAATTACCGGAAGTATAGGAAGTGGTTGGTCGGCAAATAGAAAAGTAATTATATTTGTAGAAAGTGGCAATATTAGTATAACCGGAAATGTAGATATAAATACCGGTAAACAGTTATTTATGGTTGTTGCTGCAAATGTCATAAACTTATCAGCAGGAGTTACACAGCTTGATGGAATATATGTTACTGACAAGACTTTTCAAACAGGAACATTAGGACTATTTCCTCCAATCGATTCACAGTTAAACGTTAACGGTTCTATTGTAGGTTGGAATATTGGTCAGGGTGGAGCAGCGATTGTTTTGCAGAGGGATTTAGCAGATAATATAGATCCGGCAGAAATTATTACTTACAGCCCTGCCCAAGTTATGCAGATTCCGCCAGTTTTCGGTAAAAGAGATATTATTTGGAAAGAAGTTGCTCCATAGAAAAATGTTGCTGACCCCAACTTTTTAGAAATTAAGTTGAGGTCAGCTTAAAGGCTCCATTTATCAAGGAATATAATAAATTCCAATATCAGGATTAGTACAGTTCATATCCTGCATTACCTGTTCTCGGACTTGTGCTGCCCAAATAAGAGGATCAGCAAGTGAACTGTCAACTAATTTTTTATAAAATACTATATATCCTGTCGAAACATAGATGGGATTGATTTGTGGTACCCAAGACCATGGTTCAGTGACCAAGACACCCCAACACTCAGAGTTAGTACCCAAATCTCCAAGTGGAGGAACGGTAGCCTGATCACCGATTAGAATATAGTACCAAGGATCTCTGATTACTATATACAAATTAAAAGGGTAAGGCTCATCGATAGTGGTTGTATATGTTTCTCCTAAATATCCAGGCCATCCTTGGGGTTCTCCAAGTTCTGGATTAAGTACCCAAATCGCTTCCTGAGCTTCCTGGTCTTTATAAATTACAGGTAAATACACTGTATGAGCTTCCTGTGCTTTTGTATTGACCCGGATTATAAAAAGTGTACCCATCAAAACCAGCAAGTTAACTACAAATACAACAAAAATCTTTTTCATTCTAGCCTCCTTTGGGCTTATTAGGAACCTTATAAATTTTTTATGTGCGATTAAACTGAATCTAAACTGTATATATTATAGGCTATATGATCGGTATTAGTCAAATTTATGGATATTGCATGTTTATGGTACCGTTATATTTGGACTTTACTGAGTAAAAAAAAGTATAATATTAGTATATGCGAAGAACAATATTACTGGTTATCTTTGTGTCTACAGCCCTTATTTCGTTTGGATTGGGAACAAGACTTTTGAAAGCTCAAAACATAGTGTTTAGTCCTACACCCACACCCGTAATTTTACCTACACCGCAGGAAACGGTAGTTCCGGCAAGCGATATTACCCAACCGACCAAGGAAACCTTGGGGCCTTTGGAAAAAATGTTGGAAGAACAAGTATTAGGTCCAATATGGCCAAAAAACCCAATAAAATACGCCATAAGAGCTGCAGTTGAATCGGGTGTTCCAGCCAATACTATTGTTCTTCTTTTACTTCTTCCAGTTATTGCAGCCATAATTGCAGCTGCCAGGCATTTAATCGGTTTAAGAGGTTTTGGAATATTTTTACCTGCAGCTCTATCTGTTACCTTTGTGGCAACAGGTCCTGTTGTAGGGATAGGTCTATTTTTAATTATTATTATGGTTTCTATTTTGATCAGATTTATTCTTAGAAAGGTAAAGATTAAACTTCAATATTTGCCGCGAATGGCACTTCTTTTGCTTTTCGTAGTTTTTGCGGTATTAAGTATTTTATTTGCAGCTCCTATCATCAGAAGACCGGAGTTAACCAATGTGTCAATTTTTGCCGTACTTATTTTGGTACTGCTTGCAGAGGATTTCACCAGAGTTCAGTTGGGTAAAAGTGCAAAAGTTGCTATAAACTTAACTACAGAAACATTAATTCTTGCTCTTGTTTCATATATGTTTCTGACGCTTGAACCACTGCAGAAATTTGCTCTTCTTAACCCCGAAATACTTATTCTGTCGGTTGCTGTTTTTGACTTCCTTTTGGGGAAATATGCGGGATTGCGATTCTTGGAGTTTTGGAGATTCAGAAAACTCATCAACGGATAAACACATTTTAATTAGTTATTATGAAGGTTTCTAATATTTTAGGTTTAAATGCCAGAACTCAGCTTTTCGCTTATAAATATAATACCAGGCGTGGTAAAAGAATTGCTGACTCCAAGCTTCAGACTGCTCGTATCTTAAAAATAGCAGGTGTTCCGATTCCAGAAATTTATAAAAAATTTAGGGACCCTAGGGACGTCATAGATTTTGATTGGATAAATCTTCCGTCTTCGTTTGCACTAAAGCCTTCCAGGGGCTTAGGTGGTGAAGGAATTATAGTTGTTAAAAAACGTGCTTTTAAAAAAGATTCCAACAAGAAAGAATTAGAACAGAGTATTTGGCTGACAACTCAAAAAACAAGAGTCTCAATTGATGATTTGAAACTTCACGCTTTGGATATTTTGGAGGGTGCTTATTCTATGGGAAACGTTCCGGATGTGGCATTTATTCAGGAATACATAGGACGCCACAAAGCTTTCAGAAAGTATGCATATAGGGGAACACCCGATAT
>DAIUCV010000035.1:0-3141 GCA_036846005.1 Patescibacteria group bacterium | reverse complement strand
ACATAGGACGCCACAAAGCTTTCAGAAAGTATGCATATAGGGGAACACCCGATATTAGAATTATTGTTTTTAACAAAGTTCCTGTCATGGCAATGTTGAGGCTTCCCACTAAAGAATCGGGGGGAAGAGCCAATCTTCATCAAGGAGCAATAGGAGTTGGAGTTGATATAGCTACAGGAATAACCACAAAGGCAATTTGGCATGGCAGGCAAATACACCTTAAACCCGGCACGAATCGTAAACTTCATGGAATAAAAATACCCAATTGGACACTTTGTTTGGAGACTGCTGTTAGAGCACAGATAGCATCGGGATTGGGATTCTTGGGGGTTGATATCGTTCTTCATCCTGAGAAAGGTCCTATGGTATTAGAGATGAATGCCCAGCCGGGACTCCAAATTCAACTTGCAAACATGGGAGGTTTGAAGAAACGCTTAGAGAGAGTTGAAGATTTGCAGGTGAGAGATGCCGAACACGGAGTAAAGGTTGCCAAAGCCCTTTTTGCGGAAAGGTTTGCCGATAGAGTAAAAGCCGAAGAAGGAATAAAAACCATCCACATAAGAGAGGTAGTTAAGATTATGTCCAGTGACAAAAAAATGGTAGAAGTAAAAGCAAAGATTGATACAGGAGCTTGGGGTACATCAATAGATAGAGAGTTGGCAAAAGATTTGGGATTGTATAAAAAAGGAGAGGTATTGTGGTATAAAAAATCAGTAAGTGCATTGGGATCTGAAAAAAGGCCGGTAATAAATATTATATTTTGGCTTTCCGGAAGAAGAATAGTAACGACAGCTACAATTGCCAACAGAGAAAATCTGACATATAAAATAATAATCGGAAAATCGGACTTGACGGGCTTTTTAATCAATCCCGAGATGTAAATATCAGAATTACCTTCTAAATGGATATTAAGTATAACCAAAAACTAAAGTTAGTAACAAATAATTCTCAAATAACTAAAGCCATCAAGAATTGTCCTTTGATAATAGGAATAGGACCCAGCGCTTGGCCGAGGATAATTCCTAGCATGTTTTTCCCTAAATATAAAATAATTTCTTATTCCGATTGTCAGGATAACGATTACATAAACGATTTTGGAGTTGAAGTTTTTTCTTTAAGAAAAAAAGATCCGAATATGGAAATTACTCCAATTACACCAGGAAGGATTTTAAGTACAAAAGTTGCAAAAGATTATCTTGCTTCTCAGAAAGAACCCTTTACATTCCTTATCTATAAATCAATGGGGACATTTGAAAAAGTCTGTGAGGAAAATGGATGGAATTTTGTAGGGAATAAAAGAGAAGTGCGAGAAAAATATGAAGACAAAAGAATTTTTAAAGAAACGTTAAAAGAGATTGGAATTCAGGCCATTCCAGGAGAAAACATTCCCATTAATGAATTAACAACTAAAGTATTTTTGAATTATCAAAAGAAACTTGGTAAACAGAAATTAGTTCTTCAAATAGCTGAGGCAACATGGGGAGGAGGGGTTGGAACATTATTTATAGATAACCCCAAAGACCTTCATTTTTTTTATGAAAGGGTAGAAGAATTAAAAAAGAATTTGGAAGGGAAAAAGAAAAAGATAGAGACGGTGAATATTGCTCCATATATCGATGGAATTTCCGTGAGTATTGCCTGTTGTACTACTAAATATGGAGTTTTGACAGGATGTGTTCAAAATCAAATTATTGATATCCCAGAAGTCGGCGCGAAGTTGCCTTCCCGTTCTGGAATATATGCCGGTCACGATTGGGCATATTTCCATTATCCGAAAGAGATTCAAGAGCAGGCTGTTGGGATTGCTCGAAGATTCGGCGATTATTTATATAAAAATGGTTTTAAAGGAGTATTCGGACTTGACCTTATTATTGAAGAAGAAAAAAAGGTTTGGCCTGTAGAATGTAATCCCAGAGAAACAGATGCTTTTCCTCTGATTTGCATGCTTCAAATGGAAAGAGGTTTAATTCCGATGACAGTCTTTCATATTCTGGAGCACTTAGGAGTAGATTATAATATTGATTTTGACGAAGTTGATGGAAATTACAAACAGGATTTTAATGCTTCCCAAATTCTTCTTTATAACCCCTTAGACGAAAGTGTTGTGGATAGGGGAATTCTAAAAGCCGGAGTTTATAAAGTTGAAAATGGTAAATTGGTATTTTTAAGACCAGGATTTCTCTTTAGTGATTTAAAAGGTGAGAATGAATATCTTTATACCGAAGGTGTAGAAAAAGAATCCAATAATCCATATAAACCCCACGGTAGAATGGTTAGACTTATTAAAAAAGGTGGTGTTTTAGTAGATAAGTCAAAACTAAATGAAAAAGTAAAGGAAGTGGTTGATCTGGTTTATAAAGAATTTAAATTAGTACCTATTAAAAACGGTTTAGTTAATGAAGAAGGTTTAAATGTTTTATATACAGATACTCTAGCTGAGGTGAATTTGTCACAGGATTTAGTAAAAGCAGATATAATAAACGTGGTTGTAAAAAATAAATCCGGTTTTAGACGTCCGGTTGATATTGCCTGGAGAAAAAGTATCCTTAATAATACCCCTATAATAGACCAAATATATTCTAAAAGAGCAAGGAAACAACTCAAATCTGACATTAATAAAATGTCCCAATTAGGTGTTGAAATAAAGAAAATATCCGAAATAGATAATGAAATTTTTGAAAAATGGCTTGATTTATATACTAAGATTATTTCAGAAAAAGAAAAAGGTGAAGTTATAGTCAAAAAGGATTGGTTTGAAAAAAAGAAAGAGAAAGGTAAAAAGGTTGGAGCAATCCTTGCTTACGAAAACGGCGTATTAATAGGAGGAGGTTTATTTTTTGATGTAAACGGTATACTTTGCGAAGGATACGGAATTTCCGAAAAAATTACCGGCTTATCAGGAGGACTATCCCAGCTTATAGATTATTATTTTTTAAACTTTGCCAAGGAAAATAAATATTCGGAAGTCTCATTCGGTCAAGATACCAACTTTTACGGTTATGATTTATCTGCGGGTTTGATAAACTATAAAGCAAAATTTGGTTTTTCACCGATTGTTGCCAAGAAAACGTATTTTGTAAATACTTTATTTTTAAACTTTGATAAATTTGAAAATAATATAATGTTTTTTAGTCAGGAAGA
>DAIUCV010000034.1:0-3342 GCA_036846005.1 Patescibacteria group bacterium | reverse complement strand
GTGACAGGAGGATCAGCATTTGGGGCAACTTCAACAAGGTCCAGATTTAAAGTCCTGCTTTTCTCAATTGCTTCCTGCAATTTCATAATCCCAATGGCTTTTCCATCAGGACCTATTACTCTCACTAAGGGAGCTCTTATTTGATTATTTACTTTCCAGTTAAAAGATTCGTTTTTCAACTTTTTGTGAACCCTCAAATTTTACAAGAAAACGTTAAATTAGGCAAGAGTTTTTAATTTATCGTCTTTTCTGCAATTTCTTTCTTGATATTTGCAATAAATTTATCCAATTTCATTTGTCCATAATCTTTACCGGATCTACCTCTTTTTGCAACAGTTTTAGTCTTTTCCTCTTTTTCCCCGAGTATCAGCATGTAGGAATTTTTATCGAGTTGAGCATCTCTAATTTTCGCACCCAATGTTTCACTTCTGTCATTTATCTCGGCTCTGATATCTTCAGTCAATAATTTATCTAAGACCGAATTCGCATAGGTAATTTGTTTATCGGTTATGGGTAGAATTTTTACCTGTACCGGGGTTAACCACGTTGGGAGATTACCGGCAAAGTGCTCCAATAAAACCATAATAAATCTTTCCGATGAGCCTATTATTGCACGGTGCAACATTACCGGATGTTTTTTAGCACCGTCTTTATCCGTATATTCAAGACCGAACCTCTCCGGCATGACGAAGTCGATTTGAATTGTAGACAATTGCCACTCACGCCCTAGGGCATCTGTTGCCATTAAATCCATTTTGGGTGCATAAAAAGCCGCTTCACCGGGTGCATCATAATACTCGATCTTATTTCTTTTCATAATTTCGACAGCCCATTTTTCGACCTTATCCCAAATTTTGGGATCTCCCAAATATTTTTCCGGATGTTGGGGATCCCGGGTTGATAGTCTATAGCGGTATTTAAATCCGAATGTTTTTAGAATTTCCTTGATCATGGAAAGCATGGTATCGATCTCCTCATCTATTTGGTCTTCTCTACAAAAGATGTGGCAATCATCCTGGGAAAATGATCTAACTCTGGCCAGACCGTTTAATTCTCCCGGTTTTTCATCCCTATAAAGCATAGCGAAATCCGTATATCTTAAGGGTAAGTCCTTATAGCTTCTGGCTCTACTGGCATAAATTTGAGTGTGTTGGGGACAATTCATGGGTTTGAGATAAAATTCCTCATCAGAATAATTGGAAATTACTTTAAACATACCCTCTTTATATTTTTCATAATGCCCGGATATTTTATAGAGTTCTGCTTTTGCGAATTGATTTGTCCAGACTTGCTGATATCCCTTCTTGGACTGAATCTCTTCTATATAATCGTTTAATAGCCTTCTAATCAGTGCCCCTTTTGGGGTAAAAAGCGGTAATCCTGGACCCACCAAGTCGGAGAAAGTAAAAAGATCAAGAGTTTTACCAAGTTTTTTGTGGTCTCTTTTTTTGGCTTCAGCAAGCATTTTTAAATATTCATCAAGTTCCTTTTGGGTGAGAAAAGCAGTGCCGTAAACGCGGGTTAACATTTTATTTTTTTCGTCTCCCCGCCAATACGCACCGGCTGTTGATAATAGTTTAAAAGAGCTTATTTTTCCGGTTGAAGGTATATGGGGTCCGGAACAAAGATCTACGAATTCATCGCCTGTCCAATAGATACTTACCTTTTCTTTGCGCTTTTCGATTTCATCGAGCCATTCCTGCTTAAAAGGATTGTTTTTAAATAGTTTTATGGCTTCGGGAACGCTGATTTCGTCTTTTTTGAAGGGAAGATCCTTTTTAATGATTTTGGACATCTCAGCCTCTATTTTGGGGAATTCTTCTTCTGAAATTTTATCGGGATAATCAAAATCAAAGTAAAATCCTTCAGCGGTGGCGGGACCCATGGCTTTGATGATCCCGGGATATAATTTTTCCATTGCCTGGGTCAGAACATGTTCGGTACTATGTCTTAAGGCTTCCAGAGGCTTAATATTTTTCTGCATATCTTTATGATACTAAAAAAAATGAATTTTTGCTTGAAGTTTTAAAATATTTGTAATTATTTATGTCCGTATTTTAATTCAACTTGTGAGGCTACCCAGGGATAATGGATTTTAATGCCTTCCTCAAGGCTATATTTAGCCTTCCAGCCCGTGGTATAAATTTTTTTATTGCTGAAATTTCTGGATTCAACCCCAACAGGTCCTTTGATGTGCTTTATTTTTAAGTTTTTACCCGAGACTTTAATAATGGTTTTAGCCAATTCATTAACCGTTACATACTGCGGGCTGCCGATATTTGTAGGAGTAGCGATATCAGATTTAACCAGAGCTCTAATTCCTTCTATAAGATCATCAATATAAGTAAAAGACCTGACAGCTTTACCGTTACCCCAGATTTCAATGAATGTTTTGTCTTTGGCCAAGGCCACTTTTCTGGATATGGCATCAGCTGCTTTTTCTCTTCCTCCCTCCCAATTTGCTTCGGGTCCGTAGGTTGTATGAAATCTCGCAATTCGAATAGGCATTTGGTATTTGTTTCCGTAGGCCGTAAGCATTCTTTCGGTATAAAGTTTTTCCCAGGCATACTCGTTATCGGGAAATGCCGGATAGACATCATCTTCTTTAATTGCCTTTGAGCCAATTTTCATATCTTTATAGACGCAAACCGAAGAAGAGAAGAAATATTTGGGTTTTTTCTCAAGTTTTACCGCCTCGCTTATCATATAGATATTAATCAGAGCATTATCTCGCATCATTCTGCATTCACCGGGTTTCATATAACCTGCCCCACCCCTGTCTGCAGCAAGCTGGTAAACAACATCAAATCCCCCATCTACAGATAAAGCCTTTTTACAATTATTTTGCAAAGTTAGATCCAAAAGCAGAAATTCGTTAGCGGCGGATTTGATGTATTCGGGTTTTTTAATATCCACCCCTCTTACCCAGAAGCCCTCTTTACGAAGACGCTTTACCAAATGGTTGCCTATAAAACCTCCTGCACCGCAAATTAGTGCCTTTTTTTGATTTTTCATAATAATTTAGTGGACCCGGAGGGAATTGAACCCTCTATTCATCCATGCCATGGACGCGTATTACCGGTATACTACGGGCCCCCAATAAAAATAAAAATGGTGGACGACGTTGGGATTGAACCAACGGCCTCTTCGATGTCAACGAAGCGCTCTACCACTGAGCTAGTCGTCCGTAAACTTAAAAATTATACAATAATATAGTTATAAGAAGCCAGTTTAACCTGCGTTTCTCGTTAGGTAGTGGTCAGGGGAAAGAAGGAATTTACCCCCGTGTTTTTTATATCTTGCCCAATAATTTTTCTTTTCGGCTCTTTTGTTTGTAGCTTG
>DAIUCV010000033.1:0-3356 GCA_036846005.1 Patescibacteria group bacterium | reverse complement strand
AAGGCTGTTGCGGCATAGAAAATCATTATATTCCGAACAAAATGCGAAGTAAAGCCAAAAAGTGAGCTTTTGATAGTTATAGAGTAAAATAATTTATAAATTATGAAGGTTTTAGAAGTAAAAGAATCTGAAAGTAATAAAAAAGTAGTTGTTCTTAAGACTTTGGGACTAGGTACTTATATTCAGGTAAACGGTCTCACCCAATCGGGAGGAATAGTAGAAGGTATATGGAAAAAAACCCTAAAAAAAGTGAAGAGTAAAAAGCGCGAGGTAAAGAATTGTCTCATATTAGGACTCGGTGGAGGGAGTGTTGCCAAGTGGGTTAGAAAATACTTTTCCGACTCAAAAATTATTGGGGTTGATATTGATCCGGTAATTGTAGAACTGGGAAGGAAATATCTGGAACTTGAAAAAACAAAGGTTGAGATTGAGATAAAGGATGCCTATAGCTGGTTAAAGCAAAAATCAAGAATAAAAAAATACGATTTAATCCTGGTGGATATTTATAAGGGGTACGCAGTACCGGAAATATTTGAGACAGATAAATTTCTTGATCTTATAGTTAAGATATTGGCAAAGAAAGGTATTGTTGTTTTTAACCGGCTGTATTTTAACGACAGGAGAACTAAAGCTATTAAATTCGCCAATAAGTTGGAAAAAGTTTTTTCTAAAGTAGATTATTTTTATCCCGAAGCAAATATAATGTTTATCTGCTCAGCTTAACATTCAAAAGCAGGCTTAATAAAATAAAACCCTATTTCGGGCGCATTTTTTTTTGGATTAATATTATACTTGCAAGATTAATAATTTTATTGGTATTATTAGCTAATGCTGAAAGAGAAAAATATTTGGAATTTAATGATTGTTTTAGCTTTGATTGGTATAGTTCTTGCTACTTACCTTCTTTATAATTTTTATGCAGTTGTCCCCAGTACTATATGCAATATCAGTAGCGGTATTAATTGTAATGCCATTACAAAAGGTACTCTATCAACGTTATTCGGAATACCGGTTGCATTAGTGGGGTTAATAGGTTATGCGGTTATACTTTTTTCGTCGCTTACCAAGAAGAAGAAAATGGCTTTGGGAATGACCGCCTTTGGTATGCTTTTTTGTTTGAGATTAACGATTTTAGAACTATTTTTCATAAAAGTAATATGTCCAGTATGCATTGCCTGCCAAATCATAATGCTTATAGTATTTCTTCTTTCGCTTCAATTGAATTACAAATGGGTTAAATCCTCAAAGTAAAAATAAGCAAAAAAATCCCCAGATTTGGTTTTTTGTAACCTCCTCTGGGGTTTGATAATTTAATTATATTTTAAATCCGACTTCCCCCTTATTTGTAGTTTTCAAAATGTTGCAGGACAAGATCAGCATAACCATATCCATAATTTTTTGGACCGTATGCTTTTAATGCTTCCCGCCAATCGTCAGATTCCTGATAAAGCTCTGCAAGCATTCTCGCACTATGATTGATGTTAAATTCCGGGTCGGTAAGATCTGCAGAGGATGGACGGTTTTGAAATAAACTTCCATCAAAATCACAACGTGATTGTTCTTCCCAAGTAGTATCATTCGGCATGATTTGCATCAAACCCACAGCTCCGCAGTGTGATCTGATACTTGGATTACCGCCAGACTCCTGTAGCATTACTGCCGCAATCATGTTGGAAGGAATGTTGTTCTCGTGTGCGTACTTGGTAATTAATTCGCACCACCGCAGAATTTCTTCAGGGTATTTATCGGATACGTGACAAGGTGCCGGTTCTGCAATGCTTTCTTCTGACACTTCAGATGAATTTTTTTCAACAAGAATATCGAAACTGGCCGGTGCCACACCTTCTGGTGATTCTGCCGCTGCGGGTTTAGCCGTTAAAAAAGCTATACCCATGAGAATTGCCAGGCAGAATATAAATCCGAAAACTACCATTGGTCCTACCCAAAATGGTCGGGTTTTAATTTGACCTGTGCCTCCGCATTTGGAGCACGGGTGCTTTTTAAATACCCCGGATTGTCCACTGCCATTACACTTGGGACAGGGTATCATAAGCCGATTAAAAGCATTCTGTAATTGATTCATTTTAGCCTCCTTTCAAGGCTGTAAAATTGGGGAAATTTGGTTGGATTTAAAAGAGCTATAGTTCGTTCAATACCAGGCTTAAATACTAGCATAAATATACCCTATAGTCAATTTTTATCCAGTTATTTTTGGAAGATATGATAGAATAAATTCTCAAATATAAGTATAATTAGCTTCAGAGTCGTATGAATATTTTTTCAAAATTATTAGACTTAAATCAAAGAGAATTGGATAGATTATCCAAAATTGTCGTAAAGATTAACGAACAGGATTCTAAGTTTAAAAAATTAAAAGACGAAGACTTCAAAAAAAAGACCAGCGAATTTAAAGAAAGACTTAAGAAAGGTGAAATACTGGAGTCTATTCTTCCCGAAGCTTTTGCGTTGGTAAGGGAGGCGAGCTGGAGGGCAATAGGTCTTAGACCTTTTGATGTTCAATTAATGGCGGCAATTGCTCTTTTTGAGGGAAAAGTAGCTGAGCAAAAAACAGGAGAAGGAAAGACTTTATCAGCCGTTCCTGCTCTTTATCTTAGAGCTTTAACCGGTAAAGGTGCTCACTTGGTTACAGTCAATGACTACCTTGCCCGCCGAGATGCCGGATGGAATAGTCCGATATTTCATTTGTTGGGTCTTAGTGTCGGATCAATTGTTCAGGAGATGAAATCTTTTGTCTTTGACCCTGAGTTTTCAGACACAAGCCATGGTGATGAAAGATTGGCGCATCTTAAACCTGCAACAAGAAAAGAAGCTTACACTGCCGATATAACCTACGGAACAAATAATGAATTCGGTTTTGATTACCTTAGAGACAACATGGTCCAGAGTCTTGAAGAAATGGCTCAAAGAGGACATTATTTTGCCATAGTTGATGAGGTTGACTCTGTATTAATCGATGAAGCAAGAACTCCACTTATCATCTCGGCTCCTGATACCGAACCTACTGAAAAATATTATAAATTTGCCCAAATGATTGATAAATTAAATTCTGATACGGATTTTACGATCGATGAAAAAACCAAAAGCGCTTCACTTACCGAGCATGGAGTTTCCAAAGTCGAAAAGATATTGGGAGTCCCCAACTTGTACGAGAAGGATTTTGACGCAATTCATCATATTGAAAATGCCTTAAGAGCAAGAACTCTTTATTTGAAAGATAAAGATTACATAGTCAAAGACAACCAGGTTATTATAGTTGACGAATTTACGGGAAGGTTAATGATCGGCAGACGCTGGAGTGACGGACTTCATCAGGCAGTTGAGGCCAAGGAAGAGGT
>DAIUCV010000032.1:0-3412 GCA_036846005.1 Patescibacteria group bacterium | reverse complement strand
TGCAATATAACCTATCTGCAACGTTTGTCAAGAAAAATATATTATATTTTTTCTTAGATTGGGTATTTAAAAGAACTTCTTTTATCTCAAGCTTGGGTAATAACTTATCCCTACGGGATCCATTCGGACGAGGATATTACCACAATCTTATTCGGTATAATAATACGAAAGTATTAGTCCCCTGTCAAGTTTTTTTTGACTGTTTTTTATACGAAAGTTATCGGAAAAAGTTTAGGGACTACGAGCTTTGAAAGTTGTAAATTTTGCTTATATTTTAACCAAACAGGAGGATAATATGAGAATAAATTTAAAATCTTTTCTTTTTTCAGTACTTGGTTTATTTTTAATATCGGCCATAATTACTTGTAAAAAAGAGCCATCTAAAAACCGACTGGAAGAATTTGCAGTTGAACCGAAAAAATTTGATAGCGAAACCGTAGATTCATTAGGTTATCCAATAGGGAGATTCCAAGTATATATGCCAGAAGCAAATGCCCTATGGCCAGCCTTATTGTTAGATACCAAAACCGGTTATACTTGGAGATTGTTTCGGACCAAAGACAATTCCTGGGGATGGGAGCTTTGCGAATTTGGAACTACTCTTACTGACATCGAGGTGCATTACAAGATATTGACGGATTTCAGATTATTTACGGAGGAGTACCTGAAATGGGGGAGGCGGATGGAAGAGAAGGGGATAGACCAGGACTCCTTTCAGAAATTCCTGAAAGAAAAAATACGCCAGCGGCGTCTGGAAATCAGTCTGGAAGACAGTCTGAAAAAGAGTCTGAAAACAAAATAAGTCCAAATTCGGTTTGTCTCAAGTTGGGGAAGGCCACAGATTATTATTTAATCCGACGTTGCGGACAACATGGGTCTACGAACTCAATCTTCTTTAAGACCTTTTAAGTCCTTCTTTAGTTCATCTCTATGTATAAATTGCTGGTCTCTTCTTAATAAGAGTGGAGCAGCTTCTACATGGAAGTTATCACCCGAAGAAAACACCATACAAAACGGCAGATAGTAAAGATATTCGATATCAAAGGCATTTGACCGCTTTGGTGTTAGTAATCTACTGTGTAAGCCGAAGCTGAATAAATAGCTTACTTTTAGTAAATAATTGGCGTAAGAAGCAAACACAGCGAGGGTTGGTAATTGGTCTTTATGCCATCTGTTATAAATTAGAGTGTTTATATCTTTCAGGGCTTGATCCTGTAAATTCATCGTAAAAGCCCATGACTCTATGAATGCATGGAAAACGTTGGCTATATTTTCCCACTGAATACCGGGGTCAGGATTGGAAATTTTTTCGTCCAAAAACGCTTTGAGTTCGCTTAAGGTTTTCATTTTGGGCACCTTCTCAAAGGATTTGCTGACTTCTCCTTGAAAAGGCTCCAAGTTTAGCTTTTTTAAAGCCTCTCTCCAGCGTTTTGAGGTATTCTCCTCAGCCTCGGTAAAGTTTCCATTACTCCAATCTTGCAATACCTTCCTCACTAAAGGTTCGTCAAAAAAAATAAATTTTTGCCCCGTGGATGTCTTCAAAGACACCCCAGGTTCCACTACTGGTTTTCCCGTCATAGGAACGTCGTAACCAAGAAGATTTGCCAGACACAAAGATTGATAATTAATATTCATAAAACCATCAGTGGATAATATTTTTTGAGATAGTTGGCTTACTTTGTCTTTTGATAGTATCCCTTTTTGGGGTGGTTTGCTAATATCACCCATTATTTCAAAAATTAAAGTTGGAGTAACAAGTAAATAGTAATACTTGGATAAAACAGAGATTTCTTCTATTGATAGGCACTCGAGAGCGGATTTATCGAGTAGAATTGTTGGACCCATTAAGTTTTTGATTTAATTTTGCCGGTTTCATAAAGATCTTACTAATCATTCTAGCTCGTTCCGCCGAAGTTTTTAATTTTTTGTTTTATGAAAATAATCAGCCACCGACCCGGATCGAACGGGTGACCTAGGGTGGTTTATTGTACCTCTTCAAATCTTGATTGATAGGCTAATTCATCAGCCCGTCGAGTAAAATAATAGCCTAGTGCTCTTGAACCAACTGTTATGACCAAAAGAAGTATAAGTTGCCAGAAAATTGCCCAGTCACCTTCGATAGCGACTGCCAGCATTGCAATTGGGACAACACCTACACCCATAATAAACAATCCAATGATAACTGGAACAATTCCCCATATCATATAGGTAAGCAATAATCCCCACAACCAGAGCGTCAAACCGTAAACAAATGATGACAAGAAAAGCGCAATACCCGAAGCGCCCTTAGTTTTTTTAAAAATTCCCAGAGGAAGAATTATCAGAATATCTAGTGTAAAAACTAGCCACATAATTACCTGAAGCCAAGGAAGGACCTTGCTGGCCAGCCATACTCCCCCTTTTATAAAAAAAATTGTAAGCATTATCATTGCAAGGACGATGCCAGTGCCTATAATAGTCCAACCTATGGATTTTAGTTTGTCGTACATAAATTAACTCACTTCTTTTGCATCTAAGAAAGAATAATCTTTTTTTCTTCGAAAATCCACAGCCACCGACCCGAATCGAACGGGTGACCTAGGGTTTACGAAACCCTTGCTCTACCAACTGAGCTACGGTGGCGGAACAAGACAGGGATTAAGGATTAGGGATCAGGGATTAAAAAAACAATCCTTAATCCTTAGTCCCTAATCCCTGCTTTTAATGGTGCCGCAGGCCAGAATTGAACTGGCGACACACGGATTTTCAGTCCGTTGCTCTACCGACTGAGCTACCGCGGCATCGTTTTAGATTTAGCAAAATAAAATTTTTCATTCAAAAGTCAAGCTCAAAAAATACGCTAGTTTTATTCACCACCCTATATTTTATCCCCCCTTTAGAGCATTTATGTTTGCTTTTAAAAATTCTACTCCTATATTTTAGTAAAGGTCAAAGATGCCCAACTGTTTTCTATGTCAGGTTTCACTGTTTAAGTTACTTCCTTCGGAGGAAATATACCATTTAGAAGGAAGTGGGATTGAGAAGCGCTTTTCAAAGGGACAGACTATTGATTGAAGAACAACTTCAACAAGGAAACTTTTCTTTACTTTCTCTTTTGAAAAACCCCAAGTTGAGAATCAAAATAGCGAAAGTGGAAAATAAGTTTAATGAGGATGATACAGATTTTTTGTTTTTTAATGTTAATACACCGGAGGATTACAAATTTTTAAAAAATCTCCGAGCTTTGGATTCTGTTGCCTTGGTGGTATGAGCCAAAGCCGAAAGGGCTAAGCTGGAAACGGCTTAACCTCCCCTGCTTGGAAAGGAGATAAATTGAAAAATTTAATTGATAAATATGGCAGAAAAATTGAATATCTAAGAATTTCAGTCACCGATCGCTGCAATTTATCCTGCCTTTATTGCATCCCACCGG
>DAIUCV010000031.1:0-3927 GCA_036846005.1 Patescibacteria group bacterium | reverse complement strand
AAACTAATAAGTTTTAAGGGGAAAATTACTCGGTTGGTTACAAATTCCAAGATAATTACCAAATAATATAAAAGGGGGTAAAAAAAATTAAAGATTGGGACTCCGCAAAAATAATTAAGACTTCCTGCCCATCTTAAGGGAAAATGTCCCTCCATTATTGTCTTTATTGCATCGTAACTTCTGGCTATATGATGGTCAAAATCGTGGGTATAATAAATGTTATATTTAAATACTCCCTTCCCAGCCCATACTGAGAGTGCGACTAACAATAAAATCAAAATTATATCCAGAACAATGTCTTTTCTTAAGGGAATTTTACTTTTGTAAATTTTATTGAATAATTTTTGCGAATATTTATATAAATTATCTCCCAATTGTTTTAAATTCATATTTTGTGAACCAATTTAAACAATACTACTCCATCAACATCCCATTTCTCCTGAATCTTACTCCAACCAAAATTGGCAACTTCAGCTTTGGGATTACTCGTGGGTTGGCATTTTTCTATATTTTCATATTCACAAACCACAAAAAGCTGGTTAGCTAAAGTGTCTCTATACTTTTGGGGATCTATCATTACAATACGTGTACCCCAAAGTTCCAAAAAATACTGATAAGCACCCTCATAATTTCTATCTGCAATAACAGCAAAATTATATATTTTTCCATCTGCTTCTTGTTGTATTTTCCTGGCTACCTCTATTGTATTTTGAAGTTGCGTTCCCGGAGCTGCTTTTAAGGGACTATTTGTTAAATTTACGTAAATCAAAATAAACAAAGATAATATTATGAAAACATTTCCTAATAGTTTTTTTAAATCTGCAATATTTTGGGTAATTGCTCCTAATAAAATAAATGGGGCAGGAAATAAAAATCCTAGATAATGATCATAAATTTCCTGATGATAGAAAGAAAGACCAACAATTCCGATCAATAACCATAAACTTACTAATAAAAATGCTTTTTTTATGCTTTCGGTAAAACCTTTTTGGAATAATTTGAAAATTATATAACCTACTAAAATCAAGAATATAATCGCAACTATTTTTCCAATTTGAATATCGGTTCCTGACACCAATCTTGTGGAGATAAGTTGCCATGTCGGATAAATTTTTTCAATTGATAAAATAGGACTAAATGAAACCGATCCTTTTCTTTCCAAAAAGAAGGTTTGCATCGTTTTGATATTTCTCCAGTTATGTTTTGCATCAAACAAGATAAGAGGAGACATCAATCCGATAAAAAATACTAGAAGTAGCAACGAATTCTTCAAATACTTTCTTATCTCTAATTTCCTATCTGTTATCTTTTCCAAATATAAATCTCTTAATGTTAAAATCCAGAAAATAATTATTAAAGGCAGAAGTACCAAACCCAGATAATGGGACTGTAGAACAAATGCAAAGGTAATACCCAGTATCCATAGCCATTTCCATTTATGCTCCTGCCAAACCTTCCATAACGAATAAATCGTAAGAAGAGCAAAAAAAGGCATGATATTTGGATTCCATGAGTGTCTGGAAAAAATTATTACAACCGGGGATATTGCATAAAGAATTGCCGCCATAAACGCTCCTATTTTTCCAAACCACTTTCTTGTAACAAACCAAACAAAAATGATGGTAGCAACCCCTAAAAGTGCAACCATTATTGAGGGTCCAACAGGACTAAAGTTAGCGAAAAGCAAGGCTGGTGCCATCATATAATAATAGAGGGGTCCCAGATACATATTTCCAACGGATGTTCCCGGACCTACGAATACTAAATCAAAATTCGTAAGAAGTTTTCTCACGATAATTGCATCTCTTCCTTCATCTCCCAAATAAGTCATATATTGGTCAATTTTATACAGTCTTAAAAATGCACCTAAAAATATAATCAGAACAAGAATAATGGTTTCTTCTTTATTATTCTTTATCCAATATATTATTTTGGGAATCATCGAAGTTGTAACCAAAGAGAAAAAAGATCTGAAAAACTTTTTATTATCACATTCATGTCCGCTCCAGTTTGATGACCCTTTCTTCTCTCAAAGTGGTGTACTCCCACCTGATCTATTTTAAATCCGTATTTTCTCGCTTTTGCCAATAGTTCAGGAGATATCATTCCCCCTCTTGATGATTGAAGTTTGGGAATTCTATCTATAACCTCCTTTTTCACCAATTTGAACGAACAATCTACATCTTTTACCCTAATGCCTAACATAATATTGGCAAGAAATGTCCAACCCCAACCGAAAAATTTTCTAAAAAACGGATCTTTTCTATCCATTCGATAACCGATAACTACGTCTACCTTATCTATTTTTTCAAGGAGTTTGGTAATTTCGGAAAAATCAAATTGACCATCGGCATCTGTTGTAGCAATTAAGGGATATTTTGCAGAATAAAAACCCGATTTTAAAGCCTCTCCATAACCTTTATTTACCTCATGATTGATTATTTTTATTCTTTTATCAAAACTGCTTAGACTATCGGCAATTTTTAAAGTATCGTCTTTGGAGCCGTCGTTTACTATTATAATTTCCCATTCTTCGGCAATTTTTAAAAGTACATCCCTGGCTTTTTTTACCGTAGATTCCAAATTTGCTTCCTCATTATAAGCCGGAAAAAATACCGAAATTTTTTCTACTTTTTGCATTCCAATTGAAAGTCTAGCATAAATTGACTGCCTACTTCTATTTGGGGAGGGGTTTGTTGTAAATAGGAAGCTGAACGTAGTATCATTTCTTAGGATGCTTAAAAAAATAGGGAAATTTATACCGATCATTCTTCTTTCACTTGTTCCCACTTTTCTTATTTGGCTTCCCTATTTCTTGAGAATCGAATCCTTTTGGACTATTCCTCTATCTACAAACGGTATGGCTACGATCGTAGCTAACTACGACGGACCTTTATTTTTGGCTGTAGCTAAAACTTTCTACAATCCGACCCTTATCAAAGAAATGTTTTCTTTTCCACTGCCGAATGAATATTATGCAGCTCATTTTCCTTTGTTTCCTCTTCTGATTAAGGCGTTTGCTTCCTTTCTCGGATTTCCCTATTCCATGCTTTTCGTAACACTTCTTTCTTCAATTTTTGCAATATTTATTTTCTATAAGTTCATCGGTCTTTATGTTACGGAAAAAGATGCATTGTGGATTACTGCAGTTTTCTCAGTTTTTCCCGCCCGCTGGTTAATTGTTCGTTCCGTTGGATCTAGCGAACCTCTTTTTATTGCTTTGATTATTGCTTCTTTATACTTTTTCAAAAATAAGAAATATCTTTTTGCCGGAATATTTGGCGGTCTTGCTCAACTAACCAAGTCCCCTGCAATCTTACTTTTTATAAGTTATATTTTTATAATTTTATTTCCGGAAATCAATAAAATGGTAAGTGTTTCACTTGGTAAATGGCTAAAATCCTTTGAATATAAAAAATTGCTTTATGTTTTGCTTATTCCCCTTTCCCTTCTGGGAGTCTTTATATTTTATAAAATTCGTTTTAACGATTTTTTGGCTTATTTTCATTCGGGAGACAATATTCATCTGCTTTTCCCTCCCTTCCAAATATTTAATTTCGCTGCCCCGTGGGTAGGAACTTTTTGGCTGGAAGAAGTCATATTTGTTTATCTTTTCGGCATGTTGGGATTATTTAACTTAATTAAACAAAAGGAAACAGAACTTGCCTGGTTTGTAGGAATATTTTTCTTTTCAATTTTATTTGTATCCCATAGAGACATCATCAGATACGCTCTACCCATTGTGCCGTTTCTCTTTGTAGCTTTTAAAGATAATTTAATTAAGAAAGAATTTAAGTTGGTAATGCTGGTTTTGATTATTCCAATATACCTATTTTCCATTGCATTTATCTCACAAAACGTAATGCCTATTTCCGACTGGTCTCCCTTTCTTTAAAATTTATATTTAATAAAACTATTTTGTATTTA
>DAIUCV010000030.1:0-4079 GCA_036846005.1 Patescibacteria group bacterium | reverse complement strand
ATTCTTTCCGTAGAACAGCCTATGTGGCTTAAAGTCTTGGGTTTTATGTTTTCCTAAATTATGACCGGAAATTTATATATTTTCCTTTTGGCTTTTTTGGGTAGTATAGCCGGACTTTTGGGTGGAATGATTGTCTTGGTGAAAGAAGATTTAGCTAAAAAATATTCAATTTACCTGATATCTTTTGCTGCAGGGGTTATGTTGACAGTTACTTTTCTTGATTTACTGCCGGCTGCTGTTGAGAAAGGAGGGGAAAGTGTCTTTGTCCTGATTCTTGTAGGTCTGGTCGGATTTTTCTTGGCCGAGGATTTTCTAATTCACTATCATCACCACGAAACACACGAACATTCTTTAAAGTCAGCAGTACCCCTGATTGTAATAAGCGACACCCTGCATAACTTTATAGACGGAATTATTATTTGTGTTAGCTTTGTTGCCAGCCCTCCCTTGGGTTTTGTAGTTGCTTTGTCTACTTTTTTCCATGAAATTCCCCAAGAGATTGGGGATTATAGTGTATTGCTTTCAACAGGTATGTCCAAAGTTAAGATATTTATAATAAATATCTTGTCCGCCAGTACAACTTTCTTGGGGGTGATAGGAACACTATTATTGATGGAGAAATCCCAAAATTTTATAGGACCTTTACTGGGGGTTGCCAGCGGAATGTTTTTGTATATAGCCTCAGCCGATATTTTACCCGAACTGGTTAAAGAATCCCGGGTAAAGGGAAAACTCGGTGTAGCGGGCTCGTTTCTTTTGGGAATTTTAGTAATGTTTATGCTTATTAAGTTGATGCCCGAATAAAAAAATGATTGATGTAAATATTCCAATTGCCTTTATGGCAGGGGTGATTTCTTTTTTCGCTCCCTGTGTTTTACCTCTGATACCAGCCTATGTGGGTTATGTTGCCGGAGTATCTTTAAAAGATCTGGAGATTAAGGGATATCAAACCTACCTTAAAAAAATAATAATTTCCAGTATTTTTTATGTGTTGGGTTTTTCTCTGGTATTTGTTCTGCTGGGTACAGCAATTGCGGGTTTTGGAGGATTTCTACGGCGCTATGACTTTCTTATTCAAAGAATAGGCGGAGCAATTATTTTATTAATGGGTTTGGAGTTTGCAGGAATACTGAAAATTCCCTTTTTAGCGAAAGAGAAAAGAATTGAGTTGCCAAACTGGGTTAATAACTTAGGGTATTTACGATCTTTCCTTATCGGAATTGTATTTGGTGTAAGCTGGTCTCCTTGTGTGGGGGTAATCTTGGGTTCGATTTTAAGTTTGGCTGCTATTTCAGCTACCTTTTATAAAGGAACCCTTCTTTTATTATTTTATTCTTTGGGAATTTCTTTTCCTTTTATTGTGGTTTCTTTAACCCTGGCATCAGCCCCCAAATATATCAAGGTTTTGACAAAATATTCCGGTAAAATTTCGCTGGTTGCCGGTATTATTCTTTCAATTTTGGGATTTTTGCTTTTGACAAATACATATAAATACTTAGATTTATGGCTTTTTAATACTGCCCTGAGGTTTGGTTACCCAATAAAATAGGAAAATTTGGCAAAAGATATTAAAATCTTATATATAAGGAGGTGAATAAATTGCAAGTTACTATATATACCACAGCAACCTGTCCATATTGCAGAATGTTAAAGACCCATCTTACCGAGAAGAATATTTCATTTGTAGAAAAACTGGTTGATCAGGATGATGCGGCCAAGGATGAAATGTTAGCAAAATCAAACGGATATTTGGGAGTTCCTTTTACTGTAGTTAAAAAAGACAGCGGAGAAGAAGAAAGTATTATTGGATTTGACAAAGCAAAAACAAACCGAGCTTTAGGTATTCAGGAATGATATTTGTAAATTTTAAGACATTTAAAGAAGGTACCGGAGTTAATGCTATTGCCTTGGCTAAACTTTTAAATTTGATAGCCAGCCAAACACAGCATAAAGTTATACCTGTGGTGCAGGCCAGTGATATCAAGGAGGTAGTAGAAACTTGCGGACTGGAAGTCTGGACTCAAAAAATTGACCCTGTTGAATATGGAGCAAGTACCGGAAGTATTTTGGCTGAGGCAGTATTTGAAGATGGGGCTGTAGGTACTTTTTTAAATCATTCTGAGGCTAAATTTGGAGATTTTAATCTGCTTGAAAAAGCTCATACAAGGGCCCAGGAAGTTGGTTTAAAAACCCTGGTTTTTGCCCAGGATTTAAACGAGTTGAAAGAAATTGTTAAATTAAAACCGACATTTGTGGCGTATGAACCTGCGGAATTGATAGGAAGCAAAACCACTTCTGTCTCTCAAGCCCACCCGCAAATTATAGAAAAAGCAGCTGAAATTGCTAAAGATGCCAGAATTCCTCTAATCGTCGGAGCCGGAGTACATTCCCATAATGACGTGAGAGTTAGTTTGCAACTGGGGGCTATGGGTGTTGCTGTTGCTACGGATATTGTAAAAGCCGAAAGTCCTGAAAAAGAATTGTTAGACTTGATTGAAGGATTTGCCTGATTTATGAAAATTTATATTGCCAGCGATCACGCTGGATATTGGTTGAAAGAAAGCCTAAAAGAAGACTTAAGAAGTTGGGGTCATGAAGTTGAAGATCTGGGTAATTTAAATTATGACCAGGGAGACGATTACCCTGATTTTGTTATTCCTTTGGCCGAAAAGGTGGCAAAAGAATATAGATCCCTGGGAATTGTGATAGGCAGAAGCGGTAATGGAGAAGCTATTGCCGTAAATAAAATAAAGGGAATAAGAGCTGCTGTTTGTTTGACAGAGGAAATGGCTAAAAAAGCAAGAGAAGACAATGATGCGAATATTTTGGCATTGGGTTCACTTTATATAGACGATAATCATGCCGAGAAGATTGTGGGAGTTTTTGTAGATACACCCTTTCCCGAAGAAGAAAGACACCAAAGAAGAATAGATAAAATTTCAGCATATGAAGCTTCCAGAAATTGAGAGTTTTGATTTATCCCAAAAAAGAGTCCTTGTCAGGGCAGATTTAGATGTGGATCTCAAAGAAAATTACAGACTTAAGGCTATACTACCCACAATAAATTATTTAATAGAAAGAGGTGCAAATATTTTATTGTTGGGACATAAAGGAAGGCCGCAAGGGAAAGATAGCCTTTTAAGTCTAAGGGGAGTTTGTGGTGAGCTTGCAAATCTTTTAAATAAAAATATAAATTTTATAGAGGAATTTCCCACCATGCCTCCAGAAGGAGATCTTGTAATGTTGGAAAACCTGCGCTTTAACCCCCAAGAAGAGAGTAATGGTCAGGAATTTGCTCAAGCACTCGCCAACCTGGGAGAATTTTACGTAAATGAAGATTTTGCAGTATCGCATCGAGTACACGCCTCAATTGTGGGATTACCCAAATTACTTCCCCATGCAGCGGGTTTCAGGTTTAGACAGGAGGTTGAGAATTTAGCAAAAGTATTAACAAACCCCCGAAAACCGGTAGTTGTGATAATAGGAGGAGTAAAAGAAGATAAAATAACTTATATTGCTTCTTTTGAAAAATTTGCAGATAAAATTCTAATTGGAGGCCGTTTACCTGAATTTATCCAAAATAATTTAAATCAAAAAGAAATTATAGCAACCCTTCTTCCCGATAAAGAAGATATAACTATTCACTCTATTGAAAATTTTGAAGAAGAAATAGCGAAAGCAGGAACAATTATCCTTACCGGACCGGTTGGGAAATTTGAAGAAGAGGGTCACAGAATGGGAACAAAAAGGGTTTTTGAAGCCATAGCTAAAAATCAGGAAGCTTTTAAAGTTGCAGGGGGTGGAGATACGGTTAAAGCCATTAATTTATTAAATATTGCCCAGTCTTTTGACTGGATATCGGTTGGAGGTGGAGCAAGTTTGGAATTTTTAGCAAAAGGAACTCTGCCTGGAATAGAAGCGCTAAATTAATTTTTGAAAAATATCTCTGGTTTGTCGGGATGATTTATCTTAAACTTAAACATAGATACTTAAACTGCCATGATAAAAGTTGGAATAAACGGTTTCGGAAGAATAGGAAGAATTGCTTTTAGAATAGGCGTTTTAAAACACGCCAACGA
>DAIUCV010000029.1:3227-4378 GCA_036846005.1 Patescibacteria group bacterium | reverse complement strand
TGTAAAGTATGTAAATGGAACTTATGCTTCTTACAAAACAAATTTTGAAAGAGCATTATTTGCTGTAAATATTTCGGTTGACAATAATTCAAAGATTAATGGACTTTTCATAAAACCTTTCACTGACGAAAATTTACCGAAAATGGAACGGAATATTACAAAATTGCAATTACCATTTGACGGTGAATGGACAGTTATTTGGGGAGGCGACACTAAAGAATTAAATTATCACGTCGAAAATCAAGCACAGAAAAATGCTTTTGACATAGTTATTAAAGACGAAAGAGGAAATTCATTCAAAACAGATGGAATAACCAATGAAGATTATTATGCTTTTGGTAAAGAACTAATTGCTCCTTGTGATGGAGAAATAGTTTTAGTGGTTGATGGAATTAAAGACAATAAACCAAGTGAACTAAATCCAATGTACGCTCCTGGAAATACGGTAATCATAAAGACAGATAAAAATGAATACTTGTTTTTTGCACACTTTAAACAAAACACAATAAGAGTAAAACAAGGACAAAATGTAAAACAAGGAGAATTATTAGGCCTTTGTGGAAATTCGGGTAACTCATCAGAACCACATTTACATTTTCACATTCAGAACGTTGAAGATATGAATGCGGCAACTGGAGTAAAATGTTATTTTGATAAATTGAAAGTGAACGGACAGATTAAAACAGACTACTCTCCTATTAAAAACGAAAAAATATCAGACGCAAAATAATAACCGCTAGTAATATGGGTTTTGTGAGATTGCGGGTTTTGGACTTAATTTAAATTTCGGTCATCAAATAAATGTTAGTAATTAAGGAGAGTTTCGGTTACAAATTCCGCGACCTCGCAAAGCCGCGGGTCGCTAGCAGTAAGCATTAGAAATAAAAAAGGAAACCCTTTGAGAATTAGAAAAAGGGGGGGGATATGAAAAGCTACAAGTTTTCTATAATATTTTTATAGTCTCTACCGATTGGAATGGACACGCCATTAATTTCAACCGTTTCGGCATTATAGGACTCAATTTTATTTAATGAAATGATAAAGGATCTATGAATACGCTTGAAGAGATCTGGTGGTAAGAGGGACTCGATTTCCTTTGTGCTCATTTTAGGAAGATATGCTTTTTTGGCTGTTACGATTTTGATGTATTC
>DAIUCV010000029.1:0-3127 GCA_036846005.1 Patescibacteria group bacterium | reverse complement strand
GTGTTTTTAAAAATGCCATGCCTTTTAATTTGGGAAGATGAATATCTAAGAAAATAAGATCAGTCTGATTAGTACGCAAGTAATCGGTTGCAAGAATAGCATCTTTAAAAGTTTTTTGTAATTCAAGAAACTGCACTTGCGAAATATAATCTGATAAAATTTTTACAGCTAACGGCTCATCTTCTATTATAATGCATTTTATTTTAGACATGGCTTGCAAGATTAATTTTTAAAGAAGCTGTGAACATAGATTCGCCCTGTTGAAGAGATAGGTTGTAATCTTTATAGAGCAATTCCAATTGGCGTCTCAGATTAGAAAGGCCGATATTCTCTTTTACACTCTGTTCCTCAGAAAATTTCTCGGTGGAATTTTTTACAACAAATACTAAAAGCCGGTTTTTAACTGAAAGATGAATATCAATAAAAGGATGACCCCTTGTTTCAGATACACCATGTTTGAAGGCATTTTCTACTATTGGTATCAGCAGCAGAGGCGGTAACGCCTGGTTCATATCCTCAATATCATTGTTAAAATTGATATGTAAAGAATCATCGTAACGAAGTTTTTCAAGAGCAATATAATCACTTATAATTTTCAGTTCCTTTTCTATAGCTATATACTCACCGCCGGTTTCATATAACATAAAACGTAATATTTTTGACAGACGTAAAATTGATTCCGGAGCTCGGTCTGACTTATCCCTTGCCAATGAATAAATATTATTTAACGTGTTGAATAAAAAATGCGGATTTGTTTGTGACTTGAGGTAATTCAATTCTGCCTGCTGTTTTTCAATGCGCAGCTGCTGCGCTGCCAGTTTTAATTTTTTATAATCATAAACATGTTTAATAATTCCAAAAAAGAAAATTGACATCACGCCATATGCAGCTTGAGCAGAAACTGCGTGTGACGGTGAGGAGAATGTTAGTAAGGCAGTATAAATATGCAGCTGGATCCCAATGTATCTCCATGCATACACGCCAAAGGAACATAAAATTAACTGAAACCATAAAGCTAAAAGGAAGAGAAGAATATTGTAAAGGAAATATTTCCTTTTCCGCTTTATAAAAGGGAGAGTGAACTCGAAAAAAATAAAATTGGCAATAACAATGTAAACAAATCGCCAAATATTATTGAAAACCTCTGCCAGCAACGGACCGGTATAATTTACTAAATCTATGAACAACCAAAGCAATAGATAAGCAAACCCAACCCACAAATAAAATTTAAAACGTTCTATATTGATTGATATCTTCATCCTGCTATTTATATGCTTCGGCAAATTCTTACCTTTTTCATTTTGCACTCTTCGTATTTAGTTTCTGATGAACAAATATAAGGAGGTCAGTCAAATAAATTGAAAGCTGTTTTCCTTAAATATAATTACTTAGTACTCTTTACATCTTTATCTGTTGACATAATTGCGCCGTTGGTTTACTATAACCCGCTGTATGTTGACTCTCTATTTCAGTTATTTGTTAGATTACATATTCTTGCACCAGAAAATAGCTTTTAAAATAAACTTAAATCAAAAATTCTATTATGAATATTGCAAAACTGAATTTGGAAAGGATATAACCTGATGAATAAAATAATAAACTTTGGAGAAGATGTTGCGGGATATAACATTCCCGTTTTAAATGAACGGGAAATAAGAGCAGCAGCAGGAATACTGTTCTTAATGATGTTTATCTCGATACTGGTAGTCGTTCTTAAGGAGGATTTTTTATTGCTAAAGTATGCTATTACAATATTCCTTACAGATATTTTAATACGTGTGTCGGTCAATCCTAAATTTTCTCCTTCTTTAATAATTGGGCGTTTGATCGTTAGGAATCAAGTCCCCGAATATGTTGGGGCTCAGCAAAAAAAGTTTGCCTGGATAATTGGTGTAGTTTTGGCAGCTACAATGTTCATTCTTCTGGTGGTAATAAATGCCTATAGCCCAATAACAGGTCTTATCTGCCTGATTTGCCTCGCATTCTTATTCTTTGAAACGGCGTTTGGTATTTGTTTAGGATGTAAATTTTATTCACTGTTTTATAAAGAAAAAGCTCAATACTGCCCTGGTGAAGTCTGTGCTGTAAAAACAAAGCAGGAGATTCAAAAAACATCCATGGTTCAGATGCTTATTATTCTCGGATTTATTGCATATATCTTCCTTGCAGTTTTTTTGTTCAACGAAAATTTTAGTAAAAGACCATACGAATTGTTTGGAACTGAAAGTTCTTCAGAACTAAATAAAAGATAATTATAAAGGAGAAAAAATGAACACAACTATAATAACCTCAAGAATAAATCTTTGGTCAGCCATGTCAAATATTTTTGGCCATTGTATTCTTCTTGCCGCTGCATTCTGCTTGCTCATTACGCCACTTTTAATCGCGCAAGACGGAATCGAAGGCAATCTTATAAAAGTTAAATGGCTTGAGAAAAATCTTAAAAATGCCGACGTTCTAATACTCGACGCATCCCCCACTAAAATCTACAAGGAAAAACATATTCCCGGTGCAGTGAGTGTTGACTTTATGACTTATGGGATCCAGGATATCCCGATCTCTGAGATGGAACAGCGTTTCCAGTCCTGGGGAATCAGTCCCGGAAAAAAGATCATCATATACGATCAGGGCGGTTCAATAATGGCAACCCGGCTTTTATTTGACCTATATTACCACGGCTTCCCTACAAGCGACCTGTTAATTCTGGACGGCGGACTTTTCAAATGGCAGGAAGAAGGGCTGCCGGTAACGACTGAAGTACCATCTATTCCAGAGAAAGGCTCTTTCCAAATCAAAAAGTTTAACAAAGATGCGCGGGTCAACCTGCCGGAATTCCTTACTGCAACCGGTGATAAGAAGAATTATGCCTTGCTGGAGGCGTTGGAGGCAAACTGGCATTTCGGGGAACTCCAATTCTTTGACCGTCCCGGACATATTCCGAACGGCATTTTGCTGCCCAGCGGTGATTTCTACAATCCGGACAAGACCTTCAAATCCGCTGAGGAAATCAAAAAGATGCTGAACTACTTAGGTGTCAAGCCGGAACAGCAGATATATACCTATTGCGGCGGTGGAATAGCCGCCAGCGTACCGTTCTTCACACTAAAATTTATTCTTAATTTCCCCA
>DAIUCV010000028.1:2318-4951 GCA_036846005.1 Patescibacteria group bacterium | reverse complement strand
TACAAGTTTGGGGACAAACTATCACAGGTAAAAAAGCCGGTTGGTTGATGGACGTCGGAAAGATTAAAGTAATTCAGTAACTTTCTTCATAATAAGTATCCAATATTTTGAATGGGAACAAAGGTTGTTTCTTAGGGTATAATTTAGTAAGCTTGTTTTTGTAATAAATATCCCCTGCCATGCTAAAAATCAAAAATTTAACCAAGAGTTTCGGGAACATAATCGCCTTATCCGATATCTCATTTGATGTCAAAAGCGGAGAGTTTATTTTCATAACCGGACCTTCAGGAAGCGGAAAGACAACCTTACTTCGTCTTATCTTAAGAGACTTACTTCCGGATAAGGGAGAAATACTACTTGATGATATTGAAATTACTAAGATAGACAAAAAGGATATCCCAGCCTTAAGACAGCAAATAGGAGTTGTGTTTCAGGATTTTAAGGTTCTTCCCGAAAGGACACTAAGGGAAAATGTGGAAATAGCCTTGGCAATTTTGGGGGTAGAGCAGGATAAATGGCATGATAGAGTGGATGGGGTTTTAAAAATGGTGGGATTGGATACCAGATCCGAACTTTTCCCATCCCAGCTTTCAGGCGGAGAATTACAGAGAGTTTCTTTAGCTAGAGCATTAGTTGTTAATCCGAAATTAATTCTTGCCGATGAACCTACAGGAAACTTGGATTGGGAAACGGCAGACAAAATGATGGATCTGTTTGAAAAAATAAACAAAGAGGGAAAAACCATAATTATTGCCTCGCACCATGAGGGTATAATAGATAAGATGGGAAAAAGAGTTGTAAAGCTTGAAAAAGGAAAACTGACAGATCATAAATCCAAAGCAAAATGAAAAAAATGTCAAATATTCATATCAAAACGGCAGTATCAAATATCAGAAGATCACCTTTTCAGGCAATTGCAGCGGCTTTTGTTTTAAGCTTAACCTTTTTTGTTGTAACAACCCTGGCGATTCTGGTTTATTCTTCAAATAAAATTTTATATTACTTCGAAACGAGACCGCAAATTATTGCTTTTTTGAAAGATTCCGTAACTTCCGAATCGGTTTCCGCGCTTCAGGAAAAATTGGCAGGCGATGTACGCATCAAGGATGTGAATTATGTTTCCAAAGAAGAAGCTTTGGGAATTTATAAGAAGGCAACTGCCGATAATCCTCTTTTATCAGAGCTTGTGAGTCCGACGATATTTCCGGCAAGTTTGGAATTTTCCGTAAAAGAATTAAGTTTTGCCAAGGATATTATTGAAGAAGTCAAAAAAGATCCGATTGTAGATCAAGTTGGTTTTACCGCAAGTCTGGGGCCGGAAAACACCTTACAAGATACTGTAGAGAGATTAAAAACCATTGTTTGGTACTTAAAGATTGGAGGGGGTGCATTTGTATTGGTTCTTACCGCCAGCTCATTTTTGGTATTACTTGTCATTGTCAGTATGCGTTTGACTACCAGAAGGGAAGAAATAGAAATTTTGGATTTGGTCGGGGCAACATCAAGATTTATAAAAAGCCCGATTATTATCGAAGCAATAATCTACACTTTAATAGGAGTCATTTTGGGTTGGCTGATAAGTATTATATTAACTTTATATATCTCTCCTTCTCTTATTTCTTATTTTAAAGAAATTCCGGTTTTACCAATTGATACTTTAAAATTGTTTGGTCTTTTCGGAATAATTTTATTGGGTGAAATAGTTATAGGAATTTCCTTAGCAATAGCCGGGAGTCAACTTGCGGTTTCCCGTGCTAGGAAAGTTTGATGAAAACATATTTTAAATTCATTTTTTCCGTCTTCATTTTATTGTCTTTTTTTTTCGCAGTAAATTTTATATCTGCCCAAAGTCCCGATGAA
The DNA here is from genome assembly GCA_036846005.1 of Patescibacteria group bacterium. Taxonomy (GTDB): domain Bacteria; phylum Patescibacteriota; class Microgenomatia; order UBA8517; family UBA8517; genus DATEXQ01. Next base: position 3,091 of record DAIUCV010000028.1, on the reverse strand, counting down.
AAACTTCAACAGCTCCAAAAACAAATTGAAGAATATCAAAACGAGATCACTAAATTAAAGTCCCAGGCAACAACCTTATCGAATCAAATAGCCCAATTTGATGCGCAAATAAAATTAACTACCTTAAAGATTGAAGAGACTGAAAGTAAAATTAATCTTTTGGGGGGAAGAATAGACACACTCGAAGGATCTCTTGATGCATTAACAGAAGCTTTTTCGGAAAGAGCAAAAGAAACTTATAAAATGACAAGGGTAGGAGAACCTATTTTAATGATTCTTTCGGCACCGGATTTAAAAGAAGCACTGTCAAGGTTTCACTACTTACAAAAAATTCAAGAATCGGACAGGGATTTACTTTTCCGATTACAGCAAGCTCAAACAGTTTATAAAGACCAGAAAAAAGAACAGGAAGATTTACAGGCAGAATTAAATGTACAAAAAGCGAACTTAAATGCGCAGAAAAAAGCAAAGGCATACCTTTTGCAGGTAACCAAAAACGACGAAAAAAAGTATCAGCAATTATTATCTCAGGCCAGAGCTGAGTTTGAAGCAATTCAGGCAATTATCGCAGGAAAGGGAACAGAGACCGAAGTAGGAAAAGTAAGTGAGGGTGCTAGAATTGCATCCGTAATTCAGGGACAATCCTGTAACTCCAGCGGCAGCCATCTCCACTTTATAGTAAGCCAGGGAACGTCAGCTCTAAATCCATTTTCGTATCTTAGTTCAAGTATAAGTTATGAAAATTGTTCAGGTCCTGGTGCCTGTTCTCCTGC
>DAIUCV010000028.1:0-2218 GCA_036846005.1 Patescibacteria group bacterium | reverse complement strand
AACCTGTCCATAAAAGTATTTGTTCTTCTTATTTCCTCATTGTTTCTTTTTCCCACTGATATCAAAGCTCAAGTAGTTATAAATGAATTTAGTTCTGCAGATACCTCGGATTGGGTTGAAATATTCAACAATTCGGATAGCAATATAGATCTTTCGAATTATAGTTTGACAGATGGAAGCGAGTCGGGTAACGTAAAAACTTTTATGTGCACCCTATCTTCTAAGGGGTTTCTTGTTATAGATTGGAGTAATAAATTAAACAATACAGGCGACATTATATATTTGAGAAATAATGAAGAATTAAAAGATTGTGTTTCTTATGGTGATGGTGCTGGAAAGCTTTGTGAAGGTAGAGAAAGTATAGACCTTAGTGTGATAGAAACTAATAAATTTGGAGCAAGGGTTACGGATGGTACAGGTGTTTGGAATATTGTTTCTTTAGCAACTAAGGAAAATCCTAATGATAGAAGTGTTAGAGACCCGAGTAAAATTTGTTTTACACCTACTCCAATACCAGAACCGACACAAGCACCGACATCCGCTCCGACCTCTACACCTACTCCATCTCCCACAAGAACTCCTACATCAACTCCTACTTCTACACCCAAGCCGACAAAAACACCAACTCCAAAACCCAGTATACAATCATCACCAGACGTTTTGGGTGATACATCTACTGACAGTTCTGGCCTTTCTGTCAATGAGATTAGTCTCGGTTTAATTACACCGACATCAACTCCTTTGATTGAATCAGAAAAAATCGGTAAAATACCGCCTTATAGTTATTTTATTGCTGGAGGAGGAGTAATATTTTTAGGACTTGCTGTCTACTCATTTTTTACCAGCAGGAAAACAAGCTATAATAATTCTGATGGCCAAGAAGATAATAGTTCAAAACACGAAATTTAATCTAAAAAAAGTATTAATTTTTTGGCTTCCTATTGTTATTTGGACTATCGTAATCTTCCTTTTTTCAGCCCGTCCAACCGTATCCACATCTGAAATAATTTGGCAGGATTTTATCGTAAAAAAAACAGCTCATGTTATTGAATATGCTATATTAGCGATGCTTTTATATCGTGCACTTATTAATTCAAATGTTCCCAAAAAAGAAGCTGGAATTTATTCAATAATACTTGCAATTCTGTATGGAGCATCAGATGAATTCCATCAATTTTTTACTCCGGGAAGAGAGCCAAGAGTGAGAGATTTATTTTTTGATGCTTTAGGATCAATTCTCTCAATCTATTTGATAACTAAATATTTAGTTAAAGCCCCTCAGAAAATTAAGGAATTGGCAAAAAAATTTCAACTGATTTAAATGTCTAAAAGAATTAAGAAAACCAATAAAATAATAAAGATTATTCCCAATTTATTGATAATATTCTCTCTACTATTAATATATTTAATTTTTGCTCCTGCACTTAAAGAAGAAACGTCCTTTCAGGCAAGAAATATTTATAAGAATATCTTAAAGATTGAAGGTTCTGATAAACATCAAGTTTGGGATCCTACTCCTGTAAATACCGATTTTTCTATAGTAATTCCTAAAATTTATGCAAAATCGGTAATTATTGCCGATGTTGATGCGACAAATTCTAATATTTTTTTGAAACAGTTAAAAAAGGGAGTTGCACACGCCAAAGGAACGGCCTTACCTGGAGATAGAGGCAACGTATATTTGTTTGCCCATTCGACAGATGCTTTCTATAATGTCGGATTTTATAATGCGGTATTTTATTTAATAGGGAAATTAAATACGGGGGATGAAGTGTTTGTATATTATAAAGGAATAAAGTATAGCTATATTGTTTTTGATAAAAGGGTGGTTAATGCAAATGATACAAAATATTTGGGAAAAATAGATAATACCAACACTCTTACGTTGCAAACCTGCTATCCTCCGGGAACAACTTTAAAGAGACTTGTAGTATTAGCGCGGCAGGCACAAACTAGATAATTTGACAATCCAATAGTAATATCTTATTATACAAGCGTAAACAGGTTAAATTTTCATTTAGATGAACGGAAAAATTTATCAGAAGGTTTTTCATATATTTTATTCTATTTTATTTTTACTAAACTCCTTCTATGGTTATTTCTTCTCGATAATTCCAGCATATGCTCAGGAGGTAACACCTGAATCAACAACCATTCCTCAAGATGTAACTCCCCCTCCAAGTACTGAAACGCCGCTTTCCTCAACTGAAGCAACACC
>DAIUCV010000027.1:0-5440 GCA_036846005.1 Patescibacteria group bacterium | reverse complement strand
ATGCGTTAAATTGAATGAAGCTAGATTATATTAATTATATCGATTATACTATTATTAAAACTGCTGATAGGGGTTGTCAATAGGCAATTATGCCTAAGATAAGCCCAATAATAAGGACATTTTCACAACTAGTAATAACACAATTAACGCAACGATATTTAATAACACAACAACATCATAGAATATCATAACTATAACCGATAATATAGATTATGGTGTTGTTTCGGGAATTCAATGCATTTAATCTGAAGCTATGCGGTAAATGTGCGGAAAACGTATTATATTGGGTTTTCACAAAGCTATTTTCAACCTTATGCACCGATTCTATATATTTATGTAATTAGCAATTGAGTTAATAGAACGCCAGGAAATTGTATAGGCAAAATATACCGTAAAATAGGGATAAGAAGTTAAAAAGGAGTATTTTAGGAAAAATTAGGTAAAAATGCTTTACTTATTATGAAAATTGAGTTTAAAATTAAATTTAGAATAATATATATTAAAATATTGTTGTATATTTAATTTATATATGGAAGATTATCATATTTTAAATCAAGAAGAAACAGGAAAAGAAAGAGAAAGATCAAAAACCCCTTATATTGTGGCAATAATCATTTTAATTCTTATTTTATTGGGATTTGGTATATCTATCTATTCGGTAAGACAAAGAACAACAATAACCGGTAGAGCTTATGAACAAGCAACAGGTAACGTAGAACTTACAAATTCATATATGTTTGCATCTCCGTTAACAGCCAAAGCAGATGGTTTGGAAAGAATAAGAATGACTGTATTTGTGTTAGATTCTCAAGGCAGAGGAGTTACCGGAAAAGAAGTAATTTTAGGTAATCAGGATTTTCTAAAGATAGAATCAATTCAGGGAAAAACAGATGAAACCGGAAAAGCTGTTTTTGATATAACCTCGAATAAAGTAGGTTTGTTTATCATCGAAGCTTCAATCGATAATAAGGCCTTACCTCAAAAAGTCAGCATTATTTTTAATTAAAGAAGATAGTAGAGGATTTACTAGATCTTGGGTTTAATCAAGAGTTTCTTATATTCAGCGACGATGTTGTAGTATTGGTTGGTCAGTTTACGCTTGGCAACCTTTTTAACTTTCTTGGTTTTTCGTCTTCTAGTAATATGGCGTACAAGCAGAGCAATTATAACAATCTGTATCAAAACAACAAAATATATCCAGTTGGGAATAATGAATATCAACAGGTCTTTAAGAAATTGTATTATTATCATGAGTAACCGCAGATAGGAAGGGGAAATAGAAAATGTAAGAGTGTTGCTTTTGGCACTGAAGTTATTTTGCACTTTGGCTATAGCAAATACCCGCCAAATATCAGGATCGTTGGGTAGATTAAATTCAAAGTTCCCGTCTTCATTTGATGTTAATTGATATGTTGGGATATAGTATGCCCATACACTTCTGACAATATTGAAAAAAGAAGATCCCTGTTTTTCTCTGGCTATAAAAATTTCAACTTGGGTATTGGGTAGGGTTTTACCGGTTGCTTTTGTCTGCTCATTTGTATTAAAAATTCCTCTTTCAATATCAAAGGTTGGAGAAAGTAATATCGGACCGACTGCGCTGGTTTGGGCAGAAAGAGGTAAGCTGGGAATACATACAGAACTTGTTAACCTTTTTGACTGATCTTGGGAAAATAGACAGAGTTCAGGATATTTATTTCCCGACAAAAAAGAAAGGAAAGTTGGGAAAAAAAGTCTGTTGAATTCAAAATAACCGTCACTAAGGGAAACGGTTTCTTCAGACACGGCTATTCCAGTCATATAAATTTTTGAATTACTGGGAGCATATCCGTAAATTTTAAAAATTCCGGTTGGAGCAGGAGAGGGGGCGGCTGTAGGGACTGGAGTAGCACCAGGTTTGTATGTAGGTTTGGGAGTTAATGTGGGGGTGGGAGAGGGAGTTCCGGAAGCAGATGGACTGGTAGTTGGAGTGGCAGTTGGACCAGTTACTGTAGCCGAGACATCTGCATCTTGTTCTTCTGTCGGCTGGGCTTTAACTATACGAAAACCCATAACAAGAACAAAGGAAATAAAAAGGACGGTGATAGAAATAATCTTGGTACTTTTGGACTTTCTAAGATAAGCCTTAGAGGCTAAATAAGCTTTGAATATAAAGTTATTCATTTTAAATATATATTGGCCTTAAAATAGCTTTCGTAAAGCCTAAACTCTATTATTATTAAAACAATTTCTACAAATTCATTTTGAGATATTTTGGAGGTTCGGTCAAATTATTGCTAACTTTTTACTAATAGAAGATTTAAATTAAGACCTACAATATAATTATTTCTTTACTTGAGGAATATTGTCGGAAACTTTATCTTTCAATTCTTCAAGTTCGTGAATTTCTTCTTCCAGCTTTAGCTCAAGTTTAGATTGTCGGCCTTTCACTTTCTTCCAGATGATCATTCCCACCAGGATCAGGATGATGATGCTAAGAAGAATAACCAGAGCAACTCTTATGGGAAAGGCAAAGAAGGAGGCAGATGCGGTTAAGACCTGTCCGGTTTCCCCGTAGGTTGCGGTAAGTTCAACCTTAAATTTACCAAACATTAATTGTTTGCCCATTTCGCTGGTAAAGATTCTGCTGGAATCCGGAAAGATATTCGTTTCTTCCAAGGCTTTGACGTCTATCCTTCTGCCCAGCCAATCGTAAAGAACCACCTGTCCTTTGGGAGTAATATGATAGCTACCCCTGTTGATAATTTCGGAGGTAACCTTAACAGGACCGTATTCGATAAAAGTCGGTGTTTGGAATTTGATGATACTGGCATTTTCGCTAATCGGACCAGCTACCCTGACATAAACCAATCCGGCCAGCCTGCTTTTGACTGAAGTTCCTGCTTCTTTATCGGATTTTATGGGAGTGGGAATGGAACTGTTGGGTTCAAAATAGACTCCAAAATAGCGTCCACCCGGTTTGGCATCTTCGGGTACTGTCATTTTTAGGGTAATAGTTACCTTATCCTCAGCTGAGATAGTTACTTTTTCGTAGCCTGTCGGGATTTTAACCCAGCTGGCGGCTGCATAAGGAGACGGAGCTTGCATTTTGGGTAGGTCCTGAAATGCCACGGTTCCCATATTGTCGATTACCAAAAAATCAGCAACACCGATATCTCCGGCAATCGGCAGAACTCCCTGATTTAAGAATTTGATAGATATAGAAGTTGTATCACCGGGGTCAATCTCGACTATTTGTCTGGCAGGTGCAACTGTTAAAAAACCCGACTGGGCCAGACTGGTACTGGGTTTGACAATTGAAAAAATAAAAAATAAAGAGAGTGTAAGTGCAGTTAGAAAGATAGGCAGTTTTTTGATCATATTTAATTAGAAAATGGGTGTAGCAACGTATTTGGCAGTATTATAGTAATATCCTGCAGGCTGCATGGCATCGACACTTAGTCTCCAGCAAACGAAAGCATCAGAGTCTGAGGATGGAGCAGTTCTGGTTATTATATTTTGAGCGGCTTGGGCAGCTGCCCTGTCAGCTGGTGTTCTTGCACAAAATGTAGGTGAAGGATCACAATCGTTTGTTTGTACATCCCATTTGACTGCATGCGTTGGATTGTAGCTTGCACCAGGGCCGCTATCGGTTGAGAAACATAAACCGTTAGTAGCAGCAGTGTCACAGTCATCAGAGAAATTATAATCCAGAGTTCCGTCTCCCGTATTATCAGGAATACAATTTCCTTCAGCAGTAGGGTTACCTGTACAGGGAGTTCCGTCTTTACCCATTTCGTCGGTTTCTTCCAGAGTTATGTTAAATCCGCTGGCAGCATTGGTTGATGCCTTGATATATTGGGCTCCATTTTTAAAAGTGTCAGCCGTCATAGTACCAAAGGGTACGGAATAAGCGTTTGTTCCAATATTTAAAGATGCTTGATTACAGATAGTACTGGGTGTAGTAAAACAAGAAGTTTCTGCAGCCGTATCAGAGAGATCGGTGTCTACACCGCAGACTCTGAAAGAGAGTGTTTCGTCAATCGTAGCCGATATAAAAACCCCTTCAACGGGGGCAACTATCATATCTTTGTCTTCAAGAAGCTGATCCGTAGCATTTCTTGTCTTCAAATTAATAGTGTAAGTATCAGCAGTACCTCTTATTCTGGTGGTTGTTATGGGAGCGGGATTGATAATTCGGCTATTACCCAGAGTAACGGTTACTACTGTAGTTGCCACACACTCAGCACTGACGGGTATCATAATTGTAGTATCGGCAGATGCACCTCCTGCTGTTACTGTTGCCGTTCCTTTGGTGCAGCCTGTGACTGTAATGTCGCCGTCACCCAGTACTGTATTTCCCCCTTTGATATCAAAACCGTTGGTTGAGAGATCCGTATTGGTATCAGGGATACCATCGTTGGTTTTGTTATCGGTATTGATTCCAGGAAGAGTGATAAAAATATCACCGCTTGCAGGAATATTGGTGCCTATGGTAAAAGTAAAAACTAAATTTCCGGATGAAGTTGCCACGATATAATCAGTATCTGCTAGGGTAGTATCCAGCCCGTCGGTGATGGTAAAAGTGGTACTATCGAGTATTGAGGCAACTGTATAAGTTCTGTTACCGTAACAACCTGATTCGGCTGGATTAACAAAACAAATAACGTCACCTGGGAACAAATGATTGGTATCATCATCTGCACTTTCGTTATCCAAAACTATAGTTACATCGTTTACTGCCTGGGTTGTACCAATACTTGATTTATAGGAAAATCTTGAGTTTGATAAAGTAGACGAGGCTAGAGTTATTGCAGACTTGGTTTTAATGGGTGAAAAAAGAGCAAATCCCGTTAAACCAATAAGAATAAGAATAAATATCAAAAATACTTTTTGGGAGAGTCTATTTTTCAAATTTTTCGGCATTCTAAAAATGGGGTTATTTAAACCTCATAATATATAGTGATGTATACCAAAACGCTTGTCAAGCGATAAAATGCTTGAAATCAAGGCTATTTTTTAAACTTTAGGACAATGGTTCTGGTGATTATGAAAACAATTATTAACGCGGCAACTATCGAGAAGGGGAATGCTATAGTAGTAGTACTTGCTTCAAAAGATTCCTTACCGTCATCCAGTTGAAATTTAAGGTTTCCGGTATAGATTCCGAATAATACTTTTTTGGTTAGGGAACAGCGGATTAACTGTTCGTCCTTGGTACAGGGAATTTCCCGGATAGAAGAAGCGAGAATATTTTGCGGGGCTAGGGTTAAGGTTTCCTCGTTGCCAAAGAGATGATTGATGTTTATCTTGCCTATGGGTTTAAAAAAGGCACTGCCGGTATTTTTGATTTTGATGCTATAGACAATTTGTCCCAACGAATCAATTATTTTGGGGGCGGAAAATAAAGTAATTTGGGCATCTTTTCTGGGGTTACCGTCTTGGGAAACCGTTAAAAGGA
>DAIUCV010000026.1:0-5500 GCA_036846005.1 Patescibacteria group bacterium | reverse complement strand
GAAAGTTATAAAGGTTGGAAAGTTCCAAAAGTTCTCCTTTCAGGAAATCATGCTGAAATTGAAAAATGGAGAAAAGAAAAGGCAACGGAAAAAACTAAAAAACTTCGTCCAGACTTGCTTAAATAATCTATAAGTATCTAAAAACATTCCCAATCCTTGCATATTTTTTATCTCCTAAAGTTATGTAATAATTTCTAACGGTATTCGGTAGAATACTCTGAATATTAATTTTTAAGCTGATAGATTATAAACATTTCACTCGGTAGGGATAATTTAATATGGATTTTCGCTCCAAACCTGTTATTAAACAGTAAATTAAATAATTTGCCAACGATAGGATATACATTTAATGAATAAGAAATAGATTGTAAAGATTTCACATATGGATATTTACCACTATATATTTTTGTAAAACCATTATTCAAAAAAAGCCTATCTATAGATTTTTGTGTGAAAAAATGTAAATGTTGACCAATAAAATGCCACCATTTTCTTCCTAATAATCCAACTACATATGAACCGACATCACCTGTCCATAAAGCAACAATACCCTTCTTATTTAAATGTTTTTTTAATAACTCGATCTCATGTTGCATATCCTCAAAGTGTTCTATAACTCCCCAAAGCGTAATGATATCGTATGTCTTTTTTACATTAAGATCAGACAATAACTGTTCGTTTATTATGATTCTTTTTTTGCGGGCAATTTTTACTGCCCATTTGGATATTTCTAACCCTTCACTTTCGTAGAATTTTGATGCAACTTTTAGAAAATCACCAGTAGAACATCCTATGTCTAGTAACTTACCATGTTTTTTATATCGCAATAATATTTTAACTACATTATTTGCACTTATAATTCTTGAGGTAGAGTCCTTTAAGTAAACTTTATCTACAACTTCAATATAATTCTCATAAATATTGTTTTGTATAGGGGAACAATAGGTATGGGAGCATTCTATACATTGAATAATCCTGAATGTTTTTTTTGCTTCTGGTGTGAAGTTGTATCCGACAAGCGGTTTCTTAGGGGTAAGATTGTCATTATACAATACATTGTATTTTTGCGAACCACAGACAGGGCAAGGTAGGTAAAACAAAGCATTATTTTTTTGGGTTATTACATTTTTACTTTTCATTGATAGATCAATTATCTAGGTTTTCCGATATATATCAAACCCCGAAAAAAAGAGTTCGACAAGTATCTTTAGTAAATAAAGGTTAAGAATAAGCGGAAACTGAAAATTAGAGAAAAGGCAATTGAAAAAACTTAAAAAACTTCGTCCTGGAATGCTTTAGTAACTAAATCCTTTCTCTTCCGTTATTAGCCCAAAAACTACTTACTTCATATAATGTTTCAAAAGTACCTGCATCTTTCCAGAATCCTTCTAATTTTGTCCAATTTAATTTTCCACTCCGTAAATAACTTCGATTGAGGTCAGTAACTTCCATCTCTCCCCTTCCGGATGGCTTTAATTTTCTGATTCTTTCAAAAACACTACTATCATATAAATATAAACCCGTTACTGCGTATTTTGAATTGGGAATTTCCGGTTTTTCTGTTATCTCTGTAATCCTATTTTTATCGTCAAAGGTTGGAACTCCAAACCGCTCCGGATCCGGAACTTCTTTTAAAAATATAGTTGCCCCATCTTTGAAATTTTTTACGTGTTCACTAATATTTGCATCCGTACAGTTATCACCTAAAATTACACAAACATTTTCACCATCAACAAACTCCTCTGTTAAAGAAAGAGCATCGGCAATCCCTCCTTCGCCTTCCTGATATGCATAGGCCAACTTTTTCAATCCCAGTTCTTCACCGTTTTTCAAAACCCTGATAAAATGCCCAGCGTGAGGACCTCCTGTTACTACCATTATTTCTTTAATACCTGCCCTAACCAAAGTACTTAGCGGATAATAAACCATCGGTTTATCGTAAACAGGAAGAAGATGTTTATTCGTGGCATAAGTAAGAGGATACAATCTTGTTCCCAAACCTCCTGCAAGTACAACTCCTTTCATATCATTGGTATTGTAGATAAAGAAAGGTTAAATGTAAATTCTTTTTAAGTATGTTTATCAGCAACGCTTGATGCACCCCAGCTTTCAGGTTTTGTTTTAGCTGTAAATCCATATCCGTTTACCATTCCCACTACCTCTTTAATCATATCCCGGGTTGGTCCAATCGGCCCTACATCAATATGGATTTCAAAATCATACTTAACAGCAGATATCTCTTTTCTTAGCATTGGAACAATATTGTGGGCAAGATCTAATGACATAGATGTTTCGGTGTATATTTTCTCTCTTAAAACAGGTTTTCTAAATACTTTCTCCTTTTTCCAAAAATATCTGGCTCCTCTTCCTTTTCTGTGTACAACTATGGCTGTAACAAAATCAATCTCAGCTTTACCGTTAACCTTTCTGGTTTGGGAATCTGTACCTATAACCAAAATATAAAAGCGTGTCGGATCTTCATCCACAAAAGAAGATACCTCGCGAACTACTTGCGAGATGGATAAAAGACCTTTGGTAGGACTGATAAATTTACTTTTTGCATCCATGTCGTAGATATTATACGCCTGAAGCCTTGCTTGGTTCAATTTTTGGCAAAGATAATTTATCCCTGAAAAACAATGGAGAAAACTATCACAAATCCCAAGATCGCCACGGCAATATATTCAATAACCACGGCCAAATAAAGGTCTTTATGAATATGGTGATGAATAATTCCCCAAGCAACATAAGATATGGCAATTGAGGCTAGAATTGCTATCTGAAAACCTTTGTCATAGGAAAAAATCAAAAAACCCAAAAAACCGACAACAAAAATCCCCAAAAGACTTAAATAATGCGGCAGATGTTTTACAATATGTTTCATACTAAAGTATTTTTCCTGCTCTTAATATCAAGGCAATCGCCAAGATCATACCCAAGAAAGACAAATGGGCAAAAGTTCTTCCCGCTATTCTGGCTATTCTTCTGCGGGATACTATTAATCCGTCAAGAATTAAAACCAGCATTAAAAATCCAACTACAAAAAGCGATATTCCCCTTGTTGTTTGGAAAGGTGAAATCAAAACACTGGGAATCATACTGGGAATCGGACTTGCTATTGCCTGTTGCAAAACTGCAACTAAAGTAGGCAAAGGGGTGGGACTGGCTGGTATGACTGTAGGTGATGCTGTAGGAATCACTACAGGGCTTGTAGCCAAAGGTGTAGCCGCAACTTGAGTAGTAAGACCTTGTTGGGCAATTGGAGCAGGAGGAAGAGTATCTGCCTGCTGGGTACCGAAAAGCTCAACTATAATTGTCGTATCTACACCTGCCAAATCCCCTTCAACAACCGCAATACCTATATCTTTATATTTTGAAGATAAAACATTGTCGCGGTGGGTTGGAGATGCCATCCATGCTTCAACGGCAGTTGAGGCATCAGAAAAATCTCTTGCTAAATTTTCTCCTGCATAGCGGTATTTATAACCGGCATCGGTAAAAAATTTCCAAGGCTGAGTTCCATCGGGTGCAACATGAGCCCAATAATCTTTAGCTAGCATATCATCTCCTTTAGCCTTAGCAGCCGTAGATAAGGAGGGATTAAATTCAACAGGAGAAAGTCCTGCCTGAGCTCTCTTTTCATTGGTAAGCCTTACTATCTCGTCAACGGAAATCCTGGAAGCATACCCCAGTATTTTAATCCCGGTCTTGGGAAGCAAATATAATGTCAGCTGAAAAAAAAGAAGCAGAGAAGCAATTATCAGAAGACTTGAAGAATGTAATAGCTTTGCTTTGTGGTTATTAGAAGGATGAGGTATTAAATAATGAATTAGAGTCTCGATGACAAACATAAATCCATCTTAACGCCAAAGCCAACTGGAATCAATAATATGGATTGCAAAATTAAATAAATGAAACCTATAATTTGCTAGTTTTGATTATTTTTGTATAATATTAGCCACTGTCTGTATTTATACTTTAACAATCCAAAATTGATCTAAACGGAGGATAAAATGGATAAAGCAGTTTCAACAGCTAAACCAAAAATTCTATTGGAAGGCGGGGGGATATCGCTGCGTGGAGTAAGTGTTCCCACCTTGAATCAGAAACTGGCAGAGGAATTATTTCAGCAAATGGGATGGAATGTAAATTCCCGACATCAGGTTAGAGAACCGGGGTCTTATATCCTACTAAAACTGGTTGAATTAGCATCTAGAAATACCAGATATTATGTTTCTTTCCCAATACTTTTATACAATAACGATCCTCCGAAAATAATCAAAGCTATTGAAGAATGGGCAAAAGAAAAAAAGTGTACATTTCGAGTAGTTAAAGATCCTATTGGGGGTCAATACCTAGTATCTTTACCTACGATTTTCCCGTCAGCAATTTCAATAGCAGCTAAGGATTAAAAGTATAAAACACAACACTAACGGTAGGGAAATCTATTTTTCCACAAATAGCTCCCTACCGTTAGAATCTTTTTAAATTTAAAGCAAAGAAGAATTTAACTTTTTTGGGATCTTAATCTTCTGTAGATTAAATAGCCTCCGATGACAATTACTGCAACTATAAGAACTGTAATCTTAGTTCTGTTTTTGGCAAATTCAACAACCTTACCCACAACTCCCCCTGCTTGAGTTGGAACTGGCGTGGGTGTTCCTTGGGTTTCTTCCTGGCCTAAAACTTGACCTCCTTGACCTTCCTCTTTTGGTAAAACTCGTACCTGACCGGATGCGGGTAGAGGTGATTGGGAGGTAACAGTAGATGTACCGGTAGTTACAAAAGTATCTCCGACCAAACCAGATGAATTACCGGCAAAATCCAATGCTCGTAACAGATAATAATAATTTTTATTGGGATCAAGACCGTTATCTATCCATTCAAAATCTGTATTTTTAAGTCCTCCTTGTGCAAAAACGAAGTGACCGCTATCGGCAGAAAAATCAGGATTTTCTCCTCGATAAATAAGGACTTGAGCAAAATCATCGTTACTTGGTGAATGCCATTTGATTTTATAAGTTGTTGATCCGATTCTTTCCTTGGAATAAGCAGAAGGGGTATCGGGACCTGAATTATCAAAATAAGTAGAGGTTTCATCTGATACTGTATCCGAACCGTAAGTTACTATAACTTTAAAATAATATTTTTTATTTCCTTCATTAACCTGGGCACCGGTTACCTCAAACTCATTGGAAGGTCCGGTAAATTGCGGTCCCAAGATTTGCAGACCTTCTCCTTCTTTCGAATAGTAAAACTGGGCTTTGATATTGGCTGGATCATCAGATATTGCCGTATAAGATATGGAAAAGACGGTTTGGTTTGTATATTGCGGTAGCTGGGAAATATCAACAGTTGTATTTACTGCTTTGACATGTCCAACTGATAAACCTAGTGCAAAAATTGCCAATATTACTGATAATTTAAAATTCTTTTTAATTTTATTCATAATTTTATACAGGTTAGGAAAATTTTTCTTTCCTCCGAATTTAAACAATAA
>DAIUCV010000025.1:0-6363 GCA_036846005.1 Patescibacteria group bacterium | reverse complement strand
TGGTTAATCCCAGAACCGAATTCATCAGCGTCTTTGACGCAGACTTTGTACCGTATCCCGATACCTTGGAATTATTCCTCAAGTACTTCAAAGTACAAAATAATATGTCGGAAGATTACAAGAAGTCCAATGTGGCAGCTGTCTGTGGATACCAGTGGCATGTCTTGAATAAGTCTGAAAACTGGATTACGAGGGGAGTTAGAACAGAATATTCAGGAAGTTATGTTATTGAAAGATCAGGAACAGAAATATATGGTGGTATGAAGTTAATTCACGGCTCAGTGTATGCAATCAGACGTGATGCTTTGGAAGCTGTTGGTTGGGATACCTCTATTACGGAAGATTTCGAATTAACCTTAAAACTTTACAACAAAGGATACAAGGTGGTTTATACACCCTACATCCAAGCTCCCGCAGAATGCGTATCTACCCTTAGAAGATTAATCAGACAGAGGATGAGATGGAGTGAGGGACATTCCCACAATATTAAAAAGATGTTTGTAAAACTATTAATAGGTGAGAAAAAAGAAATAGGAGGCAAAAAAGAATTTATCCCTTCACCTCTTACTTTCACCGAAAAACTAGAATTTCTATATCTTTCCCCATATTACTTACAAGCTTTCTTCTTTCTTATTGGAACATTCTCTTGGCTTCTTTCGGAGACAGTATTTCCTGCCCGTCTTCCTTTCTGGACCAGTCTTTGGGGATGGAGTTTGGTCTTAACCAATCTTTTTGCTTTACCTTTGATGAATACAGTGGGGCTATTTCTTGAAGAATCTGAAGAAAAGGATTATCTGGGTTTAGGTTCGTTTATAGCCCTATCATACCTTCTTGTACCTTTCCAAGCATATGCATCAATTAAAGGATTTCTTGAAAAAGAAGAAGGAACCTGGTTTAGAACTCCCAAGACAGGAAGGATTACAGATGTCTTTACCAGAGGCAGATTCTACAGATTCATATCAGGAATACTGCCGGGAAGAACTCCATCCATAGTCCCTAATCAACTATCAGTGGCAACTAAATATCTGGCATTATCGACAGCCAACAACCAGTTTAATTCCTTTAATATACTTCACAGAAAGAATAAATGGCTGTCTAAAGCAGTATTAAGCCTGCTTTTAATTATTACAATTTCTTTCTATTCCATGACCAAAGGTGTACCTGAGGTTTTAGCTACTCCGTCAAATAACCTTTTTGCTGTTGATTCGACAGCTTCGGCCAATATGGGCACATCTTTTCAATTAACGGATAATACCTGGGGAAGTGATCATATAGCAACATCAGTTAAACCCGGAAATAAAGTAACTGGTACTTTTCAGTTTGCACCAGGGACACAAAATAATGCCACGAATGATTCTACGCCGGCTACTCCAGACGGCAGGGGATGGCTATACGATACGCCATTTGATTCAAACGGCTCTATTGATAGTGGAACATGGAACTTTGGAGTATGTTTAAATGTGACCAATGCTGACGGTGACATGGAAGGTTATTTAAGGGCAATTGTTCACAAAGTAGAGTTAACTGGAACTGCACCCAATAAAACGATTAGTACCTCAAGCATTATTTATGATTCAGGAACAGAATTTAATGCTACAGATATTTTTGCGGCTTCTGGCACGAATTTATATTTCAGTTTTACTTCATCGACGACAGTAGGTCAAGTTACCTTTACTGATGCTAAAACTCAGTTTTATACGGAATATTATGCCGTAGTTCCTGTGCAGGGTGATGCGTTGGATATAGCTGTCTTTCATTCGGGAGATGGTACGTGTACTAATGACCCGGCAATTGATACACCTCAGTGGACAATTCCTGAAAACGTTATTTTTCTTATTGCTGTTTCACCCTTAATTCCATTTATGGTTATTTGGTTGAAGAGAAAGAAGCAAATTAATACCTTTTGTTTTCAATAGAAGGTGAGATAAAATGAAGTAAATAAAATAATGGAAAATATTCCTAAAGAAACTGAAACTATTGCGGCTAGACGTTCAGCCAGACTTGCAGAGAAATTTAAGAATGCTGGAGTAAATTTCGGTAATAGACGTGCATGGTGGAGTAATGGTCCTTTGGAAACTTTAATTTTGGTTTTTGCATTTGCTGTTAATTTTTATCTTGTATATCCTTTTTTTGGTACAGCAGCACTTAGTACCCAGTATTCAGGACCGATAATTCCCTTACTCGCAAGTATAATTAATCTATCTGGTATCTCGACCGCTTATGCCATACAAATAGTATATATAGCCTTTATACTAATATTTCCTTTAAGTTATTATGTTTTCATTAAAAAAATTAGCGGTAGGAAATTGGTTGCTCTTTTTGCTCTGATGATAGTAAGTCTTCCTATTGTTCCGTTTTTAAAGACCAGGATTGAAATGGCTCTTACGGGTATAGAAGGTCCCCATGTAGCGAGTTTAACTTTGATGCCTTTGGCAATATACGGACTATTGGCCTTTTTACATTCGGGTGGAATTAAAAATATGATAATCGCAACAATTTCTGCGGCGTTGGTCGGATTAACTTCACCTTTTGGTTTTGTTACCTACTCGATTTTTGCCAGCATTACTACATTTTCCGAAGTTTTACTGGGTACCGGACGATTAAAATCTACCAGATTTATTGCTGTCATTATATTAGTTGTAGGTCTTTCTTCGTTCTGGTATAACCCTGCTTTTTTTGTTTGGTTGGTTACGGGACCATTGGGTGAACAAGTGGCGAATACAATTTCAAATTTAATTCCGATTTCTATATTTTCTCTTCCAGTTCTGGGTATATTTGGGTACCTATTATTTGACAGGAAACCGAATTTGCAGCCTCTATTCTTGGCATTCTTTTTTACTATAGCTTTTACAATGATAATATTTGCAGGAACTGGCTTTGTTTTTTCTCACCCAAGTAGGTATTTAACCGAGCTTGGTATTTCTTTAGCACTTCTTGTAAGTATTGCCATAGTAGGTATTTCAGACAAAGTGAAGTTTATGAAAGCAAGGGGAGGGTTAATAAAAGGTGAAGTTTTGGGTAATATTATAATTGTATCAAGCTTCCTGCTTTTGTTTTTATGTAATGTAATAGGAAGAGAGTCTCTTTTAGAACAAAATGTATTGGGAGTATGGGATGAAATTGACAAAGGAGAAATTTGGGTTGCCAAAGAAAGTTTTGGGATAGGGTGGACATACTTGGGTTATTCAATAACGTGCGCCTCTCTTATAGGTATAACTTTTATGGGTTTGAAAGCTGATGTTGGAGGAAGAAAAAAATCAAATGAAGCTGCTAAAGTTTGACAATATGCAGGTTAGACAAATAAATTAAAAATGAAAGGTAGATTACAAATAATCATATTAGTTCTTGTTTTAATAATAATAAATATTATTTTCGTTTTTCCAGGGTTTAAAGGTGAGTTTACGAGTTTTCCTCTTTCTATAGAAAGTGTTTTCATAACCGATGCTAAATTTTTTATTACAAATTTCCCAAATGTTTTCTGGTATCCTTTTTGGTATTTTGGCCTGCCTTTTTATCTTGTATATCAACCCTTACCGATAGTACTAACAGGCTTTCTGTCGCTCTTTCCAGGTGTTAGCGTTTCGCATTCATATAGAATACTAACTAGCATATTTCTTTCTCTTTCTGTTATAGGATTTTATAAATGGTCACTTTTTTTAACCAAAGATAAATTGTCTTCGTTTGTGGGGGGGGTAGTGTACACCCTTGTTCCATCCATAGCCTATATATTCCTTTCACCTTCTTGGAGCGGGTATGGATTTATTCCTTTAAGGTTTGTAAATACCTGGGTTTATGGAGAGGGTCCTCATATGTGGGGACTGGCTTTAATACCATTTGCGTCTTTATATTTCCAAAAACTATTGCGAAAACCCCAAGAAAGGGTTGACTGGATATGTGCTGTAATGCTGACAAGTATTATATTACTGACTAGTTTAACGGCTTTTGTAGGTTTAGTTGTCTTTTACTTTTTTATTTTCTGGTATGAACTGGCAAAAGAAACATCTGTCAAAAAGATGTATACGGCAGTGGTTCTTTTGCTTTTTACTTTCGGTTTGTGCTTTTTCTGGTATAATCCTGAATTTTTTAAGGCGGCATTCGGCTATTCATTAGGGGAGGGAGGAGGAATATTTTCGGGAGTGTGGGGTAATTTTGTATTCACCTTGTTTGCTTTACCCACATCGTTATTTCTTCTATATCTTACTTTCAGTTTGTTGCTTAAGGAATCTCTTGTTAAATATAGAAATGTTGTACTTCCGACAATAATTTTTGTGTTTTTATATTTAGTTATTTATGCTTGGTTCAAATTTGATTCTGCACTTTTCCCCTTACCCTTTAATACGATACCTCGGTTGATTCCAGAACTCGAACTTTCGTTTGCTTTGTTAATTGCGTCGATATTGACATTATTGGCAAAGAAGATTAAGTATTTATTATCAGGAGTTGTTATCATCACTATTTTAATATTTGGTTTTACCCAGAAAGAAAATTTTTGGGATATCACGAAACCAAACAGTGATTTTTCTTTAACTTCCGAATACCTCATTTCAAATAAGCTCAATGAATTAAGCGCAAAGCAGGTCTATGCTACAGGTACACATGCGTTCTGGTTAAATTTATTTTCTGATGCGGTTCAGTTAAGGGGTGGAAAGGGAGGAGATTTTGGCGGGCTTAATCCTTGGTGGTCTCACCTTTCTTACCTGATAAATAAAAATGACGAAAAAGATTTAACACTGAAATGGATGAGAAGTTTGGGGTTTCAATACATCGTTGTTAATTATCCTGGTTCCATGGTGTATTACCATGATTATGAAAACATGTCTCGTTTTAGTGACTTTGAAGAAGTTTATAATTACGCAGGGGATAAAATACTAAAAGTTCCTACACGAAATACTTCATTTGCATTGGCTGTTCCGAAAGGTTGGATGAAGGATTTTACTTTGCCGAAGGATGCTTCGTCGGGTGAAATAGTGTTGGATGAAAATTTCGTTAATGAATATTTTAACAATATTGAGTTAAAGGCAAGACCTATAAAAACGGAATACCCGTCAGATAATTGGTCGAAAATAACTATTCCTGGTGGCCAATTGAAAAATGACGAAGAAATTTTAATTCGACAATCATATTATCCTGGTTGGACTGCTTTTTCGAATGGTAAGAGGTTGAAATTGGAGAAAGACCCGATTGGTTTTATGCGTCTTGAGGAACCGGGTTTGGATGAAATAGCTCTTGAGTTTGTACCACGCAGGCTGATATTACCTGTTTTATTGTCTCTAAGCGCTTTTATTGTCTTTGTTGATTTTCTTCGGAAAAAGAGGTTCAATAAAATGTTATGAAGTGCATATTATGTGGAAGTGATAATATAAAACTGTATTATCTTCACAAAGGACTCACAAAGAAAAAAATAACTCCCAAAGAGGCACTTTGTACGGGCGAAATTGGCGCAAGAGGCAGGTATACTGACATATATAAATGTCAGAAATGTGGTTTTATTTGGCAAGAGTTTTCGTTTACAAATAAAGAACTTTTTTCAGCATATGAAGATGGGGTAGACGAGAACTATTTTAAGCAAGAAAAGCAGAGAATCAATTTGTTTAAAAAAGCGCTGCAAAAGATTGAAGAGCAAAAAAGTCCTCCCGGGAATCTTTTGGATGTTGGTGCAGGTGCTGGTTTGTTTTTAAACGTTGCAAGAAAGAGGGGGTGGAAAGTTTATGGAGTAGAACCATCTAGTTGGGGAGTTAAGACAGCGAAAAGAAAGTTCGATATTGAAGAGTATAATGGTTTTTTTGAGAATTATAAAAACAAAAGCAAAACCTTCGATGTAATCACTATGTGGGATGTGTTAGAGCATTTTTCAGATCCCATTAGGGCTTTGAAAAAAGTTAAAAGTCTTCTTAAAGATGATGGAGTTCTAGCATTAACGACAATTAATATTAATAGCTGGTTTTCAAAACTGCTTGGTTTGCACTGGACATGGCTTATTCGAATTCATCTTTGGTATTTTAATCCTGAAACCTTTAAAAAAATGCTTGAAATGTGTGGCTTTGAAGTTCTGTGGATGGGGTCACAAACGAGATGGTTTTCTACACCCTACCTTTTAAGCCGTTTTACAGGGAAAGATTTTTCTTTCTTACCAAATTTAGTACTTCCTGCCCCAACCAACGATATTATATTTGCGATAGCTAAAAAGAAATGAGAAAAAGGTTTAGTAATTGGTATTGATGCTGCAGAACCTATGTTGGTGGAAAAGTTAATAGAAGAGGAAAAGTGTCAACAAAGGGTGATCTTTTTATAAGAGAAATAGAAATTAGATGAATATCTAAAGTGATCAAATAGAATACTTAATGCCATAAATATGGTAAATAT
>DAIUCV010000024.1:0-6890 GCA_036846005.1 Patescibacteria group bacterium | reverse complement strand
ACTCACAACCTTCAAGTCCGCAACCTGACGCTCTATCCAGTTGAGCTACGAACGCCAATTAAAAAAATTGGGGCAAGTTATTTATTTCCAGGCAGTTTTCTGGAAAACCAATTGGCAGACTTATCTAAAAAAGAAAGAGGGGTTTCTTCTTCTATCACATATTTTTTCAATACTTCTCTTAATTTTTCTTTATCTTCTCCTTTAATAACCAGTTCAACCCTTCCCGGTAGTATCTTCTCTTCTATTATCAAAAGTTCGCTATCATATCTTCTGGAAAACCAAAATCTGGTTAATAAATTCCAGTCTACTTTAGCATCCGCAATTTTTATACCCTTATTGATAATTTTGTATTCTATGACATCCGGTTCAACTGTACTTAAAACGTAAAAAAGAAATATCAAAGATATGATTAAAATTACGGGCATTAAACCTTCAGTTAAAAAAAGAATTAAACCTACGATACCCGCTATGGCACAGATGGTGATATAAAATTCCCTATCTCTTCTTTTAAAGGGCCTTGCAGGAGAAGACCAAACAAAAAGGTCTTTTTCCTGAACTATTTCTTGGTTTTCTTTTTCTTCTTCTTTCGGCTTTGTTTCTTCAATTAGAGCAGGCATAATTTTTTATTTGTGCTGGCGGTGGGGACAGGATTCGAACCTGCGCGTCCCTATTACGGAACAAAGGTTTAGCGAACCTTCGCCTTGAACCACTCGGCCACCCCACCAAACGAGTAAATTATAACAGAACTTGCCTCGGATAACTAGAATTTTTTTACCTGGCAACAGTTAAACCCCAAACCGGATTTTGATATTTTTCCTTAATAACTGCTGCAGCTTCCTTGAGGGTTGATCCGGTCGTCCAAACATCGTCAAATAATATCAGGGTAGTATTTTTAGAACCCAAAATCTGGGCAGGATTAATAGCAAATACTCCTTTAATATTTTCTATCCTTTTAGTTTTTCCTAAACCTGTTTGCGGAGTAATTATCTTTTTTCGAACCAGGAAGTTTGGGTCAAATCGCCAGTTAAGCTTCTTGGCAATAATTTTTCCCATTACTTCAGTCTGGTTAAATCCTCTCCAATTTTTTCTTAAGGGGTGTAAGGGAATTGGAATAAGTATCGGTCTTTTGAAGTTAATAAATAAAGACTTAGTAAGTTTTTTTATTACATTGTCTGAGACTTCTTTCGCAATCTCATAGGCAAATTTATATTTCAAAGCTATCAAAGCTTTTCTGATTATCCCCCGATACGGCCAAACTGGTATTAAACCGTTTAAGGATGATAAAGAAATACACCCGGAATGGGTTTTCCCGTTAATCGAGAATCTTTCGCAAACGGGACAAACTTGATGCGGTTCTCTAAGATTGTTTAGGCAATTTTTGCAAAGATATAAGCCTTCTTTGTTGCAATTCAGACATTTACGGGGAAAGACAAAATCTAAAATAGTCATTAACTAATTCTTATAAATTCTTAAAAAGGAGTTTGTGGAGACGGAGGGAATCGAACCCTCGTCCGAAAAAATAATTTAAAGACATCTACAAGTTTAGCTATTCTTACTTTTCTCCTGGTTAAAAAGAACAGCAGATTAAGCCAAGATAAGGTTTAATTATCTTTAGCTAAAAACCCTAAACCAAAGGTTTAAAGCTGCATCTTGACGGGTTTACACTCTAAAAAAACGGTCAAGAAACATTAATCTAGAATGCTTGCGATATTGCCTTTTTAGGCGTAGGCAAGAGCGTAATTGTTTGAATTGACGCTTAAATTTTGGTTTATTTTTTACGAGTTAAAACCAAACTCGACTTGCAGTTTTTAAAGAACGTTTTTCGTCGAAACCAGATCGTCCCCATAATAAATTCTATTTCTAGTACTTAGCTTTAAGCTCTTGTTCAATTTCTCTTTCGATATCTTTCTTTCTTAGAGCTTCCTTTTTTTCGTACTCTCTTTTAGCCTTAGCCAAGGCTAATTTAACCTTGATTAAGCGGCCTTTAGTATACAGCGAAACAGGCACGAGCGTCAACTTTTTTGCCTTGATTTTAGAATCAATCGAAATTATCTCGTCTTTGTGAAGCAAAAGCTTTCTTGACCTGGTCTGATTTTCGCTTTTGCCCCTAATCGGAATATTGGCATTAATCAAATAAACTTCATTATTAATGATCTTTGCATAGGAATTACCTAAATCCAAGAAACCTCCCCTGATCGACTTTGTTTCGTCTCCGGTAAGTTGGATTCCTGCCTCAATACTTTCAAGCAGTCTGTAGTTGAATTTTGCTTTTTTGTTAACTATTTTCATAAATGTTTCATCTCAATACTATAGAGCTTGCTGTCATCAGTCAAAAAGATTATTTTCTTTTCTTTTTCCGAGGTAATTATTGTTTTTGCATTTTTTAACATAGGATCCGAATATTGAGCTTTAAATTCCCCTTCTTTATCGATAGCGACAACCCGTGAGTTCTCGCTATCCAAGATATAGAGATATTCGAGTTCTTCGTTGGTATAAATTGCATTAATAGCATTTATGGAGGGAGATAACCCTTTTATTTCAAAGGAGTCTCTTACGCCCTGGACAAATCTTTTAATTTGAGCGTTATTTGAAGCTATCCAAATAGATCCGTCTATTGTCCAGGATTTAAAATCAGCAAAATCGTAATTTTCTCCCAATCCCAACCAATTCTGTTTAGAGCCGAAGGTTGTTCCTGCTCCTGAAAATCTATAGATCTTGTTATTTGTTATATCCAGCATATAAATATTTGCTGCATATGCATAGATCAAGACATTTTCCCCCCAATCATTACTGATTATTTTATTTGCTTTGTCTCCAACTTCGTAAACTCCATCGCTTGACAGTACAAAAACTCTATTGGAATAAATCGCCAAGTCTTTGACGTCTTTGATCATGTCAGGGCCTAAAACCACCTTAGACTTTTTGCTTTCGATCACAATCTCTACCACCTTTCTGGCGTTAATATCTAAAACTGCTAAATCTTCAGAGGAGGAAACCATTTTGTCGCCTTTAAAAGAATTACTTAAAAGAGCAAGGTCTAAGTAAAGTTGGGGAGTTATCTTATACTCTCCTAAAATACTTCCCTCACTTTCAGCTATTTTTGCCTTAAGACTTACTAAGTTTTCGTCTTTAATTCCCTTTGAAATCAGTTCATTAACAATACTTCTCGTATCGGCAAATAATTCTCTCGATCTTATAGGATCAAGAGTTATTAGTTTTTGCGATTCTTCGAAATTATGGGAAGCCTGATTTAACTTCTCAATATAGCTTGCTTTCAAATCTTTATCTTTTTTTTGTTTGATGCCAAATCCTATACTTACAAAAAGAAGTATTAGTAAAATTATCCCAACTGAAAAAACCGTTTTTCGATTATGTTCTCTCCCCGTATCGAATTCTTCTCTTTTGACATAAACGTTTTTAGAAAACCTGTTACGAAATTTATTTAAGGCATCGACAATTTGGGGTTTAAGAGAAGTAAATTTGGTAGAGCTAATCTGATTGGAAATTCTTTCTTCTGTTTCTAATACGGGTAAGGTAACACTTTTCGTAAAAGAGATGATTACTACTGCACAATTACCCGAGTCGGGTAAGGAATGAATCGTGCCTGCAAACGATTCATTGGCTTTTTCCAGTGAACCACCTTCCAAATTTGCTTTGATAATCCCGTCTGTAAAAACTTTAAAAAAGGAAGAAGTTCCCAGTAAAAAGATGTCTTTTTCCTGGGGATAACCAGACGCGCTCACAACCTCATCCCCTTTACTTATTAATATTTTTGCAACCATGTTGTTTCGGTATACTTCTGCCTGGGTTCCTCCCCCGCAGGCCGTATATAAAACCCCTTCAACAAAAGCGGCTGCCGCAATTTCTATATTTTCATTTAATGATGCTTTAAATTCTGAAGTAACTTTTTCTACAGCATCTTTTAATGCATAGAAAGCAGAGGTTTTTAAATTACCGAAATATTCTTCGTGGAGTCTGGCTAATATTTCTCTGCCTGCAGCCACATTTCTCATCCCACTTTCACCATCGGATGTAGCTATGACAGCAAAAAGATGCCCTCTTACTTTAAGCTTTTCCGTATCGTCCGGCTTAAAGTCGTGCACTTGAGTCCATCCCCCGGTATCGGGATTTCCAGTTATTTTTACAGAGGCAACATTAAAATCCATACTAGCCTCAATATATTTCAAAGGGTCAGGAAAGAATAAATTATTACCAAAATTGCAAAAGTTAAATTCACATAGGAAAAGCCTATAATGATCTTTTCGTAGCCTAATTCTAAAGTATCCGTCATTAGCTTAACCTGACGAACCATAACCAATGCAAAAACGATATAAATTAAATTGGCAAACATCACAAATATCTTTACTATCGACCAGATAGAGATTCCTAAAAATGTGTCTAAATTCATAATTTACTGCCTCCTTTTCCCCTATTTTCTTCTTCTAGTCTTAGATCACTTAAAATCCCCGCAACCGTATCGGGTTTGGGAATGTCCACAAATTCAATGAAGTTTTTCTCTCCGGCAGTTTGTACCAGAATTGTTCCGAAATTAAAAATAGATCTAAAAACACCACCCATGCTAACAGTTACATCCTGGATTTTATTTAAGTTGGCATCTGTAATTTCCCTGTAAATAAGATTTGTAAAATCTACATCCACAACTCTCCTGTCTGTTATTATATTGACATTAAAAAACCAGCTTAAGAACTTTTCAAACATATAAGCCATGGTTATCATATACCAACCAAGAATCGCAACAATTTGAAATCTTAACGATAAAAAATCCAGAAGCGGAAACTTTTCTAATAAAAGTGGAGCAAATATCATAAACACTCCTACCAAAATCCATCCTAAATTCGTTATTAAATGCGCCCTTAAAAAAAGAATTACATTTTCTTGAGGTTCCTGATCAATAAACTTCACATTTTCAGGGTAATAACCGTATGAAGCCCAAAGGGGAATGTGAACTTTATGACCACTTTTTCCTTTTGCCTGACTGGGAGTTGTCTTTCGTTCATTTTTCTTTTCCGATTTTTCTTTTTCAACGTCTTCGGGTGAAATAAAAATATCCGGCATAACTAAGGTGATTATAGCACCTAGAATTGGGGAATTCTAAATTCTGTCTGAAGAAAATAATTAGAGCTTTTCAATATTGAAAAGCGAACTTTTAAGACCAATGTAACCAGGTGCTCTTAAATTAAAAGCTTTTTTAAATTCGCCTCCATTTATTGTTACGTCACCTTTATTTGTGGAAAATTTAACAGAAAGAGTTGACCCATCATTTCCGTAAATAACCTGAGAGGTAAAACTTACACCGGTAAATCCTCCAATAGACTGCAATTCATTTATTGAATAGGGATTTCCACCCCAACAGTCAACGGGGGAAATTCTTGAAACATCACCCCCTCCTTCATAAAGAACTTTCCAGGCATTTAAGATATCTGCCATTTCCGTTGAGGTTAGCCAAGGACTTGTTCGACCGCAGGAAGCACCTCCCCTTGATTTATACCAACCCATATAAAACCATGGTGATCCGGCTATTTTTTCGTAAGCTGTATCCGGCCAATTATTTACGGTATCTTTTATTCCGCTCCATCCCCACTGGGAAATGGTAAAACCACCGGATGTTGATGCATAGTAAGTACTGGCCGGACTGCCGTCTTTGATCATCACCCAACCCCGGGTCGCCCTGACTGCTTCTGCCCATTTGCCGCTTTTAAGTTGCGGTTTATAAACCTGGCAGCTTTCGGTTGTGCAAATTGTTCCCGCACCATTATTGGTAACAGCGAGGGCATAAGATCTGGCCGCTACAGCTTGGGCTTTCAAAGCCTCAAGTCCTCCATTATCTCCCCACGACTCGGGAACTTCATAAATTCCCAATAAGTAGTTATCCTCCAAAGATATTCTTCCATAACCCGTTACTCCGATGGTATCGGGAGATGCATAACTTTTATTTAAACTGGCTCCTTGATAATAGGCAGAAAGTATGGATTCTACGGATTGTCCCGACTTTGCTCTTCCGTAAGCACCATACTGACTCATTCCCGTCCTATGGGGTGCTCCGAATGAAAATACCGCAAAAGCAGGTCTATAACCAGGATCGCAGAAATTCCCAGCTCCGGGTGCACCAGAGCAAGGAACTAATGATAAAGGAGTCTCTCCAACCGATGTTTGAAATCCCCCTGCTTTAAGAGCAGCCAGTTCCTGCTGTTTTGAACTAAGGGTTGTTAAATAGCTTTCTACCTTTTGCACTTCCCCTGTTAAAAAAGTTGCTCTCTCGTCTACTTGTTTTTGCAAAGCAGCAAGGTTAGTTTTGTTTTTTTCCAAAGTTTCCTTGTCGTTTTTAAGTTTTAAAAGATCACCAGCATACCCGTCCATTGTTTTTCTATCCTCATCAATTGCTCTTTGGCGAAAAATGATTTCCTGAAAAGCATTAGCCGCTTTTTGAGCAGACAAAAAAGGAGAAATGGGGTCATAGAGCCTTAAAAATCTGTAATGTTTATTGGCTTTTTCCTCAAATATTTTCTGGGCGTAAGCTAAATCTTCTTCCCGTATAAGCGTATCTTCCTCAACTTTTTTAAGTTGAGTGGAGATTGTTTTTATTCTTGCATTTAAACTGGCTAGTTGTTTTTTCAGGTTGGCGAGCTCTTCTTTATTTCTTTCGTGAGCCGGGGTTAATGAATCTATTTCTTTTTGGATTTCTTTTATCTGACAATCGTAATCCGTTGCAGGACACTGTTGTGCTTGAATTATAAACTTTGAATCAGAAATTACGAATAAAACAAATACTGCAGATACAATAACAAATACTTTTTTTAACTTTGATACAATCATTGTTGTTCTATTATAGCAACTAGAATCTTAATCTTGGTTTCCTGTTATGTTAAACT
>DAIUCV010000023.1:0-6953 GCA_036846005.1 Patescibacteria group bacterium | reverse complement strand
GTAGTACCCACCCATAAACCCATGGTAAGAGCGGATAATCCGGATATGATTTATAAAACCTTAAGAGGTAAATATGGAAGCATAGTTGGGGAAATTGAAGAAAAGTACAGAAAAGGTCAACCCGTTTTGGTGGGGACAACATCGATTGAGAAAAATGAGATCATCAGCGAGTATCTAAAAAGAAAAAAGATTACCCATAATATTCTTAATGCCAAAAATCACGAAAGGGAAGCTATGATTTTGGCTGACGCCGGTAAACCGTCAGCTGTAACCGTTGCTACCAATATGGCAGGACGTGGAGTAGACATAGTACTGGGGGGTGCAATGCCCGATAGACCCGAGAAGATGACCAATGAGAATTGGCAGGCATCAAATGAATATAAAAAATGGCAGGAAATGCATGCTAGGGTAGTTAAGGCTGGAGGTCTACATGTAATAGGAACCGAAAGGCATGAATCCAGAAGAATTGATAATCAGTTAAGAGGTCGTTCGGGAAGACAGGGAGACCCCGGTTCTTCACGGTTCTTTCTGTCCCTGGAAGACGATTTGATGAGAATTTTTGGCGGAGAACAAATTAAGGGTTTGATGGATAGGCTAAATATTCCTGAAGATCAACCTTTGGAAAATAAATTGGTAACTCGGGCAATCGAGCAAGCGCAAGTGAAAGTTGAAGGATTTAATTTCGATATGAGAAAAAGTTTGGTTGAATATGACGATGTTGCTAACCAGCAAAGAGAAATTATTTATAAACTGCGAAGAAGAATTTTGGAGAGTGATAATTTGAAAGATGAAGTTCTAGAAAAGTTGGAAAATCAGATATCAAAAATTCTGATGATTTCCCAAAAAGATGAAGGAGTAGGATTTGATAATGAAAAAATTATCGCAGGACTTTTGGAAATTATTCCTTTTGATGATTCTTCGAGAGAAAGAGTAAAAAAAGAATTGAGTAACCTAAAAGAGGAAGAAGAAATCAAAAAGTTTTTGTTTAAAGTAATTAGAGATATTCATGAAGCAAAAGAAAAACAAATGGGTGATATCTTAACCAGGCAAATTGAAAAATTCGCATATCTTTCTTCAATTGACCATCTTTGGATAGACCATATTGATTATATCGACGGACTTCGGGAAGGAGTCAGACTAAGGGCTTACGGGCAAAGAGATCCTTTGGTTGAATTTAAAAATGAAGCATATCAAACATTTGAAACTTTAATGGATAGAATTGATGAGGAACTATCCCATAGAATTTATAGAATTGGTGTTGCCCAAACCCCAAGATCTGAGATTCCTTTGGAACATGCGCAAACCAATATCGATAAGACCGATGCAATGGGGCTAGCAGGTAATCAAAGTTCAAATCCAAATACCCAAGTCACTAATCCAACTGTAGGTGCGGAAGGTAAGCCGATCCACAAAGTTGGTCGTAATGATCCCTGCCCTTGTGGGGCAATCAATCCAGAAACTGGAAAATGTTACAAATACAAAAAGTGTGGTTTGATAAATGCACCATACCATAGAGGTTAATATTGTTTAATCTTCCCTGTTAATTAAAAGCTTAAAACTTTATATTCTTATTTATAAACCAATAGCTTTAATTACTTCATCAGCAGATTTATAAGTACCCTCAGGAAGGTGCTTTATAAACCATTCTTTATCCTTGTCGGAGAAATCCGACAATTCATTGCACTCCTTGATTAAATCTTCTCTGGTAGCAGGATACATTTGATGATTGTTAAGATGGTCTATTGCGTTTTGTTTGTTGGTCATAATTATTCACCCCCTTTCAATATTTGAATTATCTTTATTAATTCCGTCTAAATCACTCATAGTAAAAAGTTTTTGTATGTTTTTAAGAAGTTCCAATTCGTCTTTGAAGAGATAGTCTATTTTTTTGGTATATTGTTGTATTATTGTTTTTATCATATTTGTATTAATATATTCAGGCGGTCCTCGTTGTAAATAAATTGAATACATGATATTAAAATTACCATACGAACGTTACCTTATCAGTAATTTTTGTTACATAGGAATTGTATTTTTCCTAACAACCAAATAGATATGGTTGAACCTAATACATCTCAAAAAATAGAAGATTTCTTTTCCAAATATAAAAAACTGGATTATAAGAAAGGTGACACTTTAATACACGGGGAAGACGAACCCCAAGGAATATATTATCTTGTAAAAGGTAATGTCAGGATGTTTTCGTTAACAGCAGATGGAAAAGAATTTACCTTAAATATTTTTAAACCAAATTCTTATTTTCCCATGATTTGGGCAATTGCCGATATACCCAACGCTTATTATTATGAAGCCATGTCAGATATTGAGGTAGTTAGAGCTCCTAAAAATGATGTTTTGACGAAACTAATTAAAAATGACCAGAAGGTGTTATTTGAACTTACAAAACGAATTATGGTTGGAATGGGAGGTCTTCTTACCAGAATTCAATATTTGTTAACGGCGGATGCACACCAAAGAGTAGCATCTGTAATAGTGATGTTAACTAAACGTTTTGGTGAAAAGAAAAAAGATAAAATGATCATAGAGATACCATTTACCCATCAAGAGATTGCAAACCTTGCGGGTTTGACCAGAGAAACGACAAGCTTGGAGTTAAAAAAGATGACTGATAAAAAATTAGTTTACCGAAAAGGAAAAATGTGGGTAATTAACGACCTTAACAAATTGGTAGAAGAATCGCTAATTATCCTTGACGAAAAACCTCTTCCCTATACTTTCTGATAAAATTTTCTTACTGCTTTTAAAATCAATAAATAGAAATTAAAATAAGATTAGATGAAAAAGTATACAAGAACTCCCGAAATTCCAATAGATCTTCCTTTTAAATAAATGAAATCCTTTAATCATTTAATAATCCATTTCAGAACATACGGTCTTAAGCATAAGTTTCTTTATTCTGCTTCGATAATGCTTTTTTTCTGGACTATTTTTGACGGGATCATTTCCTATATTTCTCCTTTGGTTATAAAAGGAAGCGGATATTCCAATACTATGATGGGAATAATTATCGGAACGTCTTCAATCGCAGGTGCTCTTTTTGATTTCTTACTTAGTAAATATTTACAAAATAGTCATTGGCGAAGACTTTATTTGGTAATGTTTATAGTTTGTTTGATTCAACCTTTAATTTTATGGCAATCAAAAGTTGCAATTATTTACTTACTTGCAATGGCTATGTGGGGCTTGTATTACGATCTACTAGGATTCGGAAATTTTGATTTTGTCAGCAGAGAAATGGAAACGGATGAACATGCCTCTAGCTTTGGAGTGTTGGGTGTTTTTAAATCATTGGGGTATTTATTAGCTCCTCTTATCGTTGGTTTGGTAATAGGGGAAATGCTTGATTGGAAACCCTTTGTTTTGGCTTTGGTTTTTCTTTCGATGTCTTTTATTTTTTTCCTGGTGCTTTATGTTAGCGGAAAAAAACGAGGCATAAGAATAGATAGGTTACAGCAATATCGCCCCAAAGGTTTTATGGTTGAAATTGGACTTTGGAAGAAAATAGGAAAAGTCATGATGCCTTTTTTAATTTTTACCATGCTGATGAGTATGCAGGATTCATTTTTCTGGACAATTGGCCCCATTTTATCCGAAACATTCGTAAAATTTAGACCTTTGGACGGACTTTTCCTGACAGCCTATTCTCTTCCTCCTTTATTGGTAGGATGGTTTGTGGACAAATTTAGGAGTAAATTTGGAAGTAAAGCCAATTTTATTTCATTTATAATAAGCTCATTATTTCTTATTACTTTTGCAGTTTTTAGACATCCCTTGGTGCTTCTTTTTGTGATACTTTTGTCATCCACATTTTCGACTTTTTCTTGGGCAATAGAGCAGGGTCTCTATGCTGACTATATAGAAGACTCGTTTAGTAAAGAAAAAGAAATTGAAGGTTTGGTAGATTTTTCAATTAATGCAGGTTATATAGTTGGCCCCATTCTTGCAGGATTTTTATCCGATAAAGTGGGATACTTTAATACTTTTGCATTTTTGGGAATATTTGGTCTTTTTGTAACTCTAATTCTTTCCAGAATTGCTCCAAAGAGGGTAGCTATAGGTAGCTGATACAACTTTTAAGAGAATAAATTAGTCAAACCGGTCGAAATTTGAGGCTGTTTTTTAATCACCTGTTGACAATTAGTATATAGTTTTATATATTTTCGCTACAAATGGATAACATAGAAAATTCACAAGTACAGGAAAATGTCCAAGAAACCCCCGAACGCCCATCGTATACCTCTGGTTTAAGACCGAAAAGAAAAAGTCCTATTTGGATATTAATGATCTTTGCTTTGATTTTAATTATCGGAGGAATATACTTTCTGGTTAAGAAAAGTTCCAATAAGGAAATTACAGGGTCACCGACTCCGGAAGGTTTTGCATCTGAAACAACCCAACCTGAAATAACCCAGGAACCCACATCAACTCCTGCACCGGTTGATAAAAAGAATATTAAGATCCAAATCTCAAACGGTACGGGGATCACTGGTGAAGCCTCTTACCTGCAGGGTAAATTAAGAACTTTGGGTTACACAAATATTAGTGTCGGTAATGCAGATAACGAAGATTTCGAAGCAACAGAAGTTACATTTTCCTCAAGTATTACTAAAGATGTGGTTGATGAAATCACCAAGGAACTGGAGAGTATTTATACAGATGTCAGTACTAAAACAGGTTCAACAGGAAGCTTTGACATTAAAATAATTACGGGTCTCAGAAAAGGGGCAACGGCAAAACCCAGTTCAACAGCAACGCCAACCGCAAAAGCATCTCCTTCGGCATCACCAACCGCAACTCCTACATCCACTCCATAAGGAGGCTGAATACTTATTTGTGATATCATGAATTTATGCAGGATAAGCTGTTTGGGATATTCAACAAGTTATCTGTTCCCAGTTTTTCCTTTAAATTAGGTAACCTCGAATTTACCCCTTCTTATATTCAGGCAGGATTCTTTGTATTTCTGATATTTTTACTTGTACTTTTAATGGCCAGAATGCGCAGGGAGTTTTTGCACTGGAGCCTAAGAGGAGCAACCTCAATGCTATTTTTGGGTTTTTTAATGGCTCTTATAATTGAAGGTTTTATGTTGATTGGAGGAAGAACTCTAATAACTGAGGTTTTGGGTTGGAAAAATCCACCTAAAATATTAAGTAAGGTTCTTGATACGGGAAGAACAAAGCTGGTAGATGTTTTAGGCGTAAAAGACCAAATTCCCCAGTCAAATGCCATGAATTCCACATCCGGCGATGTGATTGATTTATTCAAAAACCTATCTTCAAACGAAGCAGATAAGGTCAGAGAGGCTATTTGCAAACCCTAAATTACTTCTTTTGCTATACTAATCCTATTGTGGAAGATTTAAAAGAAAAAGTGAGTCAAATGTCGGTTAAACTAACTGACATCATAAACTCCTTAAACCTAGAAGAAAAAAGAAAAAGGATTAACGAATTGGAAGCCAAATCCGTTGATTCCGATTTTTGGAAAGATGCCGACTCGGCAAGAAAAGTAATGCAGGAGTTGGGTGATTTAAAATCGGAAATAACTGATGTTGAGAAATTAAGAGGCGATATCAAAACTTTAAACGATCTTGTAAAAACCCAATCGGATTTATCCGATTTTGCAGAGGATGTAAAAGATTTCGAGAAAAGACTTGAAAATTTAAATTCCAAATCTTTTCTTTCAGGAGATTATGATGCAAAAAATGCAATACTGGCAATTCATGCCGGTCAGGGAGGAACTGAAGCAATGGACTGGACAAGCATGCTTTATAGAATGTATTTAAGATATGCGGAAAAGAAAGGATACAAAGTTACCGCCATCGATAGTTCGCAAGGGGAAGAAGCGGGAATAAAGAGTGTCACTTTTAAAGTTGAAGGTTTGTATGCCTACGGTTATTTAAAAGGTGAAGCGGGTACTCATCGACTGGTCAGACAATCTCCTTTTAATGCCGATAAGTTAAGGCAAACTTCCTTTGCGCTTGTTGAAGTTTTACCCGAACTTGAAGAAATTGATTTACCCGGAATAGAGATAAAAGCAGAGGATTTGGAGCTGCAGTTTTTTAGATCTTCCTCTCAGGGTGGACAAAATGTGCAAAAAGTATCAACAGCAGTCAGAATTAAGCATATTCCCTCAGGTATTGTAGTTTCCAGTCAAACACAAAGATTTCAGGAGCAGAACAGAAAATTGGCAATGGGTTTGCTTAGGGCAAAACTTTGGCTTTTAGAGCAGGAACGCCAAAGGCGGCAGGTAAAAGAATTGAAGGGAGAGTATAGACCGGCTTCGTGGGGAAATCAAATTCGCTCGTATGTTTTACACCCTTATAAAATGGTCAAGGATTTAAGAACGAATGTCGAATCATCTCAACCTGAAAATGTTTTGGCGGGAGATCTGGATAAATTTATAGAAGCAGAACTTAAAACTAGTAAATAAGACTTGCCACAAAACTACTTTTAGTTTAAGATTTTAGGAGTCGGTTAATAAACTTATATGCAAATAGAGAATTTACAGCGTAAAACACAGCCAGCTATAGGTAATCCACTGGTCAGAAAATTTTCCGGTACTACCGGGAAAAAAGAGAATATGTTCTTGATAATTGGGGCAATAATGATAGTTCTGGCGGGAGTTGGAACGGGGTGGCTTTTATCCGGAAGAGCCAAGGGAACAAGTGAAAGCGCGGCACCGGGAGCAAAACAGACTCAAAATGAGGCAGGTTTGGCCGACGAAAAAACTTTTAAAGATACTGCCGAAGGAGAATTGGAAGAAGGAGGAATAGCAGGAGAAGGAACGCATCATCTAAAAAGAGATTCCAATACGAGTCAATATGTTTATTTAACTTCAACAGTAATTGATTTACAAAGTTTTGTGGGTAAGAAAGTACAAGTTTGGGGACAAACTATCACAGGTAAAAAAGCCGGTTGGTTGATGGACGT
>DAIUCV010000022.1:0-7139 GCA_036846005.1 Patescibacteria group bacterium | reverse complement strand
ATTTTTGGTAAAATAAGACATGGCCTACTGGAGAGAGAGTTTCTTAAGAAGAAAAAGATATCAGTCATCAAGGAATATTTCCACCAAACTTTCTAAAAGCAGAAAAATTGTTGCTCTTGCCAAACTGGCGTTTATTGGAGTAATTGTTCTTTTTTTGGGTTCTTTTGTTATCTTCCCCCTTTTTGCCTTCAATTTACCTTCTCCCGATAAAATCGTCAGAAAAGAGGGTTATTCCACCAAAATAATGGACAGAAACGGGGAGGTTTTATATGATATTTATGCCGAGCAAAGAAGAACTCCTGTTGCATTAAATGATATCCCCATGTATTTAAGGCAGGCAACAATTGCTATTGAAGATAAAAATTTTTATAAGCATCAGGGTTTTGATCCTCTGGGAATGATGAGAGGATTTGCAAGACTAATAACTAGAGGAAGAGCCCAAGGAGGTTCTACTCTAACCCAGCAGCTGGTAAAAAATGTACTTTTAAGTTCAGAAAGAACCATATTTAGAAAAATAAGGGAATTTATCTTGGCAATTCAAATCGAAAGAAAATACACCAAGGATGAAATATTACAAATGTATCTGAATGAAGCACCGTATGGAGGAACTGCTTGGGGAATTGAAGCGGCATCAGAAGTTTATTTCGGTAAGAAGGTGAAGGATCTAACGTTAGTCGAATCGGCTATATTGGCAGGAATGCCGCAAAAACCTTCGAGTTATTCCCCTTATTCTTCAACACCCAAAGCGTACATCGGCAGAAGTGAAGATGTTTTAAGAAGAATGCGTGAAGACGGATATATTACCAAGGAGGTGGAGGAAGAAACCGCGAAAGAACTTAGCAGTGTAAAGTTTCAGGAAAGAGGTGCCTCATTTAAAGCACCGCATTTTGTGCAATATGTACAAAAGATATTGGAGGACAGATATGGAGAAAAAGTAGTCGAACAGGGAGGTTTAAGGGTTACCACTACGCTTGATTTGAAGTTGCAGGATAAAGCCCAGGAGATTGTAAAGGAAGAAATTGAAAAGGTCGAAAAAATTCATATCACCAATGGTGCTGCAGTTGTTTTAAATCCCGAAACAGGAGAAATATTGGCAATGGTCGGTTCAAAGAATTTCAATGATCCGAATTACGACGGACAAGTGAATGTTACTACTTCTTCCAGACAACCCGGTTCTGCCATAAAACCTTTTACCTATGTGACTGCTTTTAAAAAAGGATATAACGCCTCGACTCTAATTATGGATGTACCGACCCAGTTCCCGGGAGGAGCAGGCAAACCTCCTTATGAACCTGTAAATTACGACGGTAAATACCGAGGTCCTATGCAGGTAAGATTTGCACTTGCCAATTCTATTAATGTAATTGCCGTAAAAATGCTGGCGATGGTGGGTATCAAGGATGTATTGGAAACCGCCTTTGATATGGGTATAACCACCCTTCCCCCAACCCAGGAAACTTTAAATAGAGTCGGATTGTCGTTAACTTTGGGAGGAGGAGAAGTCAGATTATTGGATTTGACAGCTGCTTATTCCGGATTTCTGAATACGGGATATAGGGTGGATCCTATTTCAATTCTGAAAGTTGAGGATGCCAACGGAAAGGTATTGGAGGAAAACAAACCCCAGAAAGGGAAAAGGGTAATCAGCGAAGAACAGGCTTATTTGATAGCTGATATTTTATCGGATAACAATGCCAGATCCATGGTTTTCGGTACAAATTCACTTTTAAATATTCCAGGTAAAAAGATTGCCGTTAAAACCGGAACAACCAATGACAGAAGAGACAACTGGACGGTGGGTGGAAATAAATTGGCAATAACCGGTGTATGGGTGGGAAATAACGACAATTCCGAAATGAAACAGGTAGCATCCGGTGTATCTGGTGCTTCTCCGATTTGGAGACGAATATTATTGGAGGCACTATCAGGAAAACCAAATATCGGTATTGAGACACCTGGTGGTATTGTTACGGCAGATATCGATTCTGTATCCGGTTATAGGGCTCATGACTCTTTTCCGTCAAGAAACGAAATCTTTATCAAAGGTACAGAACCCGGGGAAGATCCGGTACATATGATGTTGGCTGTTTGTAAAAACGACGGAAAATTAGCAACACCTGGAGATATTGCCAGTGGAAATTATGACAAGAAAGAATATTTCCTTTTCAAAGAAGAAGATCCCACCTCAGGTGGTGGTGAAAACAAATGGCAAAAAGGTATCTTAAACTGGCTTTCTACCCAGGGAGATACAAGATATCATCCTCCGACAGAATATTGCGGATCGGGAAATCCGGTAAGCGTAGGATTTCGGGACCCTCAAGATAGAAGTTCAAATCTATCAAATCAATTTACGGTCAAAATGCGTGCTGATTCGACAAATAATATAGTACAAGTTGATTTTTATGTAGACGATGTCAAAATCAGAGGATTTTCATCTCCTCCCTACGAAATGCAAGTAGATCTGACCACAGGAGTACATAAACTAAAAGCCAAAGCCAAAGATTCTGATAATAAAGAAAACGAATCAACCATAACCGTGGGCGTGGGAGTCCCTTGGGATTATACTCCGCCTACACCGGTACCTACCCCTACTCCTACACCTGCTCCTACTTCCACTTCTGTACCTAGTCCAACTATTTCCAGTACGTAAAATTCCGAGTTTGTCGTCTTATGTTATAATTCTTCAAATGTCACCAGAGAATGAAATAAGCATAAGAAGACCTGTTATATTGGAATCTCCACAAAAAGGAGAAAAGCCAATTGCGGTTGAAAAAGATATATATAGTTTATGTTTGAACTTCATATGCAATATGGCTGATAGTATGAGAAACCAGCTTAAATACGGAATTCCTATTCCGGAAACGAAACACGGTCACAGGCTAAATAAAAGAGAAAGACGCGATGAACTTAGACAAATCGCGGGGGAATATAGACAAGCTTTGGAAGTTATTGACGGTAATGTCGATAAACCAATAATAATTACAAAAGACGAAAAAAGCGGTGAGATTGTTGGTTTTCAGGTTTTTGATACGACTCAAGGAGGAAGGAAATTCAAAAAATCTTAATTTTTTTGATAGGCTCCATACTTATTCTTTATCTTTTTTAACATTTCGTTTCTGATAATTTCCACATCTTTATCTGTTAAAGTTTTTTGGAGATTTAGGTAGATTACTCGAAATGTATACGCATCTTTATATATTTCTTTAAGAATAACGTCAGCGATCATTTTATTTGCTGACATCATTGTTTTTATTACCTCTCCTATTTTTGTTTTTACGGGGATAAATAAAGTGATATCTTCCAGCTGGGATGGATATTTGGGAATCGGTTTATAACTTCCCAGTATTTTACTTGACGCTTTTAAATTATCGACAGGAAATTCAAAATAAATGAGGTTATCGGTATTAAGGTAACCCAATTTACCCAACGTAGTTTTTCCATTTGTGATAATTACACTATGACTGGGTTTAAAATGGTTTAAATCCTCAGTATTAAAGTCGACTTTAATATTTAAAGACTCAAGAAGCGATTCGATAATTCCTTTTGCTTTTCGATAAGTATAATCTTTGAAAATTCCGGCGAGAATCATTTGTTCTTGGGGTAACTGGTATTTTTTTTCTGGTAAATAAACATTAGCCATTTCAAATAAGCCATAGGGTTCTTTTTCACCTAAATTAGCGTTAACAGCAGATATAAGAGATTCTCTTAAATTGGTTCTGAGATATTCCGTCTCATTTCCCAAAGGATTTTTCAGTTTTAAGGCATTTCCTTCAGTAAATTCTCGGGGAACCAGTGAAGAAGAATATACTTCAACAAGTCCCCAACCCTTAAGTAAATTTTTGACCTTGAATTCAAAATCAAAAGGCGCATTGGGTAATTTGTCTGGAAGTTTCCCGTTCATTAGAATAGACGGTAATTTGTGATAACCGTAAATTCTGGCTACTTCTTCCAGAATATCCTCAGGTATTTTAATATCATTTGATCGCCAGCTTGGGACCTTAACAGTAAACACATCTTTCTGCCACGTAACAGCAAATCCTAAGGGGTTAAGTATCTGGGCAATTATATTGGGTTTGATTTCTAACCCCAGTTTTTTAGATAAGAATTTTAAATCGACCTTAATCTTATAAGGTTTATAAGGGTTGGGGTAAATATCCAGAACATTTTTTTCTGCTTTTCCACCGGTTATTTGTTCAAATAAAGCGATTCCCCTTTTTAAGGCAGTAGGAACTAATTCAGGGTCTAATCCTTTTTCAAAACGCATTGCGGCGTCGGTTCTTTGGGAAAGATACATGGAAGTTCTTCTGATATTTACCGGATTATATGTTTGTACAAATAAAAGCACGTTTTTGGTATTTTTATCAACTGCACTTATTTCCCCTCCCATAATCCCTGCCAAGTCTATAAGTTTTGCACTTGCATCCTCGATAACAATATCTCCGCCTTTTAAGGTATGTGTTTTTTTATCTAAGGTGGTTATTTGTTCACCCTTTTTACTTGTACGCAGGATCATCTTTGCACCTTTAATTTTGTCGTAATCAAAAGTATGCATTGGTTGACCCAATTCAACCATTAAGTAATTTGAGATATCGACAATATTATTAAGAGATCTTATTCCCACTTTTCCCAATCTTTCTTTCATCCATGAGGGAGAATCGCCAATTTTTACATTTTTAATAAGTACTGCTGAAAATCTGTAACATAATTTACTATCGATTTGTGGTTTTAAATAGTCAACACTGGATACAAAATGAATTCCTTTTGGTACTTTTATGGGTAAAAGGGATGCTTCGATATTAAATCTGGGAAGAATTGCAGATAATTCTCTGGCAATACCCATAATTGAGGAAGAATCAACTCTATTAGTAGTAATCTCTAGCGAATAGATGGTGTCAGCTCCGACTTTTGTAGTTTTTTCAACCGAAGGTCCTGATAAAGATAAATATTTGGCAATATCCTTGGGTTTGGCAATTGTCTTTAGAAAACTTTTAAGCCAGCTATCAGGTATTAATATATTCATATTAGAATTGTTTTAAGTATTTTAAGTCGTTACTATATAAAAATCGGATATCTCCGATATTTAAATTACCTTTCATCATAAATGTACGCTCCACTCCCCAACCGAAAGCAAATCCTGAATAAATATCAGGGTTTATTCCGCAATTTTTTAAAACATTGGGATGCACCATTCCTGCTCCCCCCAATTCCAACCATCCTTCCTTACAGAGTTTGCACCCTTTTCCCAAACAAATACCGCAGGTAACATCAACTTCAAAGGAAGGCTCGGTAAATTGAAAATGATATGGTCTTAGTCTGGTAATTCTTCCTTCTCCGAAAAAGTCTCTGGCAAAATAATCAAGCGTTCCTTTGAGATGAACGATTGAGATGTCTTTATCCACAACCAAACCTTCAAATTGATGAAACATGGGAACATGCGAAATATCAGATTGTCTTCTGAAGCATTTGGCAATATTTATCATACGGATAGGAGGAATTTTAACCCTTTCCATTTCCCTAATTTGTCCTGATGATGTGTGGGGTGTTAAGACCATTTGCCCGTATTGGGGATGCGGTGGTGAATCGACGAAAAAGGTTTCCCACTCATCTCTTGCCGCATGTTCTTTGGGCATGTTTAACGCTTCAAATGCATACCAATCCCATTCAACCTCCGGATATCTTACTCGTACAAATCCTAATTTCTCAAAGGTATTGGAAATTTCTGCTATTGCCTGAGTAACCAGGTGAAGATGCCCTATTGTCGGAGTTTCTCCGGGGATGGTCGGGTCAAACCAGACTCTGGCGGATTGGGTAAGAGTATTTTTTTTCTCTGCAATTTGCTGGAGTAAAGTTTCCTTGGTGGCATTAATTAATAAACCGGCTTGTTTTTTTTCCGCTCCCTGTAGATCTTTAATTTGTTTAATCAGGCTGGTTATTTTTCCGTTTCTTCCTAAGTAGGCAATTCGAAGATTTTCCAACTCCTCCAAAGTTTCACTCTCCATTATTTGAGCCATGGCCTCGTTTTTTAAACTTTGCAGATTTTCCTTCATATTTTCATTTTACATTAAAAAACCCCGTTTTTGCGGGGTCTTACAGATATAAAAATAACCCCGTAAGTTATTCGAGGTTAAAGTTAAAAAAGATAACTAGATTCATGAAATTCATTTTAGATTTATTTCTTTGCGCTTTCAACAATTTTTTTAAAGGATTCCATGTCATTTATCGCAATATCGGACAATACTTTTCTGTCGAGTTCTATTTTTGATATCTTTAACATCGCGATAAATTTAGAATAGGAAAGACCGCATTCACGAACGGCAGCATTTAAGCGAACTATCCAAAGACTTCTCAAATCTCTTTTTTTGAGCTTTCTGCCGTGGTATGCGTATGAACCGGCATGCAGATAGGCTTCTTTGGCTGCCTGAATTCTGATTCGTCTTGCCTGCTTATAACCTTTGACTTCTTTGAGAATTTTTTTGTGTTTTCTGTAGGAGGTTGATTTTACTCTAGCCATTAATATCCCATCGCCTTTCTAATTTTTTTTGCAAATATTTTATTGGTTTCAATTGTCTTTCGTAGCCTGCGTCTTCTTTTGGCGGATTTCTTGGCCATCAGATGTCTGGCAAATGATTGTCTTCTTAAGACCTTGCCTCTTTTGGTAATTCTAAATCTTTTGGTTAGTATTTTTTTTGTTTTTTGTTTTGGCATATTTTATTTTTGTTCCTTTTCATCTTCAGGTGTCTTTTTTGCCGTATGAGGAGAAATAACCGTAGTTAAATGCCTGCCTAAAAATTTAGGTTGCATATCGATACTGATATTGTCTCCAAATTCTGCAAAAATACGCTCAATAAGTTTATAACCAAATATTTTACTTCCCATCTGCCTTCCGCCGAATTTAACGACTACCCTAATTTTGTCTTTTTCATCTAAGAATTCCTGAATCCGCTCAATTCTGTTTTTATAATCGGCATCACCTATAAACGGTGAAAATCTAATTTCTTTGGTATCCCCACCCTTTACCCCCTTTTTCTCTTTCCTCAGCTTTTTTTCTTCCTGATACCTGAATTTTCCCAATTCGACAATCCTGGTGACAGGAGGATCAGCATTTGGGGCAACTTCAACAAGGTCCAGATTTAAAGTCC
>DAIUCV010000021.1:0-7301 GCA_036846005.1 Patescibacteria group bacterium | reverse complement strand
GCGTTCGTAGCTCAACTGGATAGAGCGTCAGGTTGCGGACTTGAAGGTTGTGAGTTCGACTCTCACCGGACGCACCTAAAGGAGGGTTGGCTGAGTGGTTTATGGCGCGGGTTTCGAAAACCCGTGGACGCAAGTCCTCACAGGTTCGAATCCTGTACCCTCCGCCAAATAAATATGAAAACAAACTTAGTACTAATATCAGGAGCTGTGGTTTTTAGAAGACTTAAAAACGGCAAAGAGCTTTGGTTGTGTGTAAAACTTAGCCAGGATTCCGATTGGGAAATACCCAAGGTTTTGGTCAGAAAAGGAGAGTCTTCGGTCAGGGCGGCTATCAGATATATGGCAGAATCGGGCGGCATGAATGCCAGAGTTTTGGAAGAAGTGGGGAGAATGGGGGGTTCGACCGTCATTAACGGCAAGATAGTTCCCAGACGCTATATTTATTATTTGATGATGGAAAGATCAGCCGGTGAAAACTTAAGTATCGAACAAATGGAATGGCATGATTTAAAGAAAACCCAGAAGATGCTACCTTTGAAAAAAGAAAAAGAGATGTTAAAACAGGCAAGTAAAATATTAAAGGAATGGAGAAAAAGAAGAAAGCAAAAAAGTATTAATAATAGGATTAAGACAAATAGAAAGGTATAACTTCTTACAATCTGGTGAGGTGCGAGAGTGGTTTATTCGACACGATTGGAGATCGTGAGTAGCCGCAAGGTTACCGAGGGTTCGAATCCCTCCCTCACCGCAAGTTTGTAATATAATAAACCTATATGGGTAATGAATTAACTTATCAGCAAGATTGTTTTATACAAGGTAAAGGTTTCTTAGGTTTTTGCGGCCAAAGCTGGGATCAAACTCAAATGTATAAGTTTGTATTTATTGGATTAGTTATATTGTTGGTGGGATTAGTTGGATTGACAATTTGGAAGAAGTACAAAAAATAGGTTCTAACAGCGTCAATGGTTCGCCACCAAGTTATTAAAGGTTTAAGTAACATTCCTTACATAAGATGAGTATTCATATTTTCTTCGGGTAACTTTGATATAATCGGGATAAATGGACCAAATTGACGAGGTAAAACAAAAAACAGATATCGTATCGGTAATTTCAGGGTACATTGAGTTAAAAAAAGCAGGTAGGAATTACAAAGCGCTTTGCCCCTTTCATGGAGAAAAAACACCTTCTTTTATGGTTTCTCCCGAGCTGCAAATCTATAAATGCTTTGGCTGTGGAGAGTCCGGAGACGCTTTTTCTTTTTTGGAAAAATATGAAGGTATGGAATTCGGTGAGGCTTTAAAGTATTTGGCAGATAAAGCTGGAATTAAACTTAAACCACTGCATCCAGGTCAGTTTGGAGAAAAAGAAAGATTTTTTGAAATAAATAGAGTTGCCTCCAAATTTTACAATTACGTTTTACTTAATCACCCCGCAGGAAAAGAAGCTCTTAAATATTTAACCCGAGAAAGAGGTTTAAAAATTGATACTGTAAAAAAATTTCAGCTCGGATTTTCCCCTTACAAGGAGGATGCTTTAGCCAAGGTTCTTATTAAAAGAAAGTATCAAGAGTCAGAACTTATTAACGACGGATTAGTTTATCGGAACAGAGGACTTGTAGATAGATTTTCGGGGAGGGTAATTTTTCCTTTGTTTGACCATCGGGGTAATGTAGTGGGTTTTGCCGGAAGGATACTTCCCCAGGACGAAAGACAAGATAAAGCCAAGTATATCAACTCTCCCGAGACTCCTGTCTATCACAAATCCAGGGTTTTATACGGTATGGATTTGGCGAAAGCGGAAATTAAAAAGAAAAAAGAAGTAGTTGTAGTCGAGGGAGAATTGGACATGATATCTTCCTGGCAGTCGGGAATTAAAAATATTGTAGCCATCAAAGGAAGTGCTTTAACCGATGAGCAAATAGGTTTGATAAGTAGATTTGCAGAAAAATTAACTCTGGCTCTGGATAGTGATTTTGCAGGAGATATTGCGGCAAGAAGAGGAATAGCAGCAGCTTTCGGAAGTGGAATCGAAGTAAAGGTTGCCAGTTTAAATGGTTTTAAGGATCCGGACGAAATGGCCAGAAAAAATCCTGCAGGACTAATAAGAAGTTTGGAAAAAGCGGTGGGAATTTGGGATTTTTATGTAAACTCTGTTTTTTCCAAATATGATTTAAAGACCGGAGAAGGAACCAGGAAAATAAGCAAAGAAATTGTGCCCATCCTTTCCTCAATTCCTGATAGAATCGTACAGGCTCATTACATCGAAATGGTTGCGGATAAATTGGGTGTTCCCATATCGGCTGTGGCTGACGAAGTATTAAAAACCAAACCGATCTTATCAGCAGCTAAGGCAAAGGGAGATGTAGAGATGCCCGAAGAGAGAAAAACCCGAAGAGAGTTATTGGAGGAAAGACTGATGATTTTAACCCTGCAAACCCAACCGAAACTTCTTTTTGCAGGAAATCGTAGTAAATTAATAAGAGGAAGGTTAAACCAAAGATTGATAGCAGAAGTTGAAAAATATTTAAACAAAAATAAAGAATTTGATACTTCCGGTTTTTCAGAAAAACTTCCCAAGGAGCTTTTTGACGGTTATTCAAAAATAGTATTAAGTGATATCGAGGAAGAAATAGTTAGAGACTCTGAAAAATTGGAGAAAGAAATTAAATTGGTTGAAAGAGAAATCAAAGTCTTGGATATCAAAGAGGAGATAACCAGTCTGACCGAAAAAATAAACGAGTATGAAAAACTTAAAGAGAGTGAAAAGTTGCAGAAAGTAAAAGAAGAATTCTCTCTGCTTACCAGGAAGCTAAATGAACTTGAAGAAAGCGAAGATAAAGGTATAATTCTTTAAGGAAAGGAAAAATCACCATGCAAAGAAAAAGAGTAGTTGAACTAATTAAAAAAGGAAGAGACCAGGGGTTTTTAACCCAGGATGATATTTTGGAAATCTTCCCGGATGCCGAAGAAAGAGTTAACGAGCTAGATGAGCTTTATGAGAAACTGTTGGCTGAAAATGTCGACGTTTTTGAATCAATTGCAGTAGAAGAAACCGATACCGAAGAAAAAGCCAGAGAAAAACTGGAAAGAGAAATTGAACTTCTTTCCAAACTTGAAGGTGCCGAAACAACCGACCCCGTCCGTCAGTACTTAAGAGAAATCGGAAAAGTTCCCCTACTTTTGGCCGAGGACGAAGTAGAACTCGCAAAACTTTACGAAAAAGCAGACAAAAAAGCCAAAGATAAACTCACGGAAAGTAACTTAAGGTTGGTGGTTTCCATTGCCAAAAAATACATCGGAAGAGGATTATCACTTTTGGATTTAATTCAGGAAGGAAATCAGGGATTAATTAGGGCAGTTGAAAAATACGATTGGAGAAAGGGTTATAAATTCTCAACTTACGCCACCTGGTGGATAAGGCAGGCCATAACCAGAGCAATAGCCGACCAGGCAAGAACCATCAGAATTCCCGTCCATATGGTGGAAACTATCAACAAACTTTACAGAACCTCCAGAAGACTTATGCAGATACTGGGTCGTGAACCTACACCCGAGGAGATTGGGGAAGAGTTGGAACTGGATCCCGACAGAGTAAG
Source organism: Patescibacteria group bacterium (assembly GCA_036846005.1). GTDB lineage: Bacteria > Patescibacteriota > Microgenomatia > UBA8517 > UBA8517 > DATEXQ01. The sequence continues at coordinate 3,706 of DAIUCV010000021.1, read as the reverse complement.
GGAAATTTTCAAAATCGCACAAGATGTTACTTCCTTGGAGGCACCTGTCGGAGAAGATCAGGAAAGCCAGTTGGGGGATTTTATACCCGATGAAAATTCCCTTTCTCCCGTTGATCAGGCATCAAAACAGTTATTAAAAGACCATTTGGATGAAGTTTTAAAAACTTTGTCTGACAGGGAAGCAAAAGTATTAAAGCTGCGGTTTGGTTTGGAGGGAAACAAACAAATGACTTTGGAGGAAGTGGGTAAGGTTTTTGGTGTAACCAGGGAAAGAATAAGACAAATTGAAGCTAAAGCCCTGCGTAAGTTAAAACATCCCTCCAGAAGAAAAAAACTTCAAGATTATTTGGATTAATACTTTAAGCTTTTGAAAAAATCAATTATGGCAACATCTCCCGAAATACATTTTCCTTCAGGGGTAAAAAGAAGAGGTACTCCCATATTATTTTGTTTGATGTTGCAATAAGCCCCCCTTTGTTTAAAAAGTTTGTTGTTGGCGGAATTATTAAAAACTTCTTTTTTATCAATACTTACCTTATCCCTTCCTTCCCAAGTTTTAATAAATTCCTCTACATTGACGCAGTGTGGACACCCTTCTCCCCAGAAATATTCGTAAGATGTAGGTAAGGGTGGAGGAGTTGAATTTGAAGGAGAGTTGTTCTTGGAAAAAAGTAATACTCCTCCAACAATAACCACAATTGTAATTAAGCCGATAATTAAAGGGAATTTCTTCATAAAGATAATATTAGTATTAAATGAAAAAAAAGCAAAGAGAGGATTTAATTGGTTATCTTATTACGGTTTTCCCGGTTGCCTCGTCAAAACATTCGGGAATAAGGGTTTTAGGGTAGGTTGGGTAATTGGTTAAACTTGAGCAAGTTATTACACCGTTACCGTCTGCAACTATTTCCCAGACACCATTTACTTTAGCTGCAAAAAAATAACCGCCTCCTCCTTGTCCGGTTACTCCACCACTGGCATAAGTTCCGTCATTGGTTGTTACCGTAACTGTCAGCCCATCGCTTTCTTTCCAGTTATTTTTCTTAAATAAAGCTTGTTTGATCAAATCATTATCACTTTCTCCCTTAATAGTTGAAACAGGAGAGGCAGATGGCGGTCGGGGAGTTGAGGTTGAGGCAGGAGAAGGTGAGATTTCTTTGGTATTTTGTTTACCAAAAAAATATGCACCTGCTGCGACTGCCCCGATGATTATCATGACGATAATTCCCAAAAGAAAATTTTTCATATTAAAATTATAACACCCTTTTAATTTGTTAATAAGCCCACAAAACCAACAATAAGTACGTAAATAAGACAAGGAATAATCACACCTTTTAATACTTTTGCTTCTTCATTTTTTAATCCAACTACAGCTTCGGCAGCTATTATATCAGCCAGAGCTATCATATTTCCGGCAGCAGCTCCAACCAGTGCAAGAGCCAATATTCTGCTAATATTTAATCCAACCTCTTGGGCGGATAGAGCAAGAAAATTTCCAAACATCACGTTTGAAATAGTGGCGCTTCCGGTTATAAAACTTCCGAATGCTCCTATTATGGGAGCCCAAAGAGGAAGAAGTGCATTCTTAAAACCCAGTGCAATAACCTCAAGCATTGATGGGAACTGGGATAAATTATGTCCGGAAGTAATCATAAGTTGTGCGACCCCCGACATAAAAACAATTGCCAAAAAAGGTTCTATTGTCCTTCGCATTGCAATTTTTAAGCTTGTAAACAAGATATTTTTCTCTTTGCTAAGAAATATTGCGACAGGGATGCCTACCAGGATAAAAGCAAACCCCGGATTAAAAAGACCAATTGAATGCTTAATTATTAACGGGACAGAAATACTTACAGGACCAAGCAGAAATTTACCCAATACCAAAAGAACGATTAGAACGGCATATGGAATAATAACTTTAATTAAAGGTAAAAGATTTTTAGGGGGTTTTGCTGGGTGCGGATCCTCAATATTTTTAGGAATAAATATTTTTAATTTCGTAGTTATGAGTACAAGCAGAATTGCAATGACAGACCCAATAATAGAAGGGAATTCCTGACCTAAAAATACCGTCAATAATGAAGGAATCATAAATGCAATACCTGTCCAAAGAGCAAAAGGAAGACCTTCTAAAAACTGTTTTTTACTGTTCTTTTCTTTGGCAACTAAAATCCAAAGTATAAAAACCGGAACCAATAAACCAACTAAGTTGTAACGGGCTGCAAATAAAGGTAGTGACGGGGTAGCTAAGTCAGAATAACCTACACGGATTGGAGTTCCGGCTGCTCCGAAAACAGTTGAAGCACTATTACCCAAGAGAGCGATAATAACAGCGGAAATGGGAGCTAAACCGATGCCCACCAGAAGAGGAGCAACAACGGTCGATGGTGTTCCAAAACCGGCAGTTCCTTCAAGAAAATTTTCAAAGAGCCAGGCCAGAATAATCACTTGGATTCTATGGTCTTTGGAAAGAGATTCCAGATAAAAACAGATATTTTGGATAATATTTAATCTTTTTAATACTTCGAGAAAAAATATTGCACCGAAGATTATAAAAAAGATATCAAGTGCTACCAAAAATCCTTTTGTTAATGATCCAACAATATAAACGGGATATGTTTTCCAGAAAATCAAAGACAGTATAAGAAAAAAAATTAAGGTTATTAAAGAAACCCACACAAGGGGAGTACGCTTCCAAAGTAAAAGAATTATAAAAACAAAAAAAGGAGTTAAAGATAAAATTACCAAAAGGCTAATATTCATAATTAAAAAATTTAATTAAATTACCACCAACCCTGAAGATATTATATAGGCATTACAGAAAATATTTAAGGTGAATCTACCTACATGATTAAATAGGGGTATAAAAATTGGTTTAGCCGTATAGCAAGTACAATCGAGGCTTTTTTTGTATTATCCTATTAAACCTAACCCGAGAATTCCAATAATAATAAGGTAAATAGCTATTAGATAGTTAAGAAATTTAGGAAACATAAGGATCAATATTCCAAAAGCAATTGAAGCCAAAGGACTTAAATTTGTAAGAGAAATGCTCATATATTATCACCCCCTTAATAATTAAAATTTATTACAGTTTCTAACCCAAGAAACGGACAATAAGGACAATAACCGCGATCACAAGAAGTAAATGGATCAGCCCTCCGCCAATATGGAAAGAGAATCCCCCCAACCATAAAATAATTAACAATATAATGATAATGTCTAGTGTTCCCATATTTCTCACCTCCTATCTTCAAGTCAAACAAATCAAACAAGACTAATCCGTTTGCTGTCGTTCGCCGGAGAATATTCGTACCAGCTTAACAATTCCCCAAGCCAAAACAGCATAAACAATAATTGCAACCAGCGTTGAGGGTTCAAGAACTGAAGTTGTTTCCAGTCCTTGCGTGAAACCCCTACGGAATATTCCCTCAAAAGGTAAGATAAAAATTCCGGTTATACTATAAATTAAACCCACAAAGGCACTTGAGTTACTCGCACCCATCAACTTAAAAATTAGACGAAAAACGAGGAGTACTTCCAGTATTCCAAATAGAAAATAGATTAAATATTCTATAGTCTGGGAATTAGTTGCTCCTTTTTTAACTGTGTTTGTGTTATCTTCTTGTGTAGTTATTGTTGTTTCTCTCATAATTTCTGCCATATTTTTTCACCTTCTTTCTTTTTTAAAAATTATTATAAATTT
>DAIUCV010000020.1:2728-7619 GCA_036846005.1 Patescibacteria group bacterium | reverse complement strand
TATTTTTAAACTTTGATAAATTTGAAAATAATATAATGTTTTTTAGTCAGGAAGAGAAGGGGTTAGTTCTTAATGTAATAACAAAAGATAGTAATTTTGATAAAACGACTGTGTATCTACCGCAAGGAGTAGCAGAAATACGTGTATTTAACAAAGATGATATAGTAACCAAGGATAGGAAAATATTAATACAATGACAGAAACAGGAGCAGAAATAAAAGAAATAGAACCCAGGGCGAAAATATTATTCTTAAATGTAAATCCGAACAGCGAGCCGCATACGTCAGCTGCTCAAAGAATGTTTGGAGTAAACGGTAGTGATATCGAGGAGTTTAAACAGATGGCTCTTTCGGTTATTAAATCACCAAGTAAAGAGGAGGGATTAAAATTAAGAGAGAGAGAAGCCAAATCAGAAATATATCTACCTGAAAACGTTGCGGATTTTACAGCTATTGTCATTCTAGGTAGCCCGTTCACTGCTGTTCCCAGAGAAACAGAAGAAGGTAAACTTTTTGTTGCCAATTGGAAGCATGACCTTATAAAATTCGTTCAATCCGCTCATGAAAAGAAGGTTCCTATTTTGGGTATTTGTTTCGGTTCACAAATTGTGGCTGAGGCTTTAGGAGGAAAAGCCGAAAAGATGGAAAAAAATAAGTGGGAGGTCGGATTTAGTAAGGCAGTAAGATTATCTGCAAGTTATGGTGATCCTGTTATGGAAGGACTTCCGGATGAATTTGTAGTTCCTCAAAACCATGCCGATGCGGTTGTAAGAATCCCTCCTGGAGCAGTTGCCTTAGCAGAGAATCCCAAGTATGGATTGGAAGCTTTCCGCTTAGGAAAAACTTGGGGTTTTCAATTTCACCCCGAGAGATCGGGTAAAGAGGTAGAAGAATATCTTTCCAAAGAAAGCAGTATTACGTCGTTAAATAAAGCCGGTAAGAATATTGAAGAGAATAAAGCCTTAGGAAAAGGATATTCAGAAACAGTCGGGACAATTCTATCAAACTTCTTAAGGGTAGCTTGGAATAACGTTCAATAAATAACCGAAATTAAAAATATTATTTTATTTCGAATGTTGCTCCGGCTGCTTTTAATTTTTCTGAAGCTGCCTTGACATCATCTGCTTTTGCGTCTTTTAATATTTCAACAGGAACAGCCTCAGTCATATCTTTGGCTTCTTTCAATCCCCAGTTTTGATTAATTTCTCTAAGTGCCTTAATTACGGAAATTTTATTTGCCCCTGAGGCGGTCATGACCAAAGTTTGAGTTGCTGAGCCAGTTGATTGTCCTTCTGCGGGTTGGCCTTCTGTTGCTTGAGCTTGTCCTGCTTGGGGAGCAGGGGCTGCAATAGGTGAAACTCCTAATTTTTCCTGTAATGAACTTACCAATTCGGATAGTTCAAGTACTGAAAGTTTAGAAATTTCGTCAACCAGTTTTTCAACGGGTTTGGATGATTTTTCGATTGGTTTCTTGTCGTCTGCCATATTATTCACCACCTTTCGCCTGACTTAATATAATAATTAGTTTCTGTAAATTTCCCTGCAGGGTTCCTACAAGTCCATATAAGGGAGAGCTGATTGCACCCAAGGTTTGGGAGTATAAAATGTCTTTGGGAGGAAGCTTTGAAAGTTTTATTAAACTTTCTTTATCCTGTAGATTTCCTTCTATGATTCCGACTTTAAATTGCGGTATTTCAAATTCTTGAGCGAATTTAGCCAAAACCTGTAAAAAAGAGATAGGATCATCGGGGCTGATGATTATGGCGGTAGGACCGGATAGAATAGTATCGCTTAGTATTTCATCGGGAAGTTTTGCATCCTTTCCCGCTCTTTTAAAAAGGGTATTTTTGACTATCAGCATTTTAGCTCCTACAGCCTTTAATCTTTTTTTCAGATCTTGTTGGTGTTTAACACCCAATCCCACAAAATCAACAAGCACGAATGAATTAGTACCTTTAATCTCGGCAACCAAATTTTCTACAAACAGCGGTTTTTCGGATTTTTTCATAGATTTATTTATTTTCAATAAAAAAGGCACCCGAGGTGCCCAATTAATAAATTAACTAATTAAGTATCCTCGGCGCGTCTTATTTTTATGCACGCTTTCTTAGGAACAAAAACTTATTATAGATGAAAAAAAGTTATAAGGCAATCTTTATCGACGGTCCCATCGTAGACTTAATATAGGCCTTTACGATTTGATTCTTGCCTATTCCCGCAAATATTTCATCTGCATTTTTGATTAATTCATCTTCTTTTTGGCTTACTTTTCCTATTACGGTATGAATTATCGGAGCTTCTTTTTCAGTCTTTAGGGAAGTGGTATTTACCGAGAAGTTCTTGGCATCGCTTTTGTTTTTGATGATTGTTCCATTTTTGGGATTTGGCATCAAACCTTTTGGTCCTAAAATTTTGGCAAAGGGTATTAAGTTGGGCATCATATCGGGAGTTGCCAAGAGAACATCAATATCTATTTTTCCGTTTTTTTCCTGAGATATTTTTTGTAGTTTTTTAATCGTTTCATCGTCAGCTATTTCAATTTTTTTTGCTTTGGCAGACATAAAAGGCAAGCTTACGTTGGCGGATAACCCTTTCTTTTTAACAACTAAATGAAGTTCGACACTTCCGTCAAATTTAGAGTAGGAGGTTTCTTTTGTTAATTTTACGGCATCTGTAAGAGGATAGAATTTGGCTTTGTCAATTTTATTTTTGGCAGCGATATAATTATTGCTTCTTTTCTTTTCCTTTTTTTCTTTGGATTGTTTAACAGCTTCAGTTGTTGCTTCTTCCTTAGGAAGATTTTCTGTTTCTATAGCCACAATTTTTTGTCCGCCCTTAAGGCCAGAAATATGAACTTTTTTAGCTTTTTCCTCTTTTACGGCTTTTTTTAATTGTCTTTCTTTATACTTATCTTCACCGGATTTAACATCTTCTCCTTGTGTTATAAATGCTGTTTTTGTTTTTCCCATAATTTATTTACTTCTCAATTGTTACCCCCATGCTTCTTGCTGTTCCTTCCACAATTCTTTTGGCGGATTCCAAATCTTCGGTATTTAAATCATCCATTTTTTCAGATGCAATTTTTTCAACTTGTGCTTTGGTAAGCGTTCCGGCAATGTCTCTGGGAGTTGTTCCGGATCCTTTTTCCAAACTCAAAGTTTTTTTAATCATTTCCGCAACAGGAGCCTTTTTAATTACGAAATCAAAAGTTCTGTCTTCATAGATGGTAATGACTGCCGGAACGACCTGGCCTTTCATGGGACTTGTTTTTTCGTTATAAGCTTTAACAAAATCCATAATGGCAACCCCGTGTTGACCCAAAGCAGGTCCCAAAGGTGGTGCGGGGGTTGCTTCGCCGGCGGGAAGATTTACTTTAACAACAGTTTTTATTTTTTTTGTCATATTAAAAAATGAATTATTTAGACCTTTTGTATTTGCAGAAGATCGAGTTCAACCGGGGTTTCTCTTCCGAAAATAGAAACCAGAACTTTTACTTTACCTTTTTCTTCATCAAGTTCGTTAATGGTTCCCAGGAAATCAGTAAAAGGACCATCCGAAATTTTAACGGCTTCTCCCAATGAGAAACGTGTTTTAAATCTCTTGGCCGGAGTAGAAATAAATTTAAGAATATTTTCCACTTCGCTTTCGGAAAGGGGAGTAGGTTTATTCCCTGCACCTACAAATCCGGTAATTCCAGGGGTGGTTCTGACCGTCAGCCAGCTGGCGTCGTCAAGAATCATTTTTACCAATAAATATCCCGGGAATATCTTTTCCTTTACGTTGGCTTTTTTACCGCTGCGGATAATTACCCTGTCTTGGGTCGGAACCATGAGTTCAAAAACATTTTTTTCAAAACCCATTGTTTCAACTCTCTGACGTAAGGTTTCCGAGACTCTTGCCTCGTGACCGCTCATGGTGTGTACTACATACCACTTAGCATTAGTATCTTCTGTTTTATTAATAATTATATGACCTGGAATTTTTTTTCTTCCGGTTCCTCTTTCGTCTACTGATTCTTGGATTGTATCGTTCATATTATCTGGATATTATTTTTCCCAAAACATTGGTAAAAATTAAATCTAAGCCTCCTACGTAAAACGCAACTAAAGCTGAAAAAATAAAAACTATAAGAGTAAGTTTTATTACCTCCTCTTTTTTAGGCCAGGTTATTTTTGAAAGCTCAGTGCGAACATCTTTTAAATATTGGAAAATCTTGTTCACAGAATGGAATTTTAGCAAAAATATTCCCATTCTACAATTGCCACGTATGATATACTTGGCAAAATGGCCATAGAAGCTCTAAGAAAGCAAATATCTGATCGCTTAAAAGGGATAGGTAAACCCAAGACTTACCCCGGTATGTCTACTGACATAAATTTAGTGGCAAGCGCGATAATACCGGAAGTGACTACCAAAAATGTCGAAACAGTATCAAATTATGAGATTAGTGAAGGAACTCCTCAAGATGCTTTGGAAAGATTATTAAGGATTCGCAATCTTAATCAGATAGCTAAGGCGATTAATCGGGAATACGGTCATTATAATACAACCAAAGAAGATATTGATCACCTTAGTATATTAACCGACCGATTGAATGAACTTCAAAATCCCAAAAAGTAATTAATACTTTCTCTTTCTTTCCAATTCGTGCATGAACTTAAGACGATATTTCTTCTCTTTTCTTTCCTCGGCTTTTGATTTGAATTGACTTCGTTCTCTTGCCTCGGGGATAATTCCGGCATCAAGAACTTTCTTCCTGAAACGAGCAATAAGTTTGTCTTCGGATTCGCCTTTGTTTTTCTTGACGACTACCATATAGTATCGCCTCCTTCCAAAAATTGATTATAAATTTAATCATAATTAGAACACCTCAAGCCCTATTCTACCAGATA
>DAIUCV010000020.1:0-2628 GCA_036846005.1 Patescibacteria group bacterium | reverse complement strand
GCTACATCCACTATTGCTTTGGTAGTATATCTTGCCCATCCGCCGTAAGTATCAGGACAGGTAACAATAACCCCGCCATGAGCAACTAAACTGTCAATTCTTTGTCTACAAACGTAGGTTGGTGCGGAAGTTGTATCCCACCATTCCCACCAAAATCCTCCTGCAGCTTTGTTTCCTTTATTATATATTCCAATTTTAACTGTAAACGCTTCACCTGTTTTGGGAGGATGGTCAAATGAATATTCACTGATATAAAGATCAGCCATAGGTGATGGTGTGGGTGTAGGAGTTTGTGTTGGAGTGGGGGTTGGAGTTTTTGGTTTGGATGTTGCGGAACCGGACGGAGAAGGTGATTCGCTTGGGATAGGCGATTCTATAACAGGGGAAGGAGAAGGAGAGACTTCAGGTTTGGTCTTTCTGGTTCCCATAAAATAAGCTCCTCCAGCAACCAAGACTATCAAAAGGGAAATTATAATATAGACAATAGATTTATTGTCGCTTGTTTTTTTATCGATATTTGCAGAAGCATTATCAGAGGCAGGGGTTTGATTCTCGTTATCCATGTTCCGAAACCATTCTATCACATCATTTCAAGTCACTGTTTTTGTTATTTTGACATGAATGAAAGAAATATTATTAAGAATATAGTAAAAAGTCCCAACCACCCGGTTGTATATGCTATTAATTTAATTGCCGACTTCGTATTTTTCTGTATCAAAAATAAATTAAAGGCATATCCGCCAAAAATAAGAGTGCAGATGATTGCGGAGACTACAAAAAGCATTAAAAAAAGTGCAGGACCTAAAAATGTTGGCAAAGGCCCAAACCATTTTGAGCCGTTTAAGAAAACATTGGAAATAAGAAAACAGTAAAAAGTAATACCCGAGGCTTGTAAAAAGGCAATAAAAGGAAGTGATAATTTTTTCATTATTTAATACCTAATTATAGCAGATTGATTAATATCTCTGGTTTTTTGCAGGGGTGGAGGGAGTCGAACCCTCAGTCTTCGCTCTGGAGGCGAGTGGTTTGCCATTAACCAACACCCCTATGATTTATCGACTTAGAATTGTATTTTATCCAAAAACGACTCCAGTTACAACTTATTTTTTATTTTTCTATTCTTCTGAATAGCGAACAAAGTATTTGCAAATATTTAGACCCCCTAAATCAGCAGAGTTGGGTCTGAATTCATCCGGGATGTCGTAATTATTTTCTGGAAAAAATTTGTTTTTGTGCATCCACTTATTTATTTTATCGATAGCTTCCTGTTGATATCCGGATGCTTCTCGGGTTCTGGTGTCCAAAACAATAACAAATCCCTGATTTTTGGTAGGACTTAAAAAAGGTTCGAGTTCATCATTTAATATATTTCCGTCTTTTAAATCTTTTTGGTTTGGGGCAACGAGTAAAAAGGTATCGGGATGAAACTTGGGGATTTCAGCAACTTTTTTGTCAAAAACCACCATTTGATCACTCCGGATTTGTTTTGAAGACATCATGCGGACATGAATCAGGGAAGGGTTTGTTTTATCGATATATTCAGGTTTAACCTGATGGTCGCAACCTACCCATAATTGTCGAGGTTCTATTTTCCAGGATACTCGCGGTTCAATACCGCAACCTATCTCAAGAATGGTTTGTGAGGCTTGACGTAGTTGTTTTTGAAACATTGCGCTGTCAGGATTATAAGTAGCGTTTGCATAAGAATCCGTCACGCGTATTTCTTTATTAAACATTTTTTTGACTTTTATCTCCTATAGTATATAATAACACCAATTAAATATGAGCCCAGAACGACCTTCAAATTATAGTGAAATCGGAAAGAAATTACAATCTAATGAAGAACCCAGCAAAGAGGTTCTTAAAGTCGTGCTTGAGAAAGGTTTAGAATTTTCCTTAAAATTAATAGATAAATATCCCGGTATATCAGCCAATTATGATTTACAAACGGATGAATTTAGACAATATTTCCCTTACGTAATCTTGTTAAGACTTGCCGGTTTTTATCAAGATAGCCTCAAACGCGATCTCAAAGAAGCAAAATCAGTCGAATTATTTAAGGAATTTGAGAAATATCTTGTAGACAAGTTTGGAATCAGTGAAAGCAAAGCAGGGGATGAACAATTTGAAAAAACTTTAATTAACACACTCAACGCTATCAATAACGATCAGTCATTATTCCCCGAAGACATACTCCTTGCAAAAATCGGAAGGGATATAAACATGATAAGAACCTGGGTGGTAAGTATTGTCCCCAATAATCCCAGACCAGACACAGAAACTTCCACGATAACACACCCACTGGATTAACTCTTAAATTATAAAAAAACTAGAATTATTATTTTAATTTTGTGGTTTCTTTGTGCGGAGTGTATTTTTTACAATTCTTACAGAATTTTTTAATAGCTAATTTTCCTTCCATATTGATCTTATTTCTTTCGGTTATATAATTTTGACTTTTACAGACACTACAAATCATTCCCACTAATTCTCTTGCGCCTTTTTTTGCCATAAGCAGTATTCTACAGAATTATTCTTGTTTAAACAATAATGGGAGCCGAGGATGGGAATTGAACCCATGACCTTGCCCTTACCAAGGGCACGCTCTACCGACTGAGCTACCTCGGC
>DAIUCV010000019.1:0-8548 GCA_036846005.1 Patescibacteria group bacterium | reverse complement strand
AGCGGAAGTGAAGTTGAAAGCGAATCAGTTGCCTCTCCTTCAGCTTCTCCTGAATTAAGTCCTAGTCCCTCTGCAACATCTTCAGCTACACCCACATCTTCAGCTACACCTACAGAAGCACCTACTGAAGTACCCACGGCTACACCGACGGGAACATAATATGTAATTTGTAGAATAGAATCGTTTAATCTAATATAAAAATATGAATAAAAATAGAAACAACTTTATAATGTTACTGGCAGGTACAATTCTTCTGCTTATTGTTTTTGTTGCCTACCAGTTAATTCTTGACGGAAAAATTAATTTAAATCTTGGCGATAAAGCTACTGCTAATTTAGAAAAACAATCCTCATCTACCGGTTTAAAATCGATTGAAAAAGACGTAAATGCAACCGATTTGTCAGATATCGATAAAGAATTGGTTGATATCGAAAAAGAATTAAATACGCTCAAATAACATCTTCTTTTAAATTTAGATAATGAAAAAGGTTTTTATTTATATAGCTTTAACTGCTTTATTTATAGTCGGGATATCTATTCTTACCAATAACTTCAAAGTTTCAAAAAATAACTCAAATCAGGTAAATCCAAGCTTACCGCAAATTAAAGTAGGTATGACCAATATTACAGTAGAATTAGCCATGACCCAGGAAGCAAGGCAAAAAGGATTATCAGGTAGAGATAGTTTAGATGCAAATTCCGGAATGCTTTTTACCTTTGATCAAACCAATACGGTAAGAAGTTTCTGGATGAAGGATATGAAATTTCCCCTGGATTTTATTTGGATCAAAGACGGAAAGGTTGTTCAGATAGACAAGAATATTTCCGTACCTGCTGCGGGTACCGAAGACTCGAAACTGACAATCTACACCTCCCAGATGCCTATAGATTATGTTCTGGAAGTTAATGCCGGTTTTTCAGACAAAAACAATATCAAAACAGGTGACCCTGTCGATTTGTCTAAAGCTTTAGAGTAAATTCCTCCAATTCTTTTACATTCCCAAAGGCTATTCTGTCCGGCACATCTTTTCCTGTATTTAGCATTCTGGCGCAGGTTACAACAAAATTTCCCCAACGCTCGTTTATTTGGTCAACCGCCTTTACCAAATTTTCCTTTTCAACGATATCTTCAAAAAAATTCAGTTGGGAAGCGGGGTTTTTAATAAGATTAAAGGCAGAGACAGCCAACTCTCTTACCGGTTTTTTATAAGGAGAAGACATTAATATTTTATAGGCTTCCTTGTAGATATCTCTTGAATCAAAAAAAACCTTTGTGAAAGATACTCCCTTGTGCCACAAGCTCCAGTCCCTGTAGATAAGGGAGACATGAATTCCTCTGGCTTTATATCCTGCTTGCCTTAATCTTGTTCCCATTTTTTCCACCAATTTGGCCAAGATGGGCGATAGTTCTTCTCCTGTAATTAACGGTTTGGGCAAGGCATAGGAATTGCCGTAAGAACTCCTCCCAAACTCCACGTCGTCTATTTCCCAGCCCCTGATTCGCAAAAACCAGTAGTAACTATTAATTGAATTAAAAGCCGCCTTAAGTGTCGCCAAAGAAGCACCGTAGAAGTCCAGAACGCTAAAAACGCCAACGCTATTTAGCCTCGCGGCATTTCTTAACTTAATCCAGGGAAGATCAGTCAGTTTAAGCCTGGAGTAACACTTCAGAAAGTTATCTTTATTGATTTCGTCGAGCCCGTCGGGTTTATGCAACCCGGCCGCAACCTTTGCCAAAAATTTGTTGGGGGCTATTCCAATAGAAAGAGACAACCACTCTCCAACTTCATTTCTGACTCTTTCTTTTATTTTTCCGGCGATCTTCACCATTCCCTGGTCAAAAGCAGGATAGCCTTCCAGTTTCAAAACAAATTCATCGATAGATTTGGGAATAAAATCGTTGGTGTAATCGGAAACTATCTTTCTTAAAGAGAGGTGTACATTTCTGTATTTCCAGGGGTCAGGAGCAAGGACTATAAGTTTCGGATAAAGAAGCTTGCCGTCTTTTACCCTCATTCCAACCTTAATTCCCAATTTTTTGGCCTCTATGGAAGGAGCAATAATACAACCAGAGGGGGTTGTATAGGCGGCAACGGCGATGGGCTTTCCCCGAAGCAGGGGATTGGCCTGCTGTTCAATTGTCGCAAAACAACTGTTAAGGTCGATATGCATTGTTGAGGACGGCTTGGGATTAAAAACTAAATTATTAACCATTTTAGACATTAAGACGGCTTCCCGTCGGATATTTCTTCCAGTCTCCAGTACAAATTCTGGGTATTCAGAACAAGCCTGAAGAACAAGGTTTTACTAGCAACAGAAAAAACATGATAAAGAACTTTACCCTCCTGGTAGGTATGATGGAATCCTACTTTGACGATGGAATAAAGCCTTTTATTCCAAACTATGGCCTTGGGGGTAACTCTCATTTGGGTATGATCAAAGCTCAAAGTAACCGAAACCGGTGAGGAAATTTTTTCTATCACAGCTTATTTTTACACCCAAACAAAACCCGAAGTCAAGGAGTAAATTTATATATAAAAAATCTTTTTGAAACTTCATTTTACAAAAGTAGTAGTATTTAAGGGTGGAAAATAATACAAAGCCGGATAGTACACTTATTAAAGAAACCTTAAAAGGAAGGTTGGCTTCTTTTGAAATAATAGTTAAAAGATATCAAAGAATGATCAATTCCTATACCTACCGAATATTAAAAGATTCTGATATGTCTGACGATGCCACCCAAGACACTTTTATCAAGTTTTATGAAAATATAAGAAAATTTGATTTGGAAAGACCCTTAAAACCCTGGCTTTATAAAATAGCCAAAAATTCAAGTTACGACCTTATTAGAAAAAATAAAAAAGTCGTAAAGCTGGAATGGGATATCGCCTCAGATAAAGAAGCGGAAATAGAAAAAGTAATCAGGAATGAAAATAAGCATATGGTAAGAAAGGCAGTCAAGAAATTGCCCAGTAAATATAAAAAACCTATCATTGGGTATTATTTTAAGAATTTGGATTACCGAACATTGGCGAAGGAGTTGGAAATACCCATCAATACCTTGCGTACCAGATTAAGAAGAGCCAAAATAGAATTGGCTAAGATACTTACAAAATGAGCAAAAACACACAATTAAAAAACATAATGCAGAGAATTGCCTTTGATGAAGAGAGAAGATTAATTAAAATTTTGCATATTGTAATATTTTCTCTTGGTCTATTAATTTTTCTTATTATAGCTTGTACACATCAAACGTTCGACAGCCTTGCAGGAAAAGATTTCTTTGGTCTTATAAGAAATTTCGAAATGAAAGAAGAGAAAATATTTCCTCAAATAGGCAACTTGGGAAACTGTCTACTGGAGGAAATCGTCGAAGGAGTATTACTATTTCTTATTTTAAGCATTATTTTGTTTATTATAATCCTGGTTAAATCCGATATTATTTCATTCCCCAAACGCTTCAAAGAAACCAAAAAGTTTAAAGGTTGAAACTTTCTTCATCGTTAGTGAGTAGTATTAATATAACCTGCTTATGATAACCAAATCTCTTGTTCCTAAACAATTTAAGAAAGATAGAGGACCGCCTGAGAAAGGCAAATTAAATGGTTTCTTACCAATACCCCTCTTGCATCTACAAGCGGGGTATTGTTTTGAAAAAGACTTTTATTTTGCACAAACAGGCCACAAATGCAGTTTCCCCAAGGATACGACATAAGCAGCGGTTTCAATAGATTCTCTTGCTCCATACCTTAAGTTAATATCCGGATCTTTTCCCATCAGTTTTCTATACGTAACCCAAGTATTTTCCAAAAATTGAAACATTCCCGCATAAGGAGGTGCCGAAACGGAATTATTAAAATGTGTTTCGCATTCGGCGATTTTTTTCAATAAATTTGCATCGACACCATAGACTGAAGCAAATTCACTAAATAAGGGTTCAAAGTTTTCGGGTGCTTTAACAATTGGTGTGGGTGTAGGAACAGGAGTAGGTGTGGGTATCGGCTTTTTGGTAGGTACTAGTGTTGGTGTTGGTGTTGGAGTATCTGTAGGTTGGGGAGTCGGAGTCGGTGTCTGAATTGCCGTTGGGGTAACCTCAACTTTTTCCGATAAAACTTCTGTTACATTAATTGATGATACTTTATAGGTATAAAAAGAAATGCCTCCCAATAATATTCCTGCAAGAAAAGTGGTAATTAAAGTTTTTCTCACAACCCCAAGAATATTAAATTAATAGCTATTTGTGAAGTGTTGATATTTAAATCGTTTATAATAAGATAATTATTGAAAGGAGGTGATAATATGCAGGGATATCATATTAATATCGGAGAGGAGACAAAAAATAATACATTTTTCAGAAAAGTACTTTATACTGGAACGCATTGTCAGCTTGTAGTTATGAGCTTAAAACCCGGAGAAGAAATCGGATTGGAAACGCATCCTAATGTAGATCAATTCTTCAGGATCGAAGCGGGGGAGGCTAAATTTATCATTAACGGTGAAGAAACACTTACCCAGGCAGAGGATGTTGTCATTGTTCCGGCAGGAAGTGAACACAACGTAATCAATACATCAACCACAAAGGATTTGAAAGTTTACACTCTTTATTCTCCTCCTAACCATCCGGATGGTACGATAAATAAAACCAAAGAAGACGCAATTGCCTACGAACAATCCATACATCAGTAAATTAATATTATCTATCTATCAGGCAAATATTTCCTATTGATGCTAATATTTGAATAATGAAAAGGTTATTTGTTATCTTCTTTGTAGCATTGATATTCTTTTTATTGGGATTTTTTATTCGCGATGTTGTAAAAAAAGAATCATCCTCAAAAAATATTGCCAGTATTTTCCCCGTTTCCAAACCTCTTGAAAAATACAGTTTTGACAGTCTTTCCAAAGCCGATATAAAAACAGGGAGAATAGTCATCGGAGATATTTTAGAGGAAAAGGATAATTTCACTTCCTACCTTTTTACATTTGAATTTAATCCTACTCCCGGTTCCAAAGAAACTAAAAAGACAACCGGTATGATAAATATTCCCAAAGGTAATTCAAAGTATCCGGTTATTGTCATGTTTAGAGGTTTTGTAGATCAAAAACTATACATTACGGGTATGGGAACAAAAAGTGCTTCCTATTTTTTTGCAGATAATGGATTTATTACAATTGCTCCCGATTATTTAGGTTACGGAGGAAGCGACAAAGAAGCAGACAATATATTTGAGACAAGATTCCAAACTTACGTTACCTCAATTTCACTTCTAAATACCATAAAAGGTATTTCCGACAACACATCTTTAATTACAGGTTCTGTTCAGACAATAAATAGGTTATTAGATTCATCCAACTTATTTATTTGGGGTCATTCCAATGGAGGTCAAATAGCTTTAACGGTCTTAGAAATTACAGGAAAAGATATTTCCACTGTTCTTTGGGCTCCTGTATCCAAACCTTTTCCTTATTCTATTCTTTATTATACCGATGAAAGCGAAGATCAAGGGAAACTTATAAGAAAAGAGCTTGCGAAATTCGAGGAACTTTACGATACCAATCAATATTCCCTCTTAAATTATTTTGAGCGAATTAATATAAATGCCAAAATTCAAATTCACCAGGGAATCGCCGATGATGCAGTACCTCTTGATTGGAGCAATTCCCTGAATAAAAAACTTAAAGATCTGAAATTGGAAGTAGATTACTTTACCTATCCAGGGGCTGACCACAATCTTCAACCTGCATGGAATTTGGCTACAGAAAGAAGTCTTACCTTCTTCAAATCCCAGATACAATAATAAAGTTGATCATAACCTATAGGTTATGTGATAATATCTAAATATACATAAAAAACCGATAATATGGCATTTTTTATGGGTATAATAATTATGATAAACACCGAAATCGAAAAACATTTACGAGTAGACGCTATGCTTGAGGCCTTAAATAAAGGTATTAAAAGTTCTGATGATTTATTGGCTGCTGCTGATGCTGCACAAGCAAGGTTTACCAATAGAAAAGGATGGAGATCTGAACAAAGATTTTGTGATTATATTCAAACAATCCACACCGTAGATGGCATAATACCATCTTCAAACAAAGCACAAGGGAAGGGTATAGATTTTTGGTTAAAATTCAAAGAAAATTATGGCTTACCCAAAATTCCTGTACAAATTAAAAGTTCTGCTGAAGCGGTTAATGCATTTAAACAATGTCAAAAGTATATAGATCTTAAAAAGGCAATCATCGTATTAAACGTTAGTCGATATATATCTAAAGGTAAATTTCGAAGAGAATTTTCCGAAGAATTTGACAGAGTATTATTTTTAATTAGAGAAGACTCCGCTATATACACAAAATTGACAAATTTATTCCAATCCTCTAATAATTAATATATGAGAGTTATTATAAAACTTGCCATAAATGTATTTGCCCTATATGTTGTTGCACATCTTGTGCCCGGATTTGTACTTACTGGTCTTTGGCCAGCAATTGTTGCCGCAATCGTCATTGGAGTTGTAAATACTTTTATTAGACCTATCCTGCAAATTATTGCTCTTCCAATTTCAATAATTACTTTTGGTATAAGTGCTTTCCTTATTAACGTTGCCCTTCTTTATTTGGTCAGTTTTATTGTCCCGGGTTTTAGGATCGCCAACTTTTTAACGGCAATTATCGCATCATTAGTTCTCTCACTGGTTTCCTGGTTTCTTCATAAACTAGCTTCGGAATAGATGTATTTGCTATAATCAGTCTATGAAAACATTTCAGAAGTCAAAATCTTCCCAATCTAAAGGTCCGAACGCTGCGGGTCCAAAGTATAGAACCCCCAGTTCGTTTAAGGCTAATTTTGTTGGTGGTAAAAAATCTATCAATCCGCAGGTTAAATTTAACCCCAGCCTTTTCAAAATTCAACACAAGGGATAACCTTAATTTAAGGTTTTTAATTTTTAAATTTATAAGGTATAATTACTTCTACCACCTAAAAGGGTGGTATTTTTAAGCTTAAAAAATGGCTAAAAATAAACCCAACGAAAATAAATCAAAGATACCTTCCGCTCTTGCCAAAAGCGACGACGGTACTATCCAAATTACTTTTACCATACCTACGGATATAATTGCCAAAGAAAAAAAGGAAGTTATGAAGGAATTGGCAAAAGAAATCGAAATCCCCGGTTTTAGGAAGGGTATGGCTCCTGTTGAAAAAGTCGAAGAAAAAGTTTCCAAAGAATCCCTTTACGAAAAGATATTGAATAAAATATTACCCTTAGAACTTTCCAACGCCTTTAAAAAATACAACATTAAACCCGTGATTTACCCCAGACTTGAACTTTTATCTTCCAAGGAAGGTGAAAATTGGCAAATCAGAATAACCACCTGTGAACTTCCGGAAGTTGAACTGGGAGATTATAAGAAAGCCATATCGCAAAAGAAAATGGTAAATGCCATCTGGACACCCGAAAAAGGTAATGAAAAGAAAGAAGATGCAAAACCTACCCAGGCAGACAAAGAAAGTGAAGTAATCAAAACCTTGGTCGAAATTGCCAAGATTAAAATACCCAAACCGTTAAAAGATGAAGAGGTTAATTCCCGACTTTCCAGATTATTGGAACAAATAGAAAAATTGGGATTAACTCTGGATAATTATTTAGCATCGATCGGAAAGACATCGCTGACTTTAAGAGAGGAATACGAAAAAGAAGCATCCGATTCGCTGACAATTGAGCTTGCTTTAAATAAAATAGCAGATGAAGAAAAAATTGAAATCAAGGAAGAAGAAATAGACAAAGCTATAAATGCCACATCGGGAGATTCCAAACTATCTGAAAAATTACAAAATCCCGAACAAAGAAGGGCAATTGCTTCGATATTAAGAAGAAGAGAGGCTTTGGGAAAGTTGGTTAGCCTCATTCAATAAATATTTTAAAACTTCAAGAATTAGTTGAAAACTCATACAAATTGGGATAAACTGCAAGTGAATTTATGGATAAAGTCACAAAAAGACAAAAAAATATAGTCAGACAAAACGTAATAGAATCCCTCAAAGATATTGGGGGAGGAACCATAAGTGGTCTCAAATCCGATGTTTTAAGACCGGGGGATTTCATGGAACAACTTTTCGGACCTCCCAAAATGGAAAAATATTCGGGAGAAATTAATCCTGGTGAAGCTTTGGAGATAAATGACGTTTTTTCCGGACAAAGGGAAGAAAAACAAAAAGTTCAAAAACAACTGGCTTTGGAGAGAAAGTTAAGGGCAGAAGAAAGCGCAAGATTTGAAAAAAAGAGTAATGAATTAAAACTTCAGCTTCATGCAATTATGGAAGAAGTTCAAAAACTGGCAGAAACTACACAAGATTTAGGTCAAGAACTTCAAATTGCCAGCATGCAGGCTCCTGTTGAACCTGGTCTCTACCATGTCATTTTTTTTGAAAAACTTTTGGAATTTTTGAAATCTTTCAGGAAAAAAATTGAAGCCGGATCAATTTGGCTACAAGCTACAAACAAAAGAGCCGAAAAGAAAAATTATTGGGCAAGATATAAAAAAC
>DAIUCV010000018.1:0-8678 GCA_036846005.1 Patescibacteria group bacterium | reverse complement strand
GGTCTAGGACATTAGGTTCTCATCCTAAAAACCTGGGTTCGAGTCCCAGCGGGGTCACCAAAAGAATGTATGAAAAAATTTAATTTAACCAAAATATTATTACTTTTAGCAATTACTTCAGCAAGCATTATTATATTATTTGAGGTAACACATCCTTTTCTTAACACTAGTAAAGTTGGTTTAGTTTCAACTGGAAATTCGTATAGTGTAAGACTAGCAACTAATATCTCAAACGATGGGATGGTTGCTGTCCTTAATAAATATGCGAAACTCGACGATGTAATAGAAGTTCGTGCGGGAGAAATAGATAAACTTAACTCGGTACAAAATGGATCACCTCTTCTAATTTATGGAAAAAACGATGACCAAACTAAAGCATTTTCTTTGGCAAAAGAATATGGAATAAAAATGATCGGATATAATTTGGAAGATGCTCAAATGACTTCAGACGAATTAGTAGAAAAGGAGAAGGCAGCTTATACAATAGCAAAAGAAAATGGTTTGTTCTTTATTTTTGCTCCACTCGCAATACACGCGGAGAAATATGGTGCGGATTTGGCTAAAAATGCCGACGCTATTGCAATACAACTACGTAATTATCAACTTATGGAAAATTTTACAGACAAAGTAAAAGATATTGCAACCAATATTAGAAGTTCAAACCCAGACATTGAGATATGGGTACAACTTGATGTTAATGCCCGCGTACAGGGGAACCAAAATACGCGCCAAAGCTTGTCTAGGCAGGAAATTATAGAAGAAATAAACCAGATACAAGACTATGTTGACTTAATATCAATATATTATCCCCGTAACGATGCGTCTGTTGCGCAGGAGGTTTTTGCTGAACTACGAAAGTAGGTTAAAAAAAATCAGACACCTTTAGACGGAATAACCTAATCCTCGGTGTTTGGTATACACTACCGGTTAACAATTAGCGGTTTAGAATGCTGTTTTCCCAGGGCAGAGATCGTGTGTTCGAATCCCACCGGGGTCACTAAAAATATATACTGAAAATATGTATTAGATAAGTATATTTTGATATAATCTAATACATTGACAAAGTACTGTCAATTTAGCTACAATTCCCGAGGTAACATGAAAAATTATCCTTCCCACACTCTAGTCTACAAGTTCAACGACATTTGGACTTTGTAGGTAGAGGAGAGAAGATAAAGCTCAAGGGATGGCCCTCCTCTCCTAAAAAAAGGAGGGTGTTTTTTTTGAAGTAATATGGCAAAGACACAAATAACAAAAGAAGGTTTGGAAGTTCTGCAAAAAGAGCTTGATGTATTATTGGAAACAAAAAGACCAAAGCTGGTTGAGCGTTTGGCTTTTGCCAGAAACCAAGGTGATTTAAGCGAAAATAATGACTATCAAACAGCCAAGGAAGAGCTGGAGTTTTTAGATGGAAGAATAGCGGAGTTGGAAGAAGTATTAAAAAATGTAGTCATAGTTCAGGCTAAAAACGGTCACAAAAGCCTTGTTGAAGTCGGAACCAAAGTTACACTTAAGGTTGACGGGGAAAAACAAATATATTTTGTGGTTGGTGATTGGGAAGCAGATCCCAAAGAGAAAAAAATATCTCATACCTCACCTTTGGGAAAAGCCTTGGTCGGTAAAAAGATTGGAGAAAAAATAGAAGTTGAAGCTCCAGCAGGTAAACTTAAGTACGAAATTTTATCCATTGAATAATATCTGTTAAAATAGCTTCGTAATGCATTGGGCAGATAAAATTGCTAAAGAAATAATTTCTTCTAATAAATATAAACCCTATTGGGTTGATGATATGACCACCCCTTCGGGTTATGCACATATCGGTTCAATAAGAGGTCCATTGATTCATGATTTAATCTATAAAGCTCTAAAAGATTTTGGAGAAAAAGCAATAACTACTTACGTTTTTAACGATTTCGATCCTATAGACGGTCTTCCGCAAGAATTATTAAAAGATTTTTCTAAATATTTAGGTTTCTCTCTGCGTGAAGCTCCCTCCCCAGTTAAAGGTTATAAATCGTTTGGCGAATATTTTGCCGACGATTTCAAAAAAGTATTGGTAGATTTAGGAATTGAGGCTAAATTTTTATCTTCATATGATTTATATCAACAAGGTAAGTTTGATGAGGTAATAAAAATTGCACTCGATAATGCCGAAAAAATTCAGGATATTTACCATAATGTTTCGGGAAGTGAGAAAAAACAAAAGAGTTGGTTGCCATTACAGGTTGTTTGCGAGAATTGCGGAAAACTAGGAACGACTTTGGTTTATGCCTGGGATGGAAAAGAAGTCTCATATCGGTGTGAACCGAATCTTGTCTCCTGGGCAAAAGGATGTGGGCATGAAGGAAAGGTAAGTCCATATGGAGGAAGAGGCAAACTTCCCTGGAAGGTTGACTGGTCAGCCCATTGGAAAGTAATTGGAGTAACCGTTGAAGGAGCAGGGAAAGACCATGCATCTGCAGGTGGTTCATATGATATTGCCATGGCAATATGTAAAGATGTTTTTAGCTATCCTCAACCTTTTAAGCTACCTTACGAATGGTTTATTGTGGGAGGGAAAAAGATGTCTTCATCAAAAGGTGTTGGATTTAAAGCCCACGATATTACCAAAATATTTCCAACTGAGGTTGCCAGGTTTCTTTTTACCAGAACAGATTACAGGGAAGCAATTGACTTTAATCCGATACAAACGATGGCAATTCCGGATTTGTTTGATGAATATGACCGTTGTTGGCAGGCTTTTAATACCGATTCAAATGAAAATCTTGCTGAGGCATTTAAATTATCACAAATTCAAAAAATTCCCAAAAAAGATACAAATCTTTTCCTACCCAGATTTCGTGATGTGGCAAATTATATTGAAATCGGGGAAAAAGATTTATCCAAGAAATTTACCGAAGTTAAGAGATCGAATCTAATAAAAGAAGAACTGGAAATTTTAAAACAAAGGGAAAAGTATGCCAAATATTGGTTGGAAAATTATGCTCCTGAAGATTTTAAAGTTGAGATGAAGGAAAAAACACCCGACATTAAATTAGATCAAGAGCAGAAAGAATTTTTAGAAGGTGTTGTTGGTCTTTTAAAGGTTGAAACAAATGAGGAAAAACTGCAAAAAGATTTATATGAATTGGCAAAATCGTCCGGAATAGATATCAAGAAAGCGTTTTCCTCCATATATTTGGTATTTATAGGTAAGGAATATGGACCACGAGCCGGCCATTTTCTACTTCAGTATCCGAAAGCGAAAGTTGTAGAAAGAATTGAGGAAGCATTAAAAATTTAAAGAAAGTTATGATATCAAGAGAAGCAGCTTTAAAAATTATTGAAGAACACGTTGAAAATAAAAATATCATCAAGCATATGATCGCATTGGAAGCTGTTATGGGGGAAGTATATAGAGAATTAAAGAAAAAAGGAAAAGATGAAAAGTCTTTAGGAGGGACAGAAGCAGAATATCAAATGGCGGGTTTACTTCATGATGGAGATTATTGCGATGAAGTTCCCCCCGAAAAGCAGGGGATACAAATAACAGAGTGGGTAAAGGATTTAGGATTTGAGTTACCTGATAATGTTTCTCATGCTATGGCAGCCCACAACTGGCACAATACTGGTATTAAACCTCTTAATTTAATGGATTGGACAATTTTTTGTGCAGATTCTTTAACGGGTTTAATTGTTGCCGCCTGTTTAGTTCTTCCTTCAAAAAAACTGGTAGATTTGAAAGTCGAGTCAGTTCTCAAACGTTTTAAAGAACCCTCATTTGCCAAAGGAACCAGAAGGGAAGAAATTGCTCTTGGTGAAGAAAAATTGGGAATACCACTAAATGAATTTGTAAAAATTTCACTTTCTGCCATGCAAGGAATTCATGAAGAATTAGGATTATAATAAATTTATGCTTGATATTAATTTTATAAAAGAAAACCCAGAAAAGGTAAAAGCTGGTTTGAAAAAAAGACTTTTTAAAGACTTAAACTTAGTTGATAAAGCTATTTCTTTATTTGAAGAAAAAAAAGCACTTCAGGTTGAGGTAGAAAACCTACGGGGTCAGAAAAATAAAGCAGCTGATGCTAAAGATATAGAGGAAGGTAAAAAAATAAAGTCGGAATTAACCTCAAAAGAATCAAAACTATCCGAAGTTGATAACAAACTAAATGTTATTTTATCAGGGATTCCCAATCTTCCTGATGAGGATGTTCCGGAAGGACCGGAAGAGAATAAAAAGCATATAAAGAAAGTTGGAAATCCCAAAAAATTTGATTTTAAACCCAAAGACCATTTAGATTTGGGAACGTCACTGGGAATAATAGATGTTGAAAGGGCAGCTAAAATATCAGGTTCCAGATTTACTTATCTGAAAGGAGATGGAGCGTTGTTGGAATTTGCCTTGATTAATTTTGCCTTAGAGAAACTTATTAAGGAAGGTTTTACTCCCGTAATGCCTCCCATGCTTATTAAAAAAGAAATAACCGATGGTCTTGGTTACTGGAGCGGTGGGGGTAATGAAAATTATTATTATGTAATGGATTTTGACAAGGAAGAAGGCGGGAAGGAATTGGAAAACCCTTTGTATTTGGTAGGAACAGGAGAACACTCCATCGTTCCCATGCATAAAGATGAGATTTTGGAGGCAAAAGAATTACCCAAGAAATATGTTGCTTTTTCGAGCTGTTTTAGAAGGGAAGCGGGGAGTTACGGAAAAGATACTAAAGGAATATTAAGAGTTCATCAGTTTGATAAAGTGGAAATGGTAGTTTTTTCAAAACCAGATGAAAGCGAAAAGGTTTTGAAGCAAATGTTAAAAATTTCAGAAGACCTTATGCAAGAATTGGGACTTCCCTATCAAGTTGTCGAATTGGCGGCAGGGGATATTGGTTTTCCTTCGGCAAAAACGTTCGACATAGAAACTTGGATGCCGGGGCAGGAGAAATACCGAGAAACCCATTCAATATCAACAACAACAGATTATCAAGCAAGAAGATTAAATATTAAATATAAGGATAGTGAAAGAAATAAATTCGTTTATATCCTTAACGGCACCGCTTTTGCTATTGGTCGCACAATTATTGCAATTTTGGAAAATTATCAAAATGCGGGTGGTTCGATAACTATTCCTGAAGTATTAAGAAAGTGGATGGGAAAAGATTTAATTAAGTAGTTGCTCTCTCTAAGGTTTGGGGATGCTTTTTATATCCTAAATACGTTTTAGTTAATTTTTCTGCATGAGGAATAGATTCGACTAAAGTTGATATTAATTCTACAAGCTTATCCGGGTTAAATTCTTCAATATTAAGTTTAGTACCTATTATTAGATCAGCATCGGATGATCTGGCTAACATAAAGTTTGAATCGGGGTATGTTGATTTCCACAATACCTGAAGAACACGGCCTTTGTTTTCCGTTAATACTGAAGAATCAAAACGTTTAATTTCATACCAAAGAGTGAATAATTCAGCGCATGCATCTCCCCAAATATGGTCTAAACGTAGCTCTATCGGTTTATCATTTGTTTTAACGGATAAATGATAAATTACCGAATTTCTACCTCCGTAGCAACCACGTTTGGTTTCAGATAAAGATACGGTTTGTAATCCAGATTGTCGAAGATTTGTAAGCGAATGTGAAATGTTTTTTCTAAATTCAACTCTCTCCACGAAGAGAGTATATTCCCATAAAAAGTAAAATAGAACCCCTAGTTTTGCACAAGATATTTTTTAAAAGCTCGCTAGTAACCAAATGTGTTAAAATACTTTTGTGAAAAGTATAAAAGCTAACTTTCAAAAGTTGATTCTTCCCAATGGACTTACAGTGCTTCTTTACCATATGGATTCTGTGATGTCTGCATCAGCCTTCCTTTTTGTCCGGACTGGCGCTGTGTTTGAAAAAGAAAAAGAGCGTGGTATTTCCCACCTTGTCGAACACACTGTTTTTTTGGGAACCAGGAAATACCCATCAGGGAGAATTGTATCGAGTATTGCCGAAAACCTCGGAATCTATTATATGGGATCAACTTCAAAGGATGGCACTTTTTATACCATAAAAGCTCCTTATATGAATTTTAACAAAGGCTTGGAACTTTTAAGTCAGTTTGTTTTTTCACCGTTGTTGCTTAAGGAACAAATTGATAAAGAGAAAGCAGTTATTCTTTCCGAATATGGTGATTTTTGGAACGATCCCGCCAAAAGATTTGATTATGAAATTTGGAGAAAAAGATTTTTAGAGAATGAACACCCTTACAGCTTTAGACCAATGGGTAAACCTGAGACAATAAAAAATTTGAATTTGAAATTAGTTTTAGATTGGTACAAAAAGTACTACAATCCCGCAAATATGATATTAAGTATTGCCGGAAACTTTCAGAGTAAACAGTTAATAAATGAAATTAAAGAATTCTTTGGGGAAAAAGGAACAAAATCACAACAGAAAGAACCAGTTTTTAATAAAGATGATTATTCTGGGTTTACAATTTTCCATCAAGACGACAAGAGACCACAAATCACTTTTTATCTTACATTTCCGGCTTTCGGTCACAAAGAAGCTGAAAGAAGTGAAAGAATAAAGCTTAAATTATTATGTGACATTTTTGGATCTACACGTTCGTCACGTCTTCAGTTGCGTTTGAGAGAAAAAGACAGACTTGTTTATAATGTTTTCTGCGAACGCAGACTTATGTCATGGATGGGAGGCATTGTAATTAGGGGGTCCACTCCAGTCGATAAACTTACAAAAACTTTAAAAGCTATTAAAGAAGAAATAGATAAATTATTAAAAAATGGTGTCAGTGAAGATGAACTGAAATTGGTGAAGAATTTTTCTGCAGCACAAACATTAATGTACATCGACAACCCATCAGAGATTTCTAACTATTTTGCGAATGAAGCTTTCTATGAAAAAGAAATTTGGTTTCCGGAAAAAAGAATAGAGGAGATTAATAAAATTAAAGCCAAAGAGCTTAATGAACTAGCAAGAAAAATATTTAATTTTTCAAAACTTAATTTAGGATTTTTGGGAAATATACCTTCAAGCAGTATTAAAGAAGTTGGGAATGTATTTAATCCGTTTAAATAATTGAATCTCCTGGTACTTGTTGTTTTGGTATGTATATACCAGGAGATTCTTTGGTTTATTGGCTGCTGTTGGGTTAATCGTCGGTTGTTACGTCCGTATTGTCATTACCATGATCGCCGGAATCGCTACCTAGATTTCCTTGATCATCAGCTGCCGTGTCATCCCAGTCATTAGGACCTCTCATGTTGATCTCCTTTCTTTGGGATTTGACTATAATATTATTATAGGTTAAAACAGTAAAAAATCAAGTATTTTGCATATGTGATACTTGAATGGAGTACTTTGTTTAATAATATACGAAACAAAAAATTCAAAGAATTGAATTAATAAATAACCCTGATTAATTATTTGTAATATTTTTTACCCTTCAATTTTTCAGGTAATAAACTCTCTTTAGTATATTTTTCGTAGCCTTCTCCGTAGCCAATATCTTTCATTAATTTTGTTACAGGATTTCTAATCTTGAGGGGAGTAGGAAGGTTGCCGTACTTGTCTACATCTTCCAACGCCTTCACATATGCATCATATGCACTTCTATCTTTTTTTGCCAAAGATAAATATACTGTTCCAGCAGCTAGATTTTCCTGACATTCTGGATAACCTATTTGCTGGCAGGCTTGAAAAACAGCATTAGCTACAACTAAGGCAGTTGGGGAGGCAACATCCTCAGAAGCAAATACTACCATTCTTCTTGCGATATAGAGTGGGTCTTGCCCTGCCGTAACCATACGAGCTAAATAATAGAGAGCTGCATCAACATCTGAAGCCCTCATACTTTTAATAAATGAGCTGATTATGTTGTAATATTCTTCTCCCTGTTTATCGAATGTGTATTGCCTACGTTGCAGAGCCTGTTCCACAATATCCAGTGATATTTTTTTGTTCGTCAGGTTTGCGGCAATTTCAACCACATTTAAAGCAACTCGTGCATCTCCGTTTGAAGATTCGATTAAAAAATTTAGAGCATCGGGAGTAATTTTTCTTTCTATTTTTCTTAATGCTCTTTCAAGTATTTTTTGTAAACCTTCTTCCTCCAATCTTTTTAAAACAATAACCCTTGATCTTGACAAAAGAGGACTGATAACTTCAAAAGATGGATTTTCGGTTGTTGCACCTATAAATATAATTAACCCTTTTTCGATATAGGGAAGCAGTTTATCCTGCTGTGCCTTATTAAACCGATGTATTTCGTCAATAAATACGATAGGAGCAAAATTATCAGATTTTATATTCTTGGTTGGTGTTTCCTTAGTCGATAGTTTTAACTGATTGTCGGGTATTTCGGTTTTGGGTACGCTTAATTTTTTAATAACCGCTTCAATATCTTTAATAGAGGTATTTACGGCTGAAAATTCATAAAATTCTCTTTTCAAAGTAGAAGCAATAATTCTTGTAAGGGTGGTTTTGCCTGACCCCGGAGGACCCCAAAAGATAAGCGAGGGGAAAAATCCAGTTTCTTTGGCTCCCGTAATTAGTTTTCTTAAAATTCCGTCCTTGCCTACGATTTCATTTTGACCGACAAATTCACTTATTTTATTAGGCCGCATTAAATCGGCCAAAGGCTGTTGCGGCATAGAAAATCATTATATTCCGAACAAAATGCGAAGTAAAGC
>DAIUCV010000017.1:0-10586 GCA_036846005.1 Patescibacteria group bacterium | reverse complement strand
GTTTTTCTAGAACCAGATGTAGCAGCAAATTTCTGGGATATAGCAGCATCCGGTTCAACCAGTATTTCCTATATTGATGTTCAGTATTCGATTGCATCTCCCGGACTTTCTGCTGATAACTCGACTGCAGATAATGGAAACAACACGGGTTGGACAATAATTCAAGGTGCTTGTGGAGGAGCATTGCCTGCAAATTTGTATAATAACGTCAGATTTTTCGGAGGTGTAAGACTAAAATAAACTTAAATATTTGTTATACTATATATAATAAGTATATCTATCTATATTGTAATATATCTTTTTATATATTGATTATATGTTTGTTTCTAAATGGGGCTTGACAATTAAATACAAAATAGAACAAAATAGGTACAATCAAAAACACATAAAAGATTAAGAAAAAATCATTAATATCCGTGTGTAATTTGAAAAAGATATGGAAAAAAATCTAGAAATTTTAGAAAAATATATAATTTACTTGATTGCTTTTTTGATTCCTGTTTCGTTCTTACCAATATTCCCCAATTACTTTACAACTGTAAAACTTATCATTCTAACCGCCGGTGTAATTCTCGCAATTTTATTGAAACTGACGCGTATGATAGTCAGCGGCAATTTTGATATTTCGGTTACGAATTTCGATTTCCCAGTTTTTTTGCTGGCGCTTGCTTATTTGGTATCCAGTATTTTAAGAACTCCTAATAAAATGGAGGCCTTCTTTCTTCCCGGTACAGCAGCCATCTTAATTTTTGCTGCTATTTATTACTTCCTGGTTAACCAATTAAAAGAAAAAGATAAAGAAGACTTATTAACATCTGTCTTTATCTCGGGAATCGTTGTTTCTATATTCTCCTTCTTTAGCATAACCGGTATTTTTTCTAAATTTTCGGTATTACCCGCTTATTTAAAAGATTCTTTTTTTACAACTCTCGGGGGTAATCTTCCGACAGCACTATTCTTGGCAGTTTTAATTCCGCTGGGAATTAATTTTGTGATCAGTCAAAAGGATGTAGTTAAAAAAGCCTTCTTTGCGATTTCTCTAGGGGTTGTTACTTTCGGACTGGTTTTAAATATCTATAATATTCTTCCGGGAAAACCGGCATCTCCTAAATTTGTAGACCTACAGACATCCTGGTCAATTGTGATCGATACCCTTAAAGTATCTCCAATCCTCGGAGTTGGACCCGGAAATTATCTTACAGCTTTTAACGTCTTTAGACCCATTACCTATAATCAAACACCTCTTTGGAATGCAAAATTCACAGCTGCCAGAGATTTTTA
This sequence comes from Patescibacteria group bacterium, assembly GCA_036846005.1. Classification (GTDB taxonomy): domain Bacteria; phylum Patescibacteriota; class Microgenomatia; order UBA8517; family UBA8517; genus DATEXQ01. The sequence continues at coordinate 9,305 of DAIUCV010000017.1, read as the reverse complement.
CTTAACCTCAATAACCGAGACCGGTTTAATAGGTCTGGCTGCTCTAATTCTTTTAATCTACGCAATTTATAAATCGGCACAGAAAGATATCAGAGAAAGAAGTTTGGTTGGCTGGAATTTTATGACAAATGCCAAACTCATATCTTTAATTCTTCTTTTGGTAATCTTTGCTTTCTTTTCATCCTCTTTTGAGCTAATTTTCTTGCTGTTTCTTCTTTTGGCTGTTAATTCTAAATCCAAAAAAATTGGTCTGAAATTTGGTACAGTAGCCACAGACCCTGGAGAATCCAGTGATTTTGCGGGTCAGTTTGCACCCAGGATTCCCGCCATTTTGGCTACTCTTCCAATTATTGCCGGTATAATCGTCATTATTGTATTCGGCGTTAGATTCGTATCGGCGGAAATTCTTTTCAAAAACTCGCTTGACGCCTTGGCGGCAAACGACGGAACCAAAACTTATAATTTAATGGTTCAGGCCATCAACAAGAACCCCCAAGTTGATCGATACCATGCATCCATGGCTCAGATCAATTTGGCTTTGGCTAATTCTATAGCCCAAAAACCCGAAGGCCAAGAGATAACCGAAGAGGAAAGAACAACCATAACCCAACTGATACAACAATCCATTAACGAAGGAAAGGCTGCTGTTTCCTTAAACTCTTCCCGAAGCGGAAATTGGGAACTTCTGGGCGCACTATATCAATCCATAATGGCTTTCTCCCAGGGAGCTGACCAATTTGCCATTCAAGCTTATTCTCAAGCCGTAGCACTTGATCCCATAAACCCTCTAACCAGACTTAACCTGGGAGGAGTGTATTATGCAATGAAAGATTATATTGATGCCATCGACGTCTTTAAGGTTGCGGTTGTCGCCAAACCTGATTATGCCAATGCCCATTATAATTTAGCCATAGCATATAGAGAAAAAGGAGATTTTGAAAATGCCATAACAGAAATGACCAATGTCCTTTCTCTGGTTGACAGAAACACTCCGGATTACGATTTGGCCAAGAAGGAATTGGATAACTTGGAAGCCCAAAAACCAGCTGTCCAAGCAACAACACCCGGAACTGAGAATTTAACTCCTCCGCAAACTAACGAACAAGTCGTTCAACCTCCTATCGAACTTCCCGAAGGAGCAGAACCTCCTTCACCCTCACCTATTCCCGGGGGATCTCCCATTCCAAGTCCTACCAGTACACCGTAAGGAAGTAAATTTAAGAAGTTGTCTTGATACCTCTTTCGATTTTCCTTTTGCAGTTGACACAAATAGTATCTTCCCCAGCAATACCCAATAACTTGGGTGTGGTTTCTCCGCAAATTGAACATACCGTAAGTTCCGGTTCTTCAGGGATTCTACCTACAATTCTCGAGACGATATCATCATAGACGGCAATTAAAAAAACTACCCCTATCACTGTAATCGGCAAACCCAAAATTAGGCTCCAACCGGTAATCCTCAAGGCCAGAAGTGTTATTCCCGATGCAAGCAGGATAATGGGAATTAGTCCTTTAAATATCATGACTATATTTTGTCCTTTATAAAATTCTTTTTTGCCGCTTTCTGATGTTTCCATGGTAATAAGTATTTTTCTAATAAAAATCTTACTTTTTTGAGGTCGTTTTACTTACTTTTTGTCCCTGACTGAAACCCTTAAGATATGCTTCGTTCTCCCCCGTTCTGGTTATTGAAATTTCCAGAAGACTGGATACTAATATAAACAGAATAAAAAATATCAATACAGCTGTTTGATTTGACAGAAACGGATTGCCAAAAAGTTCTGCATCTGCATAAGGTGTCTCAATGACTAAAATCCAACGCTTATCCGGCTGACTAAAATTTGACAGGTCAATTGTAGAATAGGTTAATAACCATTTATTAAAAGTGGTCTTATCATAATAATCATTTCTGATATATTCCAACTTCCCCTCGCTTTCAGCGGTTAGTTTATTAAATCTTTCCCTGACTGCACTCGTTACTACATTACTACCGGTGAAGGGATTCTTTTCAAGGTAATCCAAAAAATTAACCCCCAGAAGCGGTGTAATATACGCGTAAATTATCGATCCGCTTCTGCCGACAAGGTAAACTTGTGTTTTATCGGATATTTTTAGGGGATTCATATAATTATCCGTAAGTTTTGAAAGTAATATGGCACCAACTAAAACTCCGTCAAATTCGTTGTTTTTATAAACAGGAGTAGTTAAGGTGACTATATATTGATCTTTAAAAGCTCCCAGCCTTGCCTGCACGCTCTGTCCCAAAAACAACTCTCCTTGCTTTGCATTTTTAGCCCACAAAAAATAATCCCTGTCGGCAAGAGATACATCCTTTTCAATATCCGTTACTACCCTATTTGTTACAAATACTGCTTTACCTTCTTTATCCACCAATATTGTTTCAACTAAAGGAGTTGACTTCCAATCATTAACAAAATCATTTAATGCTGTTTGGGTTTGGTCATTTAGTACCAGAAGTCTGGGATTATGCGATAATACCAAAAGAGATTTTCCAGCTAAATCAATAAAACTATGAATAGATTCCGCTCCAGCTCTGGTAATTACCTGCTCCCTGTGAAGCATTTGCTTAGATACCTCTTTTTCGGTTACTTTGCCGAAATAAAAATACATCACTCCTCCGACGACAAGAACAACACATATGAAGACAAGGTAAATTAACTGCTTTTTATAAAGTGCGAGGGTCAGAAATTTTTTAAACATGATTAATAATACTTACCTTAAGATTACTACCCAGGTAATTATTGGTCAACGTTTTTTATAATCCCAACTTCAATTTGATATGAGGCTTTATAAAGTTATGGTTGAAGAGCCTTCTTAATAGCTTCCAGAACCAAACCGGCACATTTTTGTCTTGAGGTGGTTAATTCCCCTCCCAACAATTTATATACATCTTCCTTTTCCAATTTATTTATTTTTTTTATTTCTTTGATTTCTTTTACCTTCTCGGTTACCAGACTTGCCGATGCTTTCATGATTATGCATCCGGTTCCAGAAAATTTTATATCTTTTAAAATATTTCCACTTGAGGCTATTTCTATTGAAATTTTATCTCCACACAAAGGATTGGAAATGGAAGCTTTTAAATTCGCATTTTTAATATGACCTTCATTTTTAGGACTCTGGGCATTTTCCAAAATTATTTGTTTATAGAGAGTCATTATTTAAATACTTTGATTGCTTTATTTAAGGCAGCAACCAGCTTATCAACATCGTCTTTGTCGTTATAGATATAAAAACTTGCCCTGACACTTGCTATAAGGTGCAGGCTGGTATGCAGAGGCATAGCGCAATGATGACCCGCCCTTACCGCAATTCCCTCTTCATCCAGAATAGTTGCCAAATCATGAGGATGAATTCCCTGGATATTGAAGGCAAATACCCCACATTTTTTGTTGATGTCCTTCGGACCATAGATAGTCAAATCTTTAATTTTGGAGAGTTTTAAATAAGCATAATTTCTCAAATCTTCCTCATACGATACTATTTTATCCATCCCTATCTGCGATAAATATTTTACTGCCTCACCAAATCCTATCGCTCCGGAGATATCAGGAGTTCCTGCTTCAAACTTTTCCGGGGAATGATTAAAGGTGCTATTTTTTAAGGATACTTGCTCAATCATGCTCCCACCAAACATAAACGGTTGCATACCATCCAATATTTCTTTTCTGGCCCATAAAACACCTATTCCCGTAGGACCCAGCATTTTGTGACCGCTAAAAGCATAAAAATCACAACCCAAATCCTTAACATCTACTTTTAAATGCGGAGCAGCCTGCGCTCCATCAACTAAAACCAATGCCCCATTTTTATGCGCTATTCTAATAATCTCTTTTATCGGATTTATAGTACCCAAAACGTTTGATACATGCGTGATTGCCACAAGTTTCGTTTTTGAATTAAGTTTTTTGGCAAAATCTTTTAAATCCAACTCTCCGTTTTTGATATCGATCACTCTAAATTGTGCTTTTTTTCTTTTGGCTAATTCCTGCCAGGGTACAAAATTACTGTGGTGCTCCATAACTGAAGCTAGAATATTATCTTGCTTTCGTATAGTTGCCTCTCCCCAAACATAGGCTACCAAATTTATAGCTTCGGTTGTATTTCTCACAAATACTATCTCGTCAAATCGTGCATTTATAAAATCAGCAATCAGCTCTCTGGCTTTTTCGTATTCCAAAGTTGCTTTCTCGGACATCTTATAAATTCCCCTGTGTACATTGGCTGAGTATTTGCTGTTGTAGGAATTAACTGCTTGTATTACACTTCTGGGTTTTAAAGAGGTTGCTCCGGAATCAAGATAGGCTAAATTATTATTTCTAAGAATCGGAAAATCTCCTTTGACATTAAGCGTATTTTTTTTGCTCTTATTCATAATTATTTTATTATTCATCTGCCTTTTTCCATTTTAATTTCTGATCAAGATATTTAGTTTTACAGCATATTCAAAAGGAAGCTCTTTTGCAATAGGTTCTGTAAAGACACCCTCTAAATATAAATCTTTCCGCTCCAGTACTTTTGTTAATATGAATGAATATTTATTATGTTCGTAATTGAATAAATATATCGTGATTATGGAATAATATCTTAAGGTATTATTCTACTATAAATTGGGTTAAATAATCTTCATTCTCCTTCGCTCTTCCACCACTTTGATATATTTCTAAAAGGAGATATTAACCTATCCCCAACCAATAATGTGAGAGGTTTAAAAATCCACCAATCAAAACAATATAGTAGTATTACCAAAAGTGTTGCAAAAGAAGCATAAAACGATAAATTTTCCCACCATAAACGTTTATAGACTAAAAGAACCTGGTCGCCTGAGGTTGCTCCCTCAAGTGGAACGTACATAAAATTAGGACCTGCTTTGTAAATTTTGAGATTTGTATTTTTTCCATCTCTGACTAAAAAAGCATTCCAATTAGGAACATAAAATTCCTTAAATAAGATTCCGTCAGACTTTTCTTTAATCTCCACACTCCTTTTCTGGGGATTAAGAAACTTGGTATTCGACATCCGAGTCTGATAAGTTAACTCTGTATTTTGAGCAGGAAACGTATAAGTTTGAGGTGTTTTACCCAATAAAGAAAAAATAAGATTAGCTAATAATCTTGACTCTTCTTCTGATTTGTATAGGTCAATATGGAAAGGCAGGTTTAAACCGGACCATATAACTTTACCCTCTCCAACTTGTTTTTCAACTAAAATTGGCTCATCAAAATCTGTTAAAATGACATTTACACCCTCATCAACATTCTTTGCAATATAAACTCCCCAAGGTCCATCATCATAAACGGCAGGTGCAAATTCTGGAATATCCAAATTACCATCCAGTTTCCAAAACTTTCCAAAATCAGTCTTCTGAAAAGAATCAAAGGGTAAGACTCCTTCAATACCGTTATCCTGTGCTTCAATAAAAACAGTACCTCCTGTCTTTATGTAACTTTCTATCAAATTCTCCGATTTGTTCTTATCTTTAAACATATAATTGTAAAGGAAAAGTAATGGAAATTTTCTCAACTCCTCAAGCGAATAGTCATCGATATACTGGCTTTCGTGGAGAGGAATTAGCACATTACTCATAACCCCCGCTGATGAAAAATCTCTAAAGAAAATATTATATGCACTTTCCTCCCCCACAAAAAGAATAGGTAATGAATTAGTCGCCACAAGAATAGGGTTTGGCTCTTTAAAATCATAGATAGTAAAATTACCTGTTTCTTTTATGAAATTAAAATAACTATCATTTTTATACTTACCAGCCACCTCGTTTCTGTTATCAATTATGAATGTCTTTACACCCCACCAATCCATGAGGTAAGCTGTCTCGTTAATGTTTTCTTTCTGATGAAATAGAGAATAGATCAAATAAAAGCGCTGATCTGGATCAACCAATCCCTGGCCGAAATAATCTCTGGTTTGAGGAACATATGGAAATCTGACATTAAACCATCCACCCGTACCAGCATCCTCTGTGCCTAATCTAAAATTAAATTCGTTTTCTCTTTCTTTATAATATTCCTCTACGGATAAATAAGGTTCAGAAATATATGTTCTTTCAGGAAAAACCTTCTCCAAATCCAAACGCCCTATAACATCAATGTATTGAATTTTTATCCATACTAAACATAACGCGATTACAAAAAAACTAAAAATAAATGTTAACTTCCGCGTTCCAAAAAGAAGATAAATAAGTATTCCTACCAATGCAGATCCAATAATTGATAGGTAGTGAAGCATCCCAGGAGGTACCCCTATAACTGCGTATAAAAAATCAAAAATATTTATAATTATCTTAACATAAACGATTAAACCCAAGGTTAAGACAGAAAATAACAAGGCTATCCTTGAAGCGGTTCTTTTTGCAGATAAATCTATTTTCCTGACTAAATAAAATACAACAAATATTAAACCAAGTAGTACTAAGAGCGGTACAATAAAAGGGCTTAATCTATTAAGGTAATAATTAAGGTAAAATGTGATAGTCTGGCCTTGTTTTTGATAAATATTTAGAAGTTCAACCCAAGTGACTGGCTTAGTAGAACTAGAAATATCGCCGAGCCATTTAGTATTCGGGCTAGCCTTTAGAAAAGGAATCGTAAAATAAGAGGTTAAAAGAAATGAGGGAACAAAAACTTCTAAGAATTTTCGAATCTTATTCCAAAAACCATCAATAATAAAAAATGAAAGAAGAAAAACTAAAAGGTAAGCAAATGTTCCAACAACATAATGACTAAGAAATGAGGCAGCCAGAAAAATTGTCGTTAATAGATAGTAAAAACGTTTTTTCTGGTTAACATATACGACAAATGCCCATATACCCCATACAAGAAAGGGTGTTGCAAAAGCTCTTGCATAGATCCCCCCAGAAAATGCATAACTCCAAGACGCAGGCGTCAACAAATAAATCAACAAAGAGACAAAAGAGGGGAAAAAAGATTTGGTAACTTCTTTCACAAAAAGGTATATACCAAAACCCGTCAAGCAAACTGCCAGAACTCCTGCGCTAGTGAGAATAAGACGTATATCTAGATGTGTGAGACTGTAGACCAAAGCAAGCGGCGGGTATGAAAGCCAAGGATAGAACAAAAACTGCGGCATTCCTCCCCCCCAAGTGTGTGTCCAATTAAAATTCGGCCAGAAAAATGACATTGTTTTAATTTTAAAAACGTGTCCCATGACATCATTTCCCCTTGGATAACCTGCCCAAATATAAAGTAAGTAGCTAATCCACGTACCAAAAACCAAGGAAAATATAAAAGTAAACAGAAAAGACAATGCCTTTAAAATTTTCGCTATGTTTGTCATTTAAAAAATCTCTCTTTAACTATTTTAAAAGGTAATGATAAAAAATACCATAAAGAACCTGCGTAAATAACCAGATAAAGAATAATACCAGCGAAAAACGAGCGAATCGCAAAAAAAGCTCCTTTCTCGCTATAAACAAACTTCAAAAAGCGGGAGACTAATAAAAAGTGTAATAGCAAAAAAAATATAGCTATAGTATGAAATTTACCTGTTATTAAGACTAGAAAAAAACCAACAACAGCCAGCACGGCTGTTAATCCCGTAAAGGTTTCCCTGCCTGTTGTTGCAACTGGGTCAAATTTTTTTCTTTTTAGAAATAGGGGTGTCCACAAAAAGCTTCTTCTGAAATAACCCCTTGCTATCGAACCAAATCCACCAAACTCGTGTTTAACTTTTGTCTTTTCGTCAAATTTTATATCATACTTTTCAGCTATTTTATATGTAAGTTCTATATCCTCCACATCCGCACCTTTATACTTCGTATTGAAACCACCTACTCCTTTAAATATATTTTTTTTGATTGAAGCAATTCTGGGGCTAAACAAATAATACAACCCGCCATTTCTTTCTATTATCCAATAACTCCAATCTCTTAATGCCTTAAAGTTTGGAAAAAATGAGTTACTTTTTTGTTTCTTATCCCAAACACCCGTGGCAGCTACTAAATCGGGGTTTCTTTTATATAAACCAACAACCCGAGCAAGGGTATTCGGAAATAAAACAACATCCGAATCGAGAAAAAGAATTAACTCACCTAGAGCCTTGTCAACACCCAAGTTTCGAGCTTTTGCCGGACCCGAGTTTTTTTTCAATCTGAAATATCTAACCTTATACTTTATAACTGTAGGCTTTAAGCTTATTTTCGAAGCATCGTCAACAACAATAATCTCAATTTCTTCTCTATTTATTTTACGACTAGACCAAATAGAGTTAATAAGTCTATCTAACAATTCAGGATAGTTATACGCAGGTATAACTATTGATAAAAAAATTCTTTTCATTTTCTTGCAAAAAAATACATATTCCCCAAAGGTAAAGTTGCACTTTCCGAACCAAAGATCTTAAATATAAACTCCAATAATATCGCAAGTTTAGTGATCAATGGATTCTTATAATAGCTTCTTAACCTGATAGCAATATGCTTGGGTAAAATTTTATTGTATTCTATACCGTATTCCAGTACCTCAAATCCACTTATTGTCAAAAGTTTTCGTATAGTACTGGGATTATAAAACCAAAGATGTTGTTCCCTTCGATAATCAAACCATTTTGAACCCATTATGCGTGCAATAAAGCTTTTCTGATTAGGCATAGCTAAATAAAGAACACCACCTGACTTAAGCATTTCTCCTGCTTTTCTTAAGAACACCAGAGGGTCATGAACGTGCTCTAATATATGAGAAGTAAAAATCACAGAAAATTTATACCTAAACTTAATCTTCTCAAGCTCTCCCTGTCGTACCTTAAGACTATTTTTTTTACAATACTTAACAGCATATTTTGATATGTCAATTCCAACCGCATTCCAACCTTTCTTCTCGGCTTCAGATACGCCAAAACCCAAAGCGCAACCCACATCCAATAATCTTCCCTGAGGTTTAATAAATTTTTCAAGTTTTGATAATTTATCTTTGAATCCCGAACGAATAAATTTCTCCTCTAATGCATAGTTTACAAACCCACTACCCTGCTTTTCCTCATCCGGAAAATTTGTCTTAAAATATTCCTTAGAATAGTACTTAGCTAATTGTTCCTTTTGGGGTATGGGGTTAACAAATACCAACCCATCATTCAAACATTCTACTACATTCCTATCTTTGTCTTTATAGATAGTCTTAAGATTATTTTTCCCACAGATTATACAATTATCTAATTTCATATACTTTACTAATATCGAATTATAATTTAATTAGCAATAATATTTACCATATTTATGGCATTAAGTATTCTATTTGATCACTTTAGATATTCAT
>DAIUCV010000016.1:0-11890 GCA_036846005.1 Patescibacteria group bacterium | reverse complement strand
TATGGATCACGGAATGTCAGGGGGTGCCCCCTACTGGCTCACACACGCCACTCCAACCGGTTACGGTAATTGATCGTAAGGTTTAACAAGCAGAGAGTTTTGATAGTCAGCTGACCATCAAATAAAGCCAGCCAGCTTCTCTCTGTTTTCTTCAATATAATTATTAATACGTCTTACAACAATGATTGTACGTCTTCATACAATTTTAAACTGTGTATTTTAAGTTCTTCTTTTGATATATTAATTTAGATGAGGTTATTTACTAGAAAATTATTTATACACCACGAATTTCATAATGCAGTAAGCTCAATTCATGATGTAATTTTAGGTGGTCAAGACGGATTGGTTAATGTCTTAGGAATTGTTTTAGGTGTTTCTGCTGCAAGTCCAGACAAAAATATCTTAGTTGCAGCATCTCTTGCAGCAACTTTATCTGGAGCAGTTTCGATGGCAGCAGTTGCTTACACTTCAACATTAGCACAAATAGATCACTATAAAAGGGAAGTACAAAACGAAAGAGATGAGATTAATAAAAATCCCCAACAGGAAAGAGAAGAGGTAAGAGATATTTATCGAAAAAAAGGTTTTTCAGGAAAACTTTTAGAAGATATTGTAGCAACAGTCACCAGAAATAAAGAAAGTTGGTTACGAACATTAATAAGAGAAGAATTAAATTTACAGATAATAGATAAGAAAACTATTTTTAAAATATCTGCTACGGTAGGAATAGCAACTCTTGTTTGTTCCTTCGTACCAATTACTCCATTTTTTTTGCTTCCTCATAATACAGCTATGATCGTAAGTTTAATTTCTTCGATGATAGTATTATTTGCTATAGGAGCATATGAAGCAAAAATATATGTTGGATCATGGATTAAAAATGGAATACAACTTGCGATTATAGGGATGGGTTCAGCTTTTGTGGGATTTATGATAGGTAAACTCTTCAATGTAACTTCGTTATAACTTTTATAAACTATTTATTGATTGGAATAAATAGATTTTTGGAAAAACATAATTTCTTAAGATGAATTTTTTTAGTTATTGACAACCCTATTTACATATTCTAATCTTCGAATATGTATAGTGATATCTTTAGTAAACACGCCAAATTATTAAAGGCAATTGCACATCCTAGAAGGCTAGAAATTATTAATCTATTAAGAGATAAAGAATTACCTGTAAATAGTATTCATTCTATGCTGGATTTGCCTCAAGCTAATATCAGTCAGCATTTAATGATATTAAGAGATGCGGGAGTTGTTTCTACCCGAAGGGATGGCAAACAGATCTATTATTTTATAAGCCATAATAATTTTATTAAGGCCAGTGATTTAATTCGTGAGATTTTAATTGAAGAAAATAAAGATTCCCAAATTGCCAAAGAAATGACTATTAAAATGCAGGATTTGGTTCCTTTGGTCCACGATCCTGTCTGCGGAATGAGATTATCCCCGAAAACTGCCAGTTTTAATTATTCTTATTCTAAAGAAATATATTATTTTTGTGCCAGCGGTTGTCTAAAGAAATTTAATGAAAATCCCAAAATTTATGTTAAATAAAAACGAAACAAATAATTTTTCAATTACCGGAATGCATTGTGCATCCTGTGCAAGCACTATCAAGCATAAAATTGAAAAACTTGATGGCGTTAAGGATGTAGCGGTTAATTACGGAACGGAAACTGCCAGAGTAGTATTTAATCCTAATATTATTACTCCCTCTACTATGAATAATGAGATTGATAAATATGGTTATCATTTGGTTCAACAAATGAACTCATTAAATAATGAAAATCCTCAACTGAACCATCACCATATGGAAGTATCTTCAGATAAAGCTGTAAAGGAGCAAAAAATTATGGAGTTAAATAATCTAAAAAGAAACGTTCAAACTGTAATTCCTTTTATGGTAATAAGCGTAATCACAATGATATGGGAAATAGGAGCTAAAACTCTTAATTTATGGCCTGAAATGCCTGTTATTTTATCTTCTTTCTTATTTTATCTTTTACCTCTTTTTGCCACCTATACGATGTTTGTAATAGGCAAGCCTTATATTAAGGGATTAATTACATTTTTAAAACATGGTGCTGCCAATATGGATACGCTGGTAGGATTAGGAACATTAGTTGCATTTATTTACAGTTTTATTCTTTCGGCTTTTCAAAATTTATTAAACCCTTTTTTAAATACACAGCAAACTTATTACGACGTGGTAATTGTGGTAATTGGCTTTATTACCTTAGGTAAATTTCTTGAGGCCCGTTCAAAACTTAAAACCGGTGAAGCTTTGGAAAAATTAATTGGTTTACAGGTCAAGACTGCATTGGTTATTAGAAACGGCCAGGAATCAGAAATCCCCATAGAAGAAGTTGTTGTGGGAGATCTGATAAGGGTTAAACCCGGTCAAAAAATACCGGTTGACGCTGAAATTGTTGAAGGAGCTTCATCTATTGATGAATCCATGATTACCGGAGAAAGTATTCCGGTTGATAAAGTTGTTGGAGATTTGGTAATCGGTTCAACTATCAACAAACAGGGAACTCTTCTTATTAAAGCTAAAAAGGTGGGAATGGATACTATGCTTTCCCAAATAATTAATATGGTAGCAGAAGCGCAGGGGTCAAAAGCTCCCATCGAAAAGACAGTTGATAAAATAGCCTCCATATTTGTTCCTGCAGTCTTGGTTTTAGCCATTGCTGTTCTTATCTTATGGATGACAATAGGAGTCTTATTTATGCCTTTTTCCCAGGCTTTGGTATTGGGAATTGTTAGTTTTGTAAGTATTTTGGTAATTGCCTGTCCTTGTGCAATGGGATTGGCAACTCCTACTGCTGTAATCGTAGGTGTGGGTAAAGCCGCCCAAAACGGAATTCTTATTAAAAATGCAGAGAGTTTGGAAAAAGTTAATTCCATTAAATATGTAATAATGGACAAAACCGGTACCATAACCAAAGGTTTTCCCCAGGTAACCGATATTATCCCTGCAAATTATTTACAATCTGATGAAATCTTAAGAATACTTGCCTCCCTGGAGAAAAATTCCGAACATCCTATTGCTCAGGCAATTCTTAATAAAGCCGAAAACGAAAATCTTAGTTTGAACAAAGTTGACAATTTTTCCGCAATCGAAGGAAAAGGATTAAAAGGAAAAATAGGTGATAATCAGTATTTTGCCGGAAATCTCTCGCTTGCCAGAGATTTAAAAATAAAAATTAATTCCAAAATCGTTGATGATTTTACCTCAAAAGGAAAAACTCCCGTTCTACTGATGACCCAAAAGGAAATACTGGGTTACATTGCGATAGCCGATACCATCAAAAAAGAATCAAAACAAGTTGTAGATTGGTTGCATCAGCTTGGTCTTAAAGTTGTCATGCTGACGGGTGACAATAAAAAAACCGCACGTTATATCGGAGATCTGGTAGGTATTGATAATGTAGTTGCCGAGGTTTTACCCGCAAATAAAGCCCAGGAGATTAAAAAACTGCAAAAAAGAGGTTATAAGGTGGCAATGGTTGGGGATGGGATTAATGATGCACCAGCACTTGCTACAGCTGATGTGGGGATAGCTATGGGAACGGGAACCGATGTGGCTATCGAATCTGCAGGCATGACTCTATTGGGAGGAAACATCTCCAAATTACCCAAATCCATTAAATTGGCCAAGGCTACCATGAGAACTATCAAAGAAAATTTATTCTGGGCTTTTTTCTATAACGTAATTAGCATTCCCGTTGCAGCCGGTATTCTTTATCCTTTTTTTGGAATTTCTTTAAATCCCGCAATTGCCGGAGGTGCTATGGCTTTTTCTAGTGTCAGTGTAGTTCTTAATGCCCTACGTTTAAAAACCGTAAAACTATAAATCCATGAATTTATTTCTTATATTTTTAACCGGACTTACAACAGGAGGTATTTCCTGCTTAGCCTTACAGGGAGGTCTTTTGGCAAGTGTAATAGCAAATCAAAAAGAACAGGAACGCGAAAATAATACGGGTGATATTAACACTTCTTCAACCTCAAAAGATTGGCTACCTATCGTGATGTTTTTGGGAGCTAAATTAACCATTCATACGATTTTGGGTTTTTTCCTGGGACTTTTGGGATCGGTAATTTCTTTGAGTCTGGGACTGCGTCTTACCTTCCAGATATTAACGGCTCTTTTTATGTTTGCAACTGCCATGAACTTATTAAACGTTCATCCTATTTTTAGATATATTGCTTTTCAGCCTCCCAAATTTTTACAAAGAATAGTCAGAAATTCCAGCAAAAGTAAGGCTTTATTTGCACCCTCTATCTTAGGATTGATGACAATCTTTATTCCCTGCGGAATAACCCAAGCCATGGAAGTACTCGCCATCAATAGCGGCAGTCCAATAAGTGGAGCATTAATAATGTTTTCGTTTGTTCTGGGAACTTCACCTTTATTTGGTATCTTGGGTTTTGCTACCACCAAACTTTCTGAAGGATGGTATAAGAAATTTACTAAATTTGCCTCAGCTGCTTTAATTATTATGGCAATTTATAGCATTAATAGCGCACTACTGGTGATCAATTCTCCCATTACTTTAAATATAATATTTTCTCCCATAGCAAATATTTTTTCCAATAAAGACATCTCCAATCCCACAGATTCAGTAATTAAAGGAGATGTTCAACAGGTAACCATCGAGGTTCAAAACACAAGCTATAATCCCAATTACATTAGAGTTAAAAAGGGAATACCTGTAGAACTTACTTTAAAAAGTAACGGTGTTTACTCCTGTGCCTTATCTTTTGTCTTTCAGGAATACGGAATAAGAACTGCTTTACAATCGACAGATGTAAAAACCTTTAATTTTACTCCTGTTAATACCGGAAAATATCAATATTCTTGTTCAATGGGTATGTATCGGGGAATTATGGAGGTTGTAAATTAGAATATGGCTATATTTAGTAAAAACTTAGAGACTAAAAAAACTACTTTTCAAATTCAGGGTATGCATTGTGTAAGTTGTGCAATGTGCATCGACGGTTGTCTTGAGGATACTCCCGGAGTAATTAAAGCGGAAACAATTTTTTCCAAATCCTTAACCATTGTATCTTACAATCCTAAACAATTAACTACCGAGAAAGTAAAAGAAATAATAGAAAAAGTAGGATATCACGTTACCAGTACACTCGATTCTTCATCTTGAGTTCTTCTTCGCTTTTTTTATTTTAAATATCCATATAAAATGAATATATAAATTGTTATGGATTACTCTACGCTTGAAAAAATCAAAAGATTTTCCGAATTAACACTAGCCGACTCAACTAATCCCTTGCACGACTCAAATCATATTGAAAGAGTAAGAAATAATGCGGATTTGATTGTCAAAACTTTTGCATTTGAAAATAATATTGATATAAATTTACTTCATGCAGCATGTTACTTACATGATATTCCTGTTAATCTGCAAAAAAAATATTTCCTGGGAACGATAGGTAAACATATATTTGAAATAATTATAATTAAAAAACATTTGCCTTTTATTTTGGATAAATTTAATTTAAGTTCTTATGAAAGAAGTGTTTTATCTGAATCTCTTTTGAATCATACTTTTTCAATACCCTACAGGCAATTAAATAAAAAGGGGATTATCTATACAAAAATTCTCCAGGATGCTGACTCTATTGATTATTTCAGTTACCAAAGAGAGAAAAAATTAAAAAGTATAAGAATAAATTCTCCTTTTTATTTTATTTTATCTTTATTTTCTCCACTCTATTTTAAACTGGGAAGAAAAATCATTCGTTATTTTTTAAATTATCCCAAGATTGCCTATCAATATCATTGAATTTTATGAAGAATAATAAAAAAATAGTAGTTTTACTGCATGGTTATCCTGAACCCATTCATAAAGGTCATCCTTTATATAAGTATTTTAAAAATAATAACTATGAAATTGTTTCTATTTATTTATTTGACCCAAAATTTAAGCTTACCCAGGAGGATGTAAAGAAATTTGTAAGTATTGAACTAAAGGGAGAAGATCCCGGGGTTATTGTAGGAGTATCTTTGGGAGGATTAATTGCTCCCTATCTTGCCAAATATTATCCTTCAGCAAAACTTGTTCTGATTGCAACCGGTCCATATATCAGAACTAAATTTACTAATATAAATAAGTATTTTTCAAAATTAGAAAATTCAAAAATACTCATTCCTCTCCATTGGCTGTTGTTGCATACACCTTCATCGCTTTATTCCTATTTTTATAAGCGCTTGAATAAATCCATAACTAAAACCAAAGAAAGAAAGATATTGGAAACTCATATCAAAGGAAATTGGAAACACCTTAAAAATATTCCCTTAAGCGAACATAGAGAGGTAGTTGATTTCTTAATTTCAACCGACAATACGTTGTTACTTAGATCTCTAAACAATAAAACGATTATTTTTACGGGAATAGGGGACAATATGATGCCATCTGAATTGTCAATTATCATGAAAAACCTGATCAAAAGAAGTGAAATCGTAAGCTGTGATCAATGTATACATTTTGACGTATTTAACAAAGAAAATTATAAACACTTAGATAATTTTCTAAGTAAATAATATTTTCATAAACTCCTAAACCTTTTTAAGAAAATATTTAAGGATTTATATTGACAAGAAGATATTTAGTTTATTAGACTTAAAATAGTAATTTTCACGAATAGTAAGGGGGTGAATACGACAAAGTAAAACATTATGGCAAAACCAAAAGTTAAAAATATATTGTTATCATTACCCTTAGCTATACTTGCATTATTAATAGCCGGAGCAGGAATATATCTAGTAAGTTCTACTCTGGGAAGACTAAAAATAACTCCTAGAGCAAGTTCAGGAAATAATGCTCCATCGGGATCGCACTTTAATTTAAATATTATCGGTGTTCCTAAAGATAAAACCGCAGATATATCGGGAGGCAACAGAATATTCGTTCCCTTAACGGGATCGTGTCAAATAAAACTTTCTGAAGGAACTTATCAGGTTCTTGATGCTAATTGTACCGACGGATCAGGTACTTTTCAGCTTCCCAATCCTGATCCCACAAATACAGGTGTAACCACCTATTCTGTCTGGGCAAGAGCACTTGGTAAACCGGGCGGCAAGTCATCAACTACTACCTGTGCAACTGATCCGACAGATCAGATGCTTTATTGTTCCATTTATTCAATGGTTCAGGTTAGAAATAAAGGTAAGAGTAGTTTTACTAATGTTTCCAAAGAACTTCTTTATGTTTATGCGGATATAAATGGAGACGGAACCAATGAAAGAATGCCTCTATTTGATTCGAGGCTTCAAGATTATTACTGGCAATATGATAATCAGGGTTTGAAAATGGTCCAGTTGAGATTTTATGAAATTTCAACAACAGTTCCGTAAGTAATATTTCGTAAATATTTTAAGAACCAGTCCTCTTCGTTTTGGAAGGGGATTGGTATTTTAAAAAACATAATACTTCTTATAATTTATTTATATAAAATTAATTTAAATTAGATATGTTATATAATTAAAAAGTGAAAGATAATTCATTTTTAAGCCTTCTTGATAATTTCGGACTTCTGATTCTTTCAATCATTTTATTCTTGGGTGGAGCATTTATTTTGTCACTTAAAATTCCTTTTTGGAGTTTATTTCTGGGAATAGCATCTATTCAAATCGGAATAGTATTAATAATTATAACTTATGAAATAATAACCAGGAGGAAATCAAAAGTAATTACGGAAAATTATAAAACTATACCTTGTCTTATCTGTAAAAAATTAAATTATGTTCCCAAATATCAAAACACAACAATTTGTGATAGTTGTCAATTAAGAATTGCCAAATCCGCAAAATCTTTCATGATTGTCGTTTTTGCACTTTTTTCTTTAACGTCTTTTACTTTTCTGGTAAAAAATAATCAGGATATTAGAAAAAAAGCTATTATAGAAACTCCTATACCATTCAATCCGTATCCTTACCAAAAGCCAACAATTCCCAAAAAACAATCTTATCTTACTTTTATAGTGGGGGATTCTATGGTAAAAGCCTTGGGAAAAAACGCTAATGAGTTAAGACTTGATCTGATTAAATATTATCCCAATAATGAATTCGTAAATTACAATTACGGCTTTTCCGCAACCAATATTTTATCTCTACCTAAAATATTTAATGAAGGAGTAACCGTTGACGGCGAAACTTTCCTACCTATTATTAAGGAAGGTTTTGATCTAATAATAATTGAATCATTTGCTTATAATCCCTTATCGGATTTTTCTATAGATGAGGGATTGAAAAAACAAACAGAGACTCTTGACTATATAGTTAAGCTACTGATTAAAGATCATCCCAATTCCGTTATCGCTATTATGGCAACTATTGCTCCTAGTAAAAAATATTTTGCCCAAAGTGTTTACGATATTTCCTTAGAAGAAAGACAAAAATGGGTAGAAGAAAGGATTAGCTATATCAATAATGCAATTATCTTTGCAAAGGATCGTAACATTCCGCTAATAAATGTTTATGAAAAGTCATTAACAGAGAATGGTGAAGCTAATCTAAAATATATTGATCCAAACGATTTTATTCATCCTTCAGATGAAGGTATCAGGTTAATCAGTAAAACGATTGCTGATTTTATATATGAAAATAGAATATTTCCAGAATAGATATAAATTAACCAGGGTTCTTCCTGAAAACTTCTTAGAACAGATTATACAGCAAATGGAAGCGCTTAGGCACGCTTTCCCTGTTTATTGCTATGCCAGACAATAAATTTAGAAAACATTAAACATTAGAAATAAATTAAATATTTCTTAGTACTTTTTTAAGTTCTTCCAGACTTTGATAATTATGGATTGAAACAGGAATTACCTTTTTATTCACCTTATTTAACTCTTTTGTTAATTTCATTATATAACTCGAATCAACCAGATCAGTTTTAGTTAATATAACCACTTCAGGCTTCTTGGTAAGTTCAAGTTTGAACTCTGAAAGCTCTTTTCTAACAGTTTTATAATCTTTAAGGGTGTTTTGAGTTTCACAGGAGATACAATGTAAAATAACCTTGACCTTCTCAATATGCTTAAGGAAAGTTATCCCTAAACCCCTTCCTTTAGAAGCACCTTCAATAAGTCCCGGTATATCTGCCAGACACTTGCCTTCAAAAACTCCCAAATTTGGCTCTAGTGTTGTAAACGGGTAATTCGCAATTTTAGGTTTTGCGTTTGTAATTTCATTCAATAAACTGCTTTTACCCACATTAGGAAGACCAATTAAACCAAAATAAGCTATTAGACGCAAAGAAAGGATTAGCTTTTTTTCTTCACCTCGAACACCTTGTTCTGCAGTTAAACCACCCCAACCACCTCTGCCTCCATTACAAATAATAACTCTTTCACCAATTTTGTTTACATCCAAAATAAACTCTCCAGTTTTTTTATCATAAATTGAAGTTCCAACAGGTAAAAGTATTTCTATATCTTTTCCTTGTTTTCCGGTTTTATTGTTACGTGCTCCCATCCCTCCATCACCTGCGAAATAAATGTCTTTTTGAATGAATTGATTAAGAAGTTTTATATTTGAAGATCCTTTTATGTAAACATCACCACCATTTCCACCATTTCCACCATCCGGACCCTTGTGTTTTTTAGGCATTCCAGCTCCACCATGCCCTCCATGAACGGTAATTTCTGCAGTATCAATTAACATCTATGAAGCTATTATAGCTTACAAAAGCGATTTGGGGTGCTCAATGGGATGAGTTTGGAACTTTTTCAAAAACTATATAAAAATTACAACACTAAAAATTATCAGTTTCTAAATTTTTGATATTAACGTAACCTGTTCTACCTGGGTTAAGATCTTACCAACGTCGTGCATAACATTCGAGAGCGAGAGTGTTGCGGGAATGTCACTTTCAGGAAGATGGACATTGTAGAAAACAATCGGTTTATTATCTTGCTGCCGTTTTTCGTAAACTGTAATTTTATTGCAATCAAGATCGAATCTAACATGTGTTTTATAAGGAACGATTTCTGTAACGGGAATGAGGATTTCCAAGGCATCGGCTGATGATTGCAGTTGTACCCCTCTGCCGTCAGATAAAACTCCCTGTCCTTCGGACCACATTGGTCCAAATCTTTTTTCACCATTTCTTGCAACAATAGAGGCTATTCGCTTGGCAATTTTAGCGTTTGATATTTCCAGAAGTTGGTCTGCTGTAAGTTGTAATGGCTCTTTTCTAACGATATGAACAAGTTTAGGGATATATTTTTCCTTGATTAGACTCACAACACCCTCAACCTCAACACCAAAAGTTGACATAATAATTTATTTTAGTACTTTTCCAGATTAACTCATAGGGGTCGCTTAGTAGACTTATTTAGAGCTAAAAAGATATGTTTTGAAGTATCTTTTGAAAGTATAAAACCGTTTATAGAAATTAAAAATAAGTATCTATATATTTCTCAATAATAAAATATTAAAATAGATAGTGATGAAGAAAATATATACAATTCAATCTTTTATTTTGCTAATAGGAACACTCTTTGCTTGGTTTACGGTTTATACTGATTTTTCTCGTTTTTATAATTTATACGGGGATATAACAAAAATTTCTGGTTGTATTATCCCTAATCCGGTTACCACTCCCTGTTTTTATGGAGCTTTTGCATTCCTAATAGCATTTATTTGGTCTTTATACATTTTAAAGTTTTCGGAAGAAAAAAAAGTTATTCATCAAAAAAGACTTAATATTCTTCTTATAGCATCAACAATATTTGCCTGGAGCAATTTAGCTCTTGAAATATTTAACTTTTATTCTAAAAAGGCTGAAGGGCAAGTCTCTTGTTCTGGTGTTCCTTCAACAAGCATCTTTACAACCCCCTGTTTTATAGGCTCAATGATATTTCTTGCTGGGCTTATAACTTCATTGGTAATTATCAAAAAGAACAAAATTAAAGATAATTAGTATTTCCTACAATTTAATATGAAAAATTCGGATGAAATTAAAAATATAATTAAACAATCCTATGGTAATATTGCTGTTACCTCTAGAAGTTGTGGTTGTGGAAGCTGCGGATGCAATTCAAATCTTACTGTTCAAAAACAATCAGGCGAACTGGGTTATTCCTATGATGAAATGAA
Organism: Patescibacteria group bacterium; assembly: GCA_036846005.1. Taxonomy (GTDB): domain Bacteria; phylum Patescibacteriota; class Microgenomatia; order UBA8517; family UBA8517; genus DATEXQ01. The sequence goes on along the minus strand of DAIUCV010000016.1, from coordinate 751 downwards.
TAAAGTTCCAGAAGGTTCTAATCTTGGTCTTGGATGTGGTAATCCAATTGCTATAGCTTCTTTAAAAAAGGGTGATGTTGTTCTAGATTTGGGTTCTGGAGCGGGTTTTGATACATTTCTAGCATCTACAAAAGTAGGGGATGAGGGTAAAGTTATTGGAATAGATATAACCGATGAAATGCTTGAAAAAGCAAGAGATAATGCAAAAAAAGGTAATTTCTCTAATGTTGAATTTAGAAAAGGTGATATTGAAAATTTACCTGTTGAAGATAACTCTATAGATACAATTATTTCCAATTGCGTTATCAATCTTACACCCAACAAAAAGAAAGTATTTAAGGAAGCCTACCGAGTTTTAAAACCCGGAGGAAAGTTAATGGTTTCCGATGTTGTTTTAACCAAACCCTTACCAGAAGATTTAAAAAATGACAAAGAATTACTAATTGGTTGTATAAGTGGTGCAATTCTCAAAAAAGACTATTTAACTCTACTTAAACAAACAGGTTTTTCTGATATTACAATTCACAAAGAACAACCTGCATTTTTAGAAGATTATGGTCTTAGTATAACTTATTCTGCTCTGAAGTAATATTACCTATTTTACGGCACTTTCTCAGGGTCGTCTAGCAAGCGATGTTCGAACTGTATTTATGCCTAACCGAGAAGAATATTTGTTCATTAGTCAACATTTTCTAGGGTGACTTAGCGAACATACATCGAACTGATTTAGGCACAAAAAATAAAGAAAGTT
>DAIUCV010000015.1:0-12761 GCA_036846005.1 Patescibacteria group bacterium | reverse complement strand
GGTGACTTAGCGAACATACATCGAACTGATTTAGGCACAAAAAATAAAGAAAGTTATTTATTTAGTGAATATAAAATATTTAATATTCTATTAAATATCAGGTAATACAAAAGGTTCACTTATGGGTATCGTAAAAAAATGTAGATAAATCCTCAAAAATAACCAAATAATAATAATCGACATCAAAATTATTAATTTTTTAATTATATTTCTTTTTTTAAAAATTGAGAAAATTAAAGAAATTAATATACATAAAATTGTTATAAAAATTAATGCAGAGATAATTCGCAAAACTCCATCAGATGAAAGATAATCTGATATGTTCATAATTCAGTATTTATCAAAGGGATAGAGAAGTCAAATTGAGGCTAAATAGGATTTCTTAGTCTATGCTGTTTGAACACAGGATATAATTTTACAAGAAAATAACTGTTCTGTTTTGAGGTGCTCGTTAATTTTAATGTAGAATATTCATATGGATAATTTAAAGGAGAAAGATATTAAGAATTATCAAACGACTGAATTAAATGAAAATCAAAGAATAAAAGTAAATAAAGATCTTTCCTTCATAGATTTTATTACGAAAAAATCAAAAGAATATGGTTATAGAACAATTATTTCTGGGGGATATTCCGTTGATGGCAATTTGGGACAAATTACAAGACCTCATAACGATATTGATATACAAATTTATGGTAATAAAAGTGATTCTCAAATAATCAGAAAGCTTATAGATGAAGCGAATGATGGTGAATATTTAGAATTAAATTTGAAAGACAAGGGTGAACAACTTTACTACCATTCGTATTTTGTAGAAGGAAATGGTTTAGGTGCTGATATTTATTACATTCATGTACTTGAAAATCCATTTGATAAAAATAAAATTGTGATAAAACGTGATAGTACCCAAACCGACAAACACCCTTTTAATACCAGGAATGTTACACTTAACGGCGTGTCATATGAAGTTATTAGTCCTCATGAACAGATGAAGGATATTCTAAATAAAAGAGATCGAGGAGATAAATTTAAATCTGAACACAATCAAGACCTCGCCAATCTAGAACTCCTTTTGTCATAGCAGGGTGAGTGAGCGGATTCGAACCGCCAACCCCTTGCTCCACAGGCAAGTGCTCTAACCATTGAGCTACACCCACCATTTACCTCGTTATTTTACTATTTTTTTAGATTTACTCCAAATATAGTTTGACAAGTTACCGAAGAATAGTTCAGAATGAAACTATATGGAAGATAAAGATAAAAACCGCGTAAGAGTACAGGTTGTGGAAGAATCAGCAGAAAATAAATCTAAGGAAGAAAAGCACGATGAACACCATGAAGATCACGACGATAAATCAGAAAACGAAGAACATCATGAGCATCAGGAACACGAAAACCAAAAAGATGAAGTTGATAATAACGACGATGAAGAAAAAAAAGACTCCCTAAAAAAATCTTCTTATGATTACGAAAATCAAAACAAAATTCCCTTTTGGATTCTTTTCTTTTCATTCTTAATAGGTTTGGTACTTGGTGCAGGTTTAATCGGAGGTATATTTTATTATCGCTCTAAAGTAGGAAAACTGGCTATAAATGTAACCACGGAAACTCCTTCTCCTCAGGTAACAACTGAAAGTTCCCCTACACCACAATCTGAAGAAAATATAGACCTTTCAAAATATTCTGTTCAAATATTGAATGGTTCCGGAATAGCTGGGGAAGCAGGTAGGGTGGAAAAGTTGTTAAATACTGCAGGTTTTACCAATACCAAAACAGGCAATGCCCAATCTTATGACTTTCAGGAAACCGAAGTTGCTGTTAAAAAAGGAGATCCCGATATCCTTTTTAACAATGTAGAAAAAGCTTTATCTTCTTATAAAATAACCAAAATTGATCCTCTGAATGAATCATCTTCCTTCGATATCATAATTACCGTAGGTAAAAGTAAAAGTTAAATCTTCTTCTTTAAATTGCTTCAATTTGGCTTAAATAGTAAAATATATCAATTACACTTATGCCGAGGTGGCGGAACTGGTAGACGCGAGGGCCTTAAGAGCCCTTGTCAGCCAACTGACGTGGGGGTTCGAGTCCCCCCTTCGGCACATACGGAGTGTGGCTCAGTTGGTAGAGCGCCGCGTTTGGGACGCGGAGGTCCTGGGTTCGAATCCCAGCACTCCGACACGTTATTTTATATTGCGGGTATAGTTAAAAGGCTTAATGCCACCCTTCCAAGGTGGAGATGTGGGTTCGATTCCCACTACCCGCTCAGATTAAATATAATTCTTTGACAGATACCCATAATTTCTTCTATTATGAAATAAGAGTTAGGGGGTGAATATCGATGAAGAAATATATTCCTTTTTTTACTTTTTGGATATTAAATTCCCTGATTTTATTTATTTTCTCCGTTATATTTCCCAATAATATCGTTTTTGGCAATGATGTATTGTCAGGAGTATTTGCAGCTTTCTGGACAGGATTTATTCTTACCTTTTTAAGTTGGCTGGCAAAACCAATTCTTGCAAAATTCAACTTTAAGTTGTCAGGAGATAGAAATAGAATGCTATTTTATTTTGTTTTAAACATAATTTTAATTTGGATATTAGCAAGAATTCCTAACTTTACCGGATTTGGTATAACCAGATTTACCTGGGCAATAATTTTAGGGTTAATCCTTGAGTTGGCAGAAGCGGGAAGTTGGAAACTTTTGAAGAAAAATAATTTAAATTAATATCTTTCTTTCAAAGAAGAATTTTTAGATTCTTTTCTTGAGGGTGGATTTGATATAAATTCTCTAATACCATCCCTCAAAGCATTTCTATTTTGTACTTCTATTACTTTATCTGATAAAAGTTTTAAATTTTCCGAAATTCCAATATTATTTTCACTCTTGAGAATTATTGAAACCGAGGGAATTCCCATTGAAAATGCAGTTAGATGATCGCGTATTCCTATTTTTTCTTTCTGTTTTGGAGACAGAAAGAAAATAGCGATATCCGTATCCTTCATGTTTGAGATAATGTCTCCCTCGGAAATAGTATTTTCACCGTTTGGTAATCTGCTAAATACCTCGTGTTTCCAACCTTTTATCATTTTACAAATAAAACCGTCAGGAGTATCCCCTGATATAAATACTTTCATTTCAGGGTAAGAATAACATTTACTAAATTTTATGCAATATAAAAAAATAAACCCCAGTCAGATAGGTTCTCCGAATGGGGTTTTGGGGGAGGTTGGTTTATTATAATCCGTAGTCTTCGTTTGAAAACATTTCCTCGCGAGGTTCTTCACTCATAAGATATAGTCTTATGTTTACATTAAAGACAGACGATAAATCCTCGGCAAGATTCTTGGCCATATCTACGCATTTAGAACCATAAATTTCAAATTTCCAAAATGGTTCATCTTTTTCATTTGTGCGTGCGATTATATCAAATGTTATCGCACCTAAAAGACCTAAACGCGGTTCTTTCTTAATAAGACCAAAAAAATACCTTCTTTCTTTGGCATCCGGATCATTGTAAAGTACTCCCAGGGTGGATAATCTTTCTTCTATGATTAGTTTTTCACCCCAAGGGGATGCAGGTATAAATCCTTTCGAGATAAGATACCTCCCGACCTTAATCGAAACGGATTCTCTAAAATCTACAAACTCCACTTTTCCGCTCATAAAATTCTCCTTTCAATGTGCTTTTTAATTATTCAAGTTTTAATTTCTTGATTAAAAAGAATTATATTATTATAGGTCTTTGAAGTCAATCAATTTATCTGAATAGTAAAAAAGTGCGCCTGGGGGGAATCGAACCCTCATTTTCTGTTCCGAAGACAGATGCTCTATCCGTTGAGCTACAGGCGCGAAAGTAGTTAAATTATACCTTATTTTCGCTATAATATATAAATTATGATAATTATTGACGAACAAATACAAAATATAGAAAAAGAGATAAGAGAAACCCCATATCATAAGGGTACAGAAAGACATATCGGAATATTAAGAGCAAGAATTGCCAGACTTAAAGATAAACAACTAGAAGTAGAAACCAGAAGTAAAAAAGGCGGCGGAGGAGGGGGTTATGCTATTAAAAAGGAGGGGAATGCATCGGTTGTTTTAATAGGACCTCCTTCTGTAGGGAAATCTACGCTTTTGAATAAACTTACCAATGCCAACAGTAAAGTTGCTCCCTATGCCTTTACTACCGTTTCCGTAATACCCGGAATGATGAATTATAAAGATGCAAGAATTCAAATTTTGGATGTTCCGGGTCTTATTGAGGGAGCGGAAGAGGGTAAAGGCAGAGGAAAGGAAGTACTTTCCGTGGCCAGGGGATCTAATCTTTTAGTAATCATGACCGAAGTCGGAAAAATTGATGCTTTAGAAAGAATCTCTAAAGCACTACAAAGAAACGGGATAAGACTTAATCAGGAAAAACCAAAAGTAGCTATAGAAAAGAAATTAGGAGGAGGCATTATTATTCACAGCAATTTTAAACAGGAATTTGATAAAGAAACGATAAAAACAATTGCGCTTGAATACGGTATTAAAAATGCCGAGATAACCATCAAGGAAAGATTAAATATTGATAGACTTATTGATTCCTTTTCAACAAGCAGGGTATATATCAAAGCAATTTATATAGTCAATAAATCAGATCTGGGAAAATACCCAAAAGAAAATATATATAAACCTTTATTTATAAGTGTTTACAAAAATATAAACTTGGATATTTTAAGAGATTTAATTTGGGATAATCTATATTTTGTAAGAGTCTATCTGGTAAAACCTGAAAAAGAACCGGATTTTTCCAATCCGATTATTGCGAAAAAGGGAGATACCCTTGAAGATGTGGGGTTAGAATTATCATCTGAATTTTTTGAAAATAAAAAAGGTGCTAAGATTTGGGGAACCGGTGCAAAGTTCTCGGGACAGGAAGTTTCTTTAAAAACCAAGGTGTCAGAGGGCATGCAGATTAGATTTATTTAAGAACCTGCTTGTTTTTTGGTATAATAACAAGGTCATTTCAGCTTAAAACCATTTCCATGCCAAGGTGGCGGAACTGGTAGACGCGCACGGTTCAGGACCGTGTTCCTAATTTAGGATTGCAGGTTCGAATCCTGTCCTTGGCACAATCTTTAACATGCGGACGTGGCGGAATTGGTATACGCAATAGCCCAAGGAGCTATACCCTTTTGGGTGTGGAGGTTCGAGTCCTCTCGTCCGCACACTTGGTCGATTAGCTCAGCTGGTCAGAGCGTTCGGTTTACATCCGAAAGGTCGCAGGTTCGATCCCTGCATCGACCACACAAATAAAATAAAAAATGGCTAGACCAGAATATATTCAGTTTTTAGTAAGACAGGCAAATATCGGACTTAACCAGCAAAGCATCCATGATCAAATGGAAGGTCAGTTACATGTTGTGACAAGAGATGTCTTAAGAGAAAAAATGATTCGAGAAAAGATTGATAAAGAGGGATTAAAAGGAGCTGATATTGTTGATATTTTGCCATTAATTTTAAGGTGTTAATTTATACTTAGATGGCCAAGGGGTGATTATAATGAGCATAGTCGAATCAAAAATACTTTTATACAGACAGTTATTGCCTGGGCTTGGAAAGACATTTACAGGTTTTTTAGCGAAAATCCCTGGAGAGTTACAGCAGGAAATAAAACAAAAAATTACTGAACAGGCTCTGCAAGATGCAAAGACGGCCGATATGGGTTTGGGGATTACGGTTATAGAAGAATCAGGACATAAAACTACGATCGGATAAATATTTATATGCCGAGATAGCCAAGGTGGTCACGGCGGGCGCCTGAAGAGCGTCAGATGTGTGTTCGACTCACACTCTCGGCACATTTGCGGGTGTAGTTGAGTGGTACAACGCTTCCTTGCCAAGGAAGAGATCGTGGGTCCAATTCCCATCACCCGCTCCAAGACCCAGTAGCTCAATGGATAGAGCGACTCCCTTCTAAGGAGTAGGTTGGTGGTTCGACTCCACCCTGGGTCACTACTTCAAATAATATCTTTATTTTCAAAATGGAAGACAAAATAGAGTGGGATAAAACAGTCTTAGTTCAAGAACGTTTAAAAAATAATTCCTTTTATGAAGAATCATCACCGGAAGGCAGGTATGGAATGTGGCAGGGTCGACCTATCATAGGAAGAGATAGTTTGATTAATGGCGGTGTCTATTTGGGTGGTGGAGAACGCGAGGCTATAGTTGTTGATGATAAAAAACAACCCGAACTGACATCAATTTACCAAGAACTATTAAGAAGAAGAGAGGCAAAAGAAAAACATGGTGAACCTTTTAAATTCGGAGTACTGAAAGAAGTGTTTGATATAACTCGAGAAAAACTTCCTTATAATCAGACTGTGGTTTATGACCTCACCGAAAATCTTCTTCCTGATCAAAAAATCGCATTATCAGTTTTTATTAAGAATAGAGGTGGAGAATGTCGTCATCAGGCTCTTCTAGCTGCCTATTTGTTAGAAAAACTAAGGATAGACAATTATGTAAATGGAAAAGTTTCAGTAGACAGAAATTATGTAGAAGGTATGGGAGGGCATGCGTGGGTAAGATATATAAATTCTGCAAATGACGTTTATATCATCGATCCGGCCCAAAACTTTATCGGAAAAATAGAGGATACCGGAAGCGATCAATGGTTTTATGAAAGACCATCATCATTTACTCAGAAAATAAAAAGATTTTTTATAAAATAGTTTAAAAAGAATTTTTCTTCTTTTTTATTTATAGTAAGAATACCAAATCTATCGTTAACCCCTCAGGAGGCGATTGGGAATACGTCACCATAGTTATCCAGAAAGACGACATAAATACCAAAAAATGGCAATGCGTGTTTAACGACATGCGCAAACTTCATCTTATGTTCTTACTCTTATATGAATAATTATCCCCCGGAATTCTATGTACTGAAGCCAATATCCAATATAATATTGTTCTAATATAACCTGCAGTATCAAATCCTCTGGAGGAATAATAAATAACCATTTTATGATTGAAGATTGCTTTTTCGTTTTTTAACATCCAAAACTTACGACTTAGAAACAAATCTTCAGCTACATAAGGCTCAAAACCTCCAAGCTTTAAAAAAATACTACGCCTAATCACAAGATTATTTCCAGGAAGAAAAACCTTACCAAAAATAATTTTATTTAAAATAAGTAATAAATAAGCAAATAGAGTAAAAATATTATAATAAATCTTTTTAATAATATTCTTATTTGTAAAAATATTTAAACCCACTAAGTTTAAGACGTTACTTTTATTTATAGTTTTTCTAACTTCAACCAACCAGTTGTTTGAAAGAATTCCATCGGCATCCATAAAACATAGTAATTCACCTTTCGCTTTCTTCGCTCCTGTGTTTCTTGCATTTGAAATTCCCTTTTTTCTTTCGTAAACCAATGAAACACCCATTTTATTTACAATCTCTACTGTTTTGTCTTTACTCCCATTATCAACAACTATAATTTCAAAGTCTTCTCCGAACTGCTTTTTAATGGAATATATACATTTGGCAATATATTTCTCTTCGTTTAAAACCGGAATAATAAAAGAAAATTTCATTTATTTTATTGAAGCAAAATAAATTGGATTATATCTAAATTGTTTAAAATCTAATTTCATAATTTTAACGATAATTTTATCATAACATCTTACTTATAATATTCCTGGCTTATAAATTTTAATATTTTATTTGGTATCTTTAGATTCTTTATTTCCTGAACGACAACACTTTTCTGTTACAATATGTGGTATGAGATTTTTTAAGGCGACCTGCCTAACCTTAACAATTATCTTCTTTTTTTTCATTTTCAGTAAGAATACCAAAGCCATAGTTAATCCCAAAGAATATCCCAATAACAGATTCGGAATTCATATTTTAAACACGGTTGATATCACCAAAGCTGCTGAATTAGTCAACTCCTCGGGAGGAGATTGGGGATACGTTACTATGGTTATCCAGGAAAACGACAGAAATATCAAGAAGTGGCAAAAGGTATTTAACGATATGCGAAAAATTCACCTTATTCCTATCATAAGAACTGCGAGTAGTCCTGAGAATAATAATTGGAAAAAATTAGACGGTGGAGATATCGATAACTGGATATATTTTTTAAACTCGTTAAATTGGGTTATCAAAAATAGATATATAGTTGTCGGCAACGAACCCAATCACGCAACCGAATGGGGAGGTGAGGTAAACCCGCAAGAATATTCGGATTATTTCATACTATTTTCGCAAAAACTCAAAGAAGCCTCTCAGGATTTTTTCGTGATATCTGCTCCTTTAGATGCATCCGCTCCTGATAATAAAGAACATATCAGCGAAGTTGTGTTCTTACAAAAAGTATTGGAAATTCATCCTAATTTCTTTGAATTCTCAGACGGTTTTGCTTCTCATTCTTATCCAAATCCGGACTTTTCAGGCTCAGAAGACGATACGGGTCAAGGATCCATTAGAACTTATGCTTGGGAGATGGGTTTACTTAAAAGTCTAAATATCAGCAAAGATTTTCCTATATTTATTACTGAAACAGGATGGGCGCATGATGATGTTGGAAATACATTAAGCAAGAAAAAAACAACCACAATATCGGAAAAATATATAAAGGCATTCGCCACAGCCTGGAATGATTCAAGAATAGTTGCGGTAACCCCTTTTGTTTTTGATTATCAAGATGAACCTTTTTATACCTTTTCCTGGAAAAACAAAGAAGGTAATTTCTTTCCTTTTTTTGAAGATGTAAAAAATATCCAAAAAATTAAAGGGTTACCTCTACAGGAGGAGAACGGAGAAATATCCTTTTTAATTACTCCTAAAATTGCCAGAAAGGGAAACTTCGTAAAAGGATTTGCGCTTATTAAAAATACCGGTCAATCCATTTGGGAAGAAAATGAAGTTGATATAAATGAAGAAGTTGATGGTAAAGTAGTTAATACTGAACCCATAACTGCAAATGTAGAACCCGGACAAAAATTATTAATGAAAATAAATATTTATCTTCCCGAAACCTCAGAGGGAATAAACGGCAATATCAAATTAGCAAGAGATAAAAAGACTTTCGGTACAGGGTATCCATTTCAAATATTAGCCTTAAAATCCGCTTTTTCGAACTTTGATATTTTTAATGAATTACGACAAATTATTATTGAAAATCCTCTAAATTTGCTTTTTCGTGAATTCAAGCTAAATATTTGATAAAATTGAAGATTATTAAGGGCCCATAGCTCAATGGTAGAGCATCTCCCTCTTAAGGAGGTGGTTGGAGGTTCGAATCCTCCTGGGCTCACACTTCAGATAGTGTTTCCATATATCTCGTTACACCAATAAAAATTAAATTAGCCTCAAAAACTTGACTTTTTTTACCGATTTTGACATGCTGTCAAAGATAATGGATGAAAATTATACACTCAAGAAAAATCTGATGTTGATCGGTCTTTTCTTTATCCTTACTCCCATAATTATCTTTACCAGTCTCTTTTCGATAATTTCATTGGGTAAAACCCAAATTTCCGAAAACAAATTCAAAATAGACGAAACCAGTGTTTTTCAAATTCCGAAATCAGGTATTCGCGTTTATGCTTCTTTACCCAATTCCTTTCCCACTGTTTCGGGAAGTGCTGAGATTTCCGATGCCAGAGTAGTACTAATTCGAAATTATCTTAATTATTATCATTCTCCTCTGGAAAAGTATGCTTCTGATTTGGTTTCTAATGCCGACCAGAACTCTCTTAATTACAAACTGCTTACCGCAATTGCCCAACAAGAATCAAACCTTTGTAAAGTTATACCTGAAGATACTTATAATTGCTGGGGTTGGGGAATACACAGTAAAGGAACACTGGGATTTAACTCTTATGAAGAAGCTATTGCCAATGTTTCCCAGGGAATTAAAGAAGAGTATGTCGACAAAGGCTATATTGAAATTGACGATATCATGTCCAAATATACCCCCCTTTCAAACGGCTCGTGGGCTGAAGGAGTAAAAAAATTCATGACTGAAATTGAAGACGGCAGTTACTTTTGATACTTCTATTAACTTTTATGTCAGCAGCATACGACAACTACGATTACACTACCTATTGGAACAATAGACAATATGAGCACAATTCGGAAATAATTGCCATCAAATCTTTCCTGTCCAAAATCCCCAAAATTAAAACCATATTAGATATCGGTGCCGGTTTCGGAAGATTAACTTCCACCTACATCTATAGGGGAGATAACATAGTCATAACTGATCCTTCTGCAAAATTATTAAAGCTAGCCAGAGAAAAATTTAACAATAAGAAAGTACGCTTCATTCAAACAAAATTAGAAAACATACCCGGGAAGATCAGAAATAAATCAGTAGATCTGATCATTCTTGTTAGGGTTTTACACCATTTAAAAGATTGTGACAAATCAATGGATATCATCAACAAGCTTTTAAAAGAGGATGGTCATCTGATAATCGAGTTTGCCAACAAAAGACATTTTAAGGCTACGTTATCGGAATTTTTTAAAGGAAATTTTACCTTTCCCATGAATATTTTCCCTAAAGATATCAGAAGCAAAAAGAACAAAAAGAAAAAAACTCTTCCCTTTTTAAATTATCATCCCGACGATATCGTTAAAAAACTGGAAGAAAACGGTTTTGAAATAATAGAAAAAAGGTCTGTTTCCAACATCAGAAGCGAGTTTTTCAAGAATCTGCTTTCAATGGATATATTACTTGCTATCGAATCTTTTTTACAACATCCTTTAGCAAGAATCAATTTCGGTCCTTCGATCTTTATATTAGCCAACAAAAAAGGGTAATACAAACCTCATCAATAATATCCTATTATTCTTCAGTTATTTCTTGCTTTTTATAAAGGCATATTTTGTTTGACAAACCTATAATATAATGATATAGTACCTACTAGATTCTGAGGCAATCTCGACTACGGTCGTAGAAAGCGTTGGAATTTTCCCTGGGAGCTACCTAACGGTACTCCCTTTTGAAAAGACTCTCGCCAAAACGAGGGTCTTTTCTTTTAAGAGACTATGAAAAAAATAATTTTTATATTATGTTTTATTTGCTTTCTTTTTAAAGCTGAAGAAGTATCGGCCGACTCTCTTGTGGCCGAATCATCCGCATATTTTAGATCTACCATTGAAAATGAAGAAGACTATCGAGAGATCAAATTACAATTATATTTACAAAAAATGAACTCTCCTTTATCAGCTTATTCTTACTTTTTTATTAAAGAGGCTGATGAAAATAATCTAGACTGGAGACTGGTTCCGGCCATAGCCGGGGTAGAATCTACCTTTGCCAAAAATATGCCTAAAAATTCATACAATGCCTATGGTTGGGCTAATGGTAACTATAAGTTTAAATCCTGGGAAAATTCAATTGATATAGTTTCAAATACTTTAAGAGATAAATATTTAAATAAAGGAGCATTGTCCATCAGACAAATTGCTCGAATTTATGCACCCCCAAGCAAAACTTGGGCCAATAACGTAAAGTTTTTTATAAATAAAATCGATCCTCTACCTTTGGAATATACTCTATAACAAAGAGTATAATATAAGCGTTAAACCTGAATTTTATGCAGGTGTGGCGGAATTGGTAGACGCGCATGGTTTAGGACCATGTTCCCTTATAGGGAGTTGAGGTTCGAGTCCTCTCACCTGCACAATAGTTGTATAATAATTAATAAACATGCCCGATGAATTTCTGCATATTCATAAAAGAGATTTGAAAAAAGATTTTAATATCCTTCTTCTAATTATTCCGGCAATTATTTTTGCCATAACTTTAGCCTTCTTTTTCACCAAAATGCACAGATATAGTGCAACCGCATTTTCAACCAACTTGGATACTGCGGTCTTGGGAGAATCTAGTGAAAATCCTTGACAAATAGGTTAAAATGTATAATTCTTGATATTAGGATATTAAACTGATGAAAAAATATATATCTATAATAGCTGTATTATTGCCGCTTCTTCTTTTTGCAATCCCTATTACTCTAAATGCTAAAAACACTAGAGCGTTATCTCCTTCACCCAAACCCACCCACTCAAATACCCAAAAAATCAATCAGCAGGAAAAAAGAGAGGAATTAAGGTTAAGAATCGAGGAGAAGTTGAGTGAAAAAAGAGAAGTAAAAAACCAGAATGAAATAGAGAATGAAACAGAAGAGGGGACTCCTTCTTCTAAACGTCTTCAAATTCAAGAGAAGAAATTGAATCTTATTAGAAGTCACTTTTTGAGAATGGTAACCAGAATGGAGGCTGCAATAGCCAGATTGGAAAAACTGATTCAGAGAATAGAAAATAGGGTTGCTATTATAAAGTCAGAAAATAGTGGAATTGATACGGCAGCAATCGAAACCGAAATTGCCAATGCAAAAACTTTACTAGATACTGCAAAGTCAGATTTGGATGCGGCAAACACCAATCTGGATACTGCTTTAGTAACTGATGATCCCAAGGCTGCATTTGTTATTATCAGAGAAACAATTACCGGTGTTAAAAACGAACTTAAGGCAATACACAAGATTCTTGTTCATTTAATAGGAGACATCAAAGGATTGAGGGTTGGAAATTCCGAAGAGAGCGGAAGTGAAGTTGAAAGCGAATCAGTTGCCTCTCCTTCAGCTTCTCCTGAAGTAAGTCCTAGTCCCTCAGCATCTCCCACAATAGTACCTTCTTCTTCACCTACGACTACACCAACATTGTTACCAACCGAGACACCGA
>DAIUCV010000014.1:15310-16704 GCA_036846005.1 Patescibacteria group bacterium | reverse complement strand
ATATATCTTTTCTTGTTTTCGCTTCTTTTCAAGAGCGAAGATAATAAAAGGTATTTTCTGGCTTTTATAACTTCGCTTCTAGGAGGTCTTTTGACAATATCCCACAATTTTTCAGTGATGTTTATGATGCCGATTGTGTTGGGATATTTAATATTTAAACTTTATTCGCAAAAAATAAAAATAATAGGAAAACGATCTTTATTCTTATTTATAACATTCATTAGCTCATTCGGTATGGGTGCGTTTTTTATAGGACCAGCTTTATTAGAAGAGAAGTTCACAAAAATAGGTAAAGTGGATATTGTAAAATATACAGAACACTTTCCAGAATTTTGGCAGTTAATTCGTTCGAAATGGGGTTATTTTTATTCTGCTCCTGGGACAGTAAATGACGGCATGTCTTTTATGTTGGGTTATTCTCAATGGGTGCTATTGGGTTTTGTTCTGATTTTTCTTGTATATCAATTATATAAAAATAGGAAGCATATAGAATTTTATTTCTCGAAAAATCTTTGGCTAATTATTCTTTTTGTTTTAGCCACATTCACCATCTTTATGATGCTGCCTAATTCCGATCCAATATGGCAAGCAGTACCGATAATACAGCAAATTCAATTTCCATGGAGACTTTTAGGTATTGCCGTATTTTTTATTAGTGCTCTAAGCGGTTATTTTTTGGTAAGACTTAAAGGTATTATTTATTGGATTATAATTCTATTTTTAATTACACTTGCAATCATTGGAAACAGAAATAATCTATTGCCTCAACCGATTACAGCAGAGGAAATATATAGGTATAGCGACTTTGAAAAACTTCACTACAACAGATATACAACCACGACATTGGGAGATGATATAGTTTATGTTGATGCTCCAGAAGCTTGTTATTTTACTACACCTTTAGTATCTGATTCGAGCGGAAATATAATAAAGGGAGAGTTGATAAATTCTGGCAATACCTATGGTTTACTCAAATTTACGCTGGATAAAAGTAAAATAACTGCCAAAAATATCATCTTTAGACTCGGATATTTTCCTGGCGCTTATAAATTAAATATCAATGGTTCACAGGAAACTTCTTACAACGAATGTTTAGGGAGAGTTTGCCTTGATCAGGCATCTCTAAGAGACGGAGAGAATTTTATTTCGTGGCAGATCGTTCAGACACCAATAGAAAAAATATTTAATGTGGTTACCGTAGCGTTTTTGATCGGATGGATTTTATTTTTAATCATCAACCGCCTAGATAATCAAACAAAAAAAAGATTACTTAAATACATTCCCGTACTGGTAGTTTTCGCGATATTTTTAATTCTTAGGTTTTACAATTTGGATAAAAGAGTACTTTTTGGGTGGGATCAAGAAAGAGATGCCTGGGCAATTAAAGAGTTATT
>DAIUCV010000014.1:0-15210 GCA_036846005.1 Patescibacteria group bacterium | reverse complement strand
ATTTCAGCTGCAATTTCAATTGATACCATAGCCTGGAATCCACTTCTTATACCCTTGTTTTTTATAGCGCTTATTTTTTCGTTGTGGAAATTTAAAAACAATATGCAATTTTTAATATTCGGATTACTTTTGGGATTGGGAATAAGCTTTCATGTTCAGTTTCTGTTGTTATCACCTTTGGTCTTACCTTTTTTGGCAAACCCTATAAAAAACATCTGGAAATCTCTAAAAAATATCGGATTAGTAGTTTTCGGTTCTCTGATTCCATTTATCCCCCTTTTTATTTTTGATTTGAGACACGGTTTTATTAATTTAAAGCAAATATTGTTGTTTGCTGAAGTCACAAAAGAGAAAGATTTTCTTGCTTTCCTTCCCGTATGGAGAAATTTCGTATCCTTCATATCCTCGCTTAATGTAGGATTATTTATTAGCGTTATATTTTTCTTTTTTATAATTTCTATTTTATATTTTTTACAAAAACGGGAAGAAGAAAGAGAAAAAAGAAAAATATTGATCGGACTTTTGCTTTCTTGGTTATTTTTTCCGATTGGCTTTGCCTTCTATGGCCAAAGACCTTCAGAATATTATTTTATTTATCTTATTACCATTATCGTTCTTTCGATATCTCTTTTTATCTCAAAATTATGGAAAGAAGGTAAAGTAAAAACGGGTATTCTCATCTTAGGAGCATTGGTTTTAATTCTTTTACAATATCCGTTTAAAATATTAAAAAATAATTCCAATAGTTTGTATTATAAAAGGGAAGCAGTAAAATTTTTGTCAGTAGTAACCGATCAGAAAGACAAATTTAATATCTCCTTTGATACCCTCCCAAATGAAGATACAGGATTTAGATATTTAATTAATTATTATAAAGTCCCGTTTACGAATAACCCTCAGGATACCTTATTTGAAATTACTGTCCCTGCAGCAAGAAAAACTGACGCATTTGTTTTTGGGAATATGGGTGTATATATCCCCAAAAGTTGGCTGGAAAATAATTGGGTAGGGAAGTAATTTTCTTGTAAACTGCCGTAGAATAAACAATAATTGATTTATGCAAAGCTATTTATCAGTCATTATTCCTTGTTATAACGAAGAGGATAATCTAAAAAAGGGTGTTTTAAAGCAAGTTTACGATTTTTTAAATAATAAAAATATTAATTGGGAAGTAATAGTATCCGACGACGGAAGCACTGATAACAGTAAGAAATTCATCAAATCACAGATAGAAAATCTGCCTGGATTTATACTTTTAGAAAATCCGCATGGTGGTAAGCCTTCAGCATTACAATACGGAATAAAAGCAGCGAACGGTAAATATATTCTGTTTACCGATATGGACCAGTCAACTCCAATAGGAGAATTAAATAAACTCTTGCCATTTTTAGATAAAGAGTTTGATGTGGTAATCGGATCAAGAGGGCTAGTTCGAAAAAACTTTCCCTTTTATAGAAAAATGGGAGCTATTGTTTTTATGAGTTTCAGAAAGTTAATGATTTTACCCGAGATAAAAGATACACAGTGTGGTTTTAAATTGTTCTTGGGTAAAGCTCTCAAGGAGAATTTTTCTAAATTAGAATTTTTCAGGAAAGAACAAAAAACCAAAGGTTGGAAAGTGACGTCTTATGATGTTGAACTTTTACATATATTGAAAAAAAGAGGTTATAAGATAAAGGAAGTACCGGTATTATGGAAAGACAGAGATGTAAGTACAAGTAAAGGAGGAGGTTTGGAAAAATACTTTAAAGAATCCAGTGAGATGTTGACCCAAATATTAAGAGTAAAAATGAATGACGTTAGGGGAATTTATAATTAATCTTTTAAAATTTAAATGAAAAAAATTTGGAAAGAATGGAAATCAGTGATAATTTTAGGTACTTTAATAGTGGCGGTTGCTTTATTTTTAAGGATTTATAACCTAACGAAATTACCGGTATTTGCCGATGAGGCTATTTATATACGCTGGGCTCAGGTTATGAGAGCTGAAGCTGGTTTACGATTTTTACCACTTTCTGACGGAAAACAACCTCTATTTATGTGGAGTATGATACCCCTTTTTAAACTTTTTAATGACCCGCTTTTTGCTGGTAGGTTTTTATCAGTTGTTACGGGTATAGTGACCCTTTTGGGAGTATTTTCGCTAACTCTAATACTTTTCGGATCAAAGAAAAAAGCTCTTTTGGCAAGCTTTATTTATGCAATTATCCCTTTTGCTGTATTTTTCGATAGGATGGCACTGGTTGATTCTATGCTTTCCATGTTTGGAATATGGACCTTAATTTTTGGGATATTAACAGTAAAAACTTTAAGATTAGATTTTGCCATGTTAACCGGATTTGCTTTGGGTGGGGCACTCCTCACCAAATCACCGGCTTTGTTTTTTGTTTTACTTTTACCTTCCTGCTGGTTAATGTCATCCTGGGTGAATGGTAAAAAGCAAGTATTAGGAGATCTTTTAAAATTATTCCTACTTATTTCAGTGACCTATATCATAGCTTACGGGATGTTTAATATATTGAGGTTAGGTCCAAATTTCCAAATGTTAACTATGCGAAATTATGATTATGTTTATCCCTACAGCCACATTTTAAAAGAACCGTTTAATCCCCTTACCGCTCATTTAAAAGATATATCCGATTGGTTAATGAGACTTGGACCAGGAGTCATTATTATCATGGCAGCAATTGGAATTTATCAAGCATTCAAGAATTATAAATTACAATTGCTTCTTCTTTCTTGTTGGTTTTTAATACCCATTATTGCCCAGGCTGAATATGCAAAAGTGTTTACCGCAAGATATATTCTATTTACAATTCCGTATCTTACTATTTTTGCAGCCAATTTATGGGATTTTAAGAAAAATATCTTAAAAATAATTAATTACTTAGTTTTTGCGGTTTTTGTTATTTGGTCTTTATATCAAAATGTACTTTTTGCAACCAACCCCGAAAAGGCTCTTTTGCCCAGAAGTGAAAGGAGCGGATATCTCGAGGAGTGGACGGCTGGAACGGGAATAAAAGAAGTAGCAAGTTATCTACGAGAAGAGCAGAATATAAACCCACAGCTGGAGATTGTTGTGGGTACGGAAGGGAGTTTTGGAACGTTACCTGACGGTCTTCAGATATATCTCAACGATTTACCAAAGATCATAGTGAAAGGCGTAGGGGTGCCTATCAAAGAGGTAGATAAGAGTCTAATTGAATCCAAGAAATTCGGAAATAAAACATATTTGCTTGTGAATAACACCAGACTTCTAATTCCGGATCCCAAAAGCAAGGGTTTGGAATTAATTGCTATTTATCCTAAGGCGGTTCAACCTGATGGTTTTAGGGAAACTCTTCTATTTTTTGAATTAAAGTAAAAATAAAGCTTTCTACATGCTACAATTTAGGCGTGGGAATAGAATCACATCTAGATCCGACGGATGAAATTTCTTTAGAAGCCGTAAAATCGCGTGCGGTAAGGGGAATAGTTGTTCTTACGGGAAGAACCTTTCTTTTAAGTGTTCTATCACTAGTGGCAACAGGATTTTTAACGGTTTTTTTGGATCCGAAAGAATTCGGAATATTTTGGATAGTTTCAGCAATAGTTAACTTCTTGGCTTATTTTTCAGATATCGGACTGGCAGCAGCCCTTATTCAAAAGAAAGAAACTCTTGAAAAAGACGATTTAAAAACCACCTTTACGGTTCAGCAAATATTAGTGGTCTTACTTCTGATTGTCTTGGTAATTTTGTCCCCGATATTTTCCCGTATCTACGGACTAAGTGACGCCGGAAGAGTTTTATTATATGCCTTGGGACTATCTCTTCTTTTTTCCTCTTTTAAAACAATCCCTTCGGTACTTTTGGAAAGAAGGTTGGAATTTGGAAAACTGGTGATTCCCCAAGTCTTGGAAAATTTAGTTTATAACTTAATCGCCGTAATTTTAGCCTGGAAAGGGTATGGAATTTATAGCTTTACAGTAGCAGTATTGGCCAGAAGTGTAGTCGGGCTTGTGGCAATTTATATTTTACAGCCTTGGATTCCCGGCTTGGCGTTAGCGAAAAAATCGTTAAAAAAACTTCTTTCCTTTGGTGTTCCTTATCAGGCAAATACCTTGCTGGCAACAATAAAAGACGATGGAATGACGGTAGTCCTGGGAGGAATTTTGGGTCCTGCAGGTGTTGGAATATTGGGTTGGGCTCAAAAATGGGGTCAAGCACCCTTAAGGTTTTTTATGGATCATGTAATTAAAGTTACCTTTCCGGCATTTGCCAGAATGCAGGATGCGAAAGATGACTTAACCAGAAGTTTAAATAGGTCAATTTTTTTCATTTGCTTTCTTGTGTTTCCTTCTCTGGCTGGACTTTTGATAGTTGCACCCTTACTGATTCAGATAATACCTAGATATCAAAAATGGGAACCGGCCTTAATCCCCTTGGGGTTAATTGCCATCAATACTGTTTTTGCATCGGTCACAACCCAGCTAACAAACTTACTTAATTCAATCGGAAAAATTAAAATAACCTTCAAACTTATGATAATGTGGACTATCCTAAGCTGGCTTTTAATTCCTATCTTGTCGATAAAGTACTCCGTTATTGGAGCAGCAACCGGGTATGCAATAGTTGGAGCGAGCTCTATCGTGGCAATTTTTGTAACCTGGAGAATTGTAAAGTTTTCTATTACCGAATCAGTATTAAAACCTTTTATAGCTGCATTAATTATGACTTTAGTCCTTCTTGTCATAAGACATAATTTATCCGTTAGTTTATCCTCTGTTTTTATATTAATTGGGATGGGGGTTTTAACTTATACGGCAAATGCATACTTATTAATAGGTTCAAGTATAATAACTGATGTTAAAAAAAGTTTTCGGACATTTTTTTCAAAATAAATTAGCAATTCTTCTGATATTTGTCGGATCCCTGGTTTGGAGTCTGACGCTGATCAGGAGCGGCTTAAAATATTCATTTGGACTTGGATTTTGGGGACCTAACGCACACGACGGTATATGGCATATAGCTTTAGCGGAAAGTTTGGTAAAAGGAACTCTAAATAACCCTATATTTGCAGGATATAAATTGACAAATTACCACTTGGGATTTGATGCAATTTTAGCTTTACTTAATAAAATCACTTCCATACCTATTGTCACTTTATATTTCCAGATTATTCCGCCGATTCTTGCTGTTTTGGTGGGAATATTGAGTTATAAACTTATTCTTTCTTGGTCAAAATCAAAAGCGATAACCTTATGGTCATTATTTTTTATTTATTTCGGTGGGGGATTTGGCTTTTTAGTCAGTCTGATAAGAGGAGAGGGTTTAGGGGGAGATTCTATGTTTTGGATCCAATCTGCGGCAACAACTTTGGTAAATCCGCCATTTGCACTTTCTCTAGTTATTTTACTGGCAGGGCTTTTGGTATTAACGAAGTATAAAACCTCAAGAAATTTAAAATATCTTATTTTTTCTTCATTGTTATTCGGCATTCTTGTACAGATTAAAGTTTATGCTACAGTGGTGGTCTTGGGAGCTCTATTTGTTGCTTCTATTTTTGCAGCTTTTTATGAAAAGAAATATGAACTATTTAATGTATTTGTTTTTTCAGTATTAATTTCTCTAGTACTTCTTTTTTCGATTAGTCCCAATTTCTCGAGCCTGATTGTCTTTTATCCCTTTTGGTTTTTGGAAAACATGATGAATTTTGGCGATAGGTTTCATTGGGAGAGGTTTTACCAGGCGATGGTTACTTATAAGTCAGGCAGGATTTATTTAAAAGCGATAGCGGCATATGGCGTGGCATTTCTTATTTTTATTATCGGAAATTTGGGAACGAGAATGATCGGTTTTCTTATATTAAAGAGGTGGTTAAAAAAGTTTGATTGTTTTAAAATCTTTACACTTAGCGGGATTATCATAGGAATAATAATTCCGATGTTTTTTCTGCAGAAAGGTACTCCTTGGAATACTATCCAATTCTCTTACTATTCGGTATTTTTCTCAGCTATTTTAGCTGGATATTCGGTAAATTTTATTTTGGATAATATTAAATCAAGAATCTTAAAATATTTGTGTATATTGCTGGTTATTGGATTTACGATTCCTACTACGTTTGCGACTTTAAGACATTACATATCAAAAATTCCTCATTCCAAGATTTCAAATAACGAGCTTGCTGCATTAAATATTTTAAGAAAAGAACCAAAAGGAACTGTTCTCTCAATACAACTTTTGGGTGAGGATTCTCTAAATACACTCGATAAATATGTTCCCATACCCATATATCTGTATGAATCTACTGCTTATATTTCCGCTTTTTCTAAGATGCAGGGTTATTTTGAGGATGAAGTGAATCTAAACATATTGGGTTATAACTGGCCTGAAAGGAAAGAAAAGATTATAGCATTCCTGAAAAACTCGAATTCTGTTTCAGGCAGAGATTTTTTAAGAAATGAGAGTATAGATTATATCTATCTAATAAAAAGAGCAGGCGTAGGACTTGATGAAAAGACCTTAGGGATAAAGAATATATTTAATAATGATGAAGTTATAATTTATCAAGTTAACTAGCTTTCTGTTAAAATTAGATACATGAATAATATTTCCGTAGTTATAAACACTCTTAATGAGGAGAAAAACCTGCCTCGTCTCCTTTCTTCCGTAAAAGAAATTGCTGATGAAATTATTGTTGTAGACATGAAGTCTGACGATAAAACAGTAGAGATAGCCAAAAAAGCCGGGGCTTTGGTTTTTGATCATGAAAGAACCAAGTATGTAGAGCCTGCGAGAAATTACGCAATTTCAAAAGCCCAAGGGAAATGGATTTTAGTTCTTGATGCGGATGAGGAATTAACGGTTGGTCTTTCCAAAGAGCTTAATAAAATTAGAAGAAATCCCAATGCCGATTATTATCGTATTCCCAGAAAAAATATAGTTTTTGGAAAATGGCTTAAGCATTCACGCTGGTGGCCTGACTTTAATATCAGATTTTTCAAGAAAGGATTTGTAACTTGGAGTGAAGTGATTCACAGCGTTCCTATTACCCAAGGTGAAGGTTTCGATTTGCTGGAAAAAGAAGAATGCTCAATTATTCATTACCATTATCAAACAGTTGAACAGTATATAGAAAGAATGAATTGTTATACAACAGAGCATGCAAAAAGTTTAGTTGATGATAACTACAAATTTAAATGGCAGGATTTAATCAAAAAACCTACAAACGAATTTTTAAGTAGATACTTTTTTGGTCAGGGTTATAAGGATGGTATTCACGGTCTTGCTCTTTCATTACTTCAGGCGTTTTCGGAAGTTGTTAAATATTTGAAAGTTTGGCAGAAGGAAAAATTTGAAGAGTCGAATCCTGGTGTTAAGGAAGTTGTTAATGTGTTAAAGGAATCTGGAAAGGATTTAAATTATTGGCAGGCAGATGCACTTTTTAGAAACGGCGGAGGGTTGATACAACAAATCAAAAGAAAGTTTAGACTTCCTTGAAATATGACTAAAGTCTTCCTCGTAATATTAAATTGGAATGGCTATAAAGACACACTTGAGTGTTTAGGAAGCGTCAGTAAAGTAAAACCCGACAATTATGATTTGCATGTAGTTATTGTTGACAATGCTTCAACGGATAACTCCGTTAATTATGTTAAGAATTTTAAAAGTGATAATTTTGAGTTTAGTATTTTGACTAACAAGAAAAATATCGGATTTGCTGCAGGGAATAACGTAGGTATTAAATATTCACTGGAAAAAGGAGCAGATTATGTAATGATTCTTAATAACGATACGATTATTGATAAAAATCTTATTTCGGGATTACTTAGAACATTTCGGGAGGATCCGGAGGTAGGAGTAGTTTCTCCAAAGATATATTTTGCACCCGGATTTGAATTTCATAAAAAAGTTTACCAAAGCAAAGATTTAGGCAAGGTTATTTGGTATGCAGGAGGAGATATGAATTGGAGGAATATTTATGGTACCAACCACGGTGTTGACGAAGTAGACAGGCGTCAATTCGAAAAAACAATAGCTACAGATTTTGTAACAGGAGCCTGTGCTTTTTTTAATGCAGAAGCACTCAAAGACATAGGATTTTTTGATGAAAAATACTTTTTATATTTAGAAGATGCTGACATATCGCAAAGAATGAGAAAAGGAGGTTGGAAAGTTCTTTATTCTCCCCATGGATTTCTTTGGCACAAAGTTGCGCAGAGTTCTGCAATAGGAAGCGAGCTCAACGATTATTTTATAACGAGAAATAGAATACTTTTTGGTTTAAAATATGCACCTCTTAGAACCAGAGGTGCTTTAGTAAGGGAAAGCATTAAATTATTGGTAAATGGAAGAAAATGGCAAAAAATTGGAATTAAAGATTATTATTTAGGAAAATTCTATCAAGGTTCATGGAGAAATTAAATATATATGAAGGAAGATAAACCAACAACTAAATCAAATACGATATTAAGTGCAATAGTCGTAGCAAAAAACGAGGAGAGTAAGATAGGAGAATGTTTAGAATCGCTTTCATTTTGTGATGAAATTATTTTAGTCGACAGCGGTTCTACTGACTCAACTATTAAAATAGCCAAGCAATATAAAGCTAATATAATTCATTACACTAACGGTAGTTTTACTCAGTGGAGAAATGAAGGCTTAAGATACGCAAAGGGAGAATGGGTTTTATATCTGGATGCAGATGAAAGGGTAACGCCACTTTTAAGAAACGAGATAATTCAGTTAACTAATAAATCTTCAGAATTTAGTGCTTATGCTATTCCCAGAAGAAATATTATTTTAGGTAAAGAAATGAAACATGGAGGATGGTGGCCTGATTATGTAAAAAGATTTTATAAAAAAGACTGCTTGAAAAAATGGACTGGAGATCTGCATGAAGAACCAGTTTTTGCAGGAAATTTGGGATATTTGAAAAATCCGATAGTTCATCTTAAACATAATGACTTAAGCGAGATGGTTGATAAAACAAATAAATGGTCAGAAGTTGAGGCACGATTACTATATGAATCAGACCATCCTGATATGAGTTGGTGGAGATTCTTTAGAGTAATGGCAAGTGAATTGTGGTTAAGGTTAATTAAACTTAAAGGTTTTTTGGATGGAGCAGAAGGTATAATATATGCGATTTATCAGTCCTGGAGTAAATTTTTAACCTATGCGAAGCTTTGGGAAATGCAAATAGAAAGTAAAAATAACAAGCAATAATGAAAGCTGCAATTTATAATCCTTATCTTGATACCCTGGGAGGCGGAGAACGCTATACCATGGCTTTTGCTCTGGTTATGGCCGAAAAAGATTTTAGGGTGGATGTCGAATGGAAAGATGAAAATATTAAAGTCAGGCTTGAGAAAAGATTCAACATGGATTTATCGAAAATAAATTTTGTCCAGGATATCAAAAAAGGTGATGGTTACGATGTTTGTTTTTGGGTATCGGACGGAAGTATTCCGCTTCTTCATGCAAGAGTGAATTTACTCCATTTTCAATTTCCCTTTACGAATATTAACGGTAAAACGTTACTAAACAAAATGAAGCTTTTTAGAATAAATAAGGTTATTTGCAATTCGATTTTTACCAAAAGTTTTATTGATAAAGAATTTGGGATTAAAAGTACAGTAGTTTATCCTCCGGTTTCAGTAGAGCAATTTAAACCCAAAAGAAAAGAAAATTTAATTCTTTATGTAGGAAGATTTTCCACACTTACTCAGGCAAAAAGACAGGATATATTAATTAAAGCCTTTAAGAAATTTTATATAAACAGTAATGATTGGGAACTTGTTATCGCCGGTGGTTCTGAAGTTGGGGTAGGGGATTATGTAAAAAGTTTAAGAGACCAAGCAGAAGGCTATCCGATAAGAATTATGGAGAGCCCAAGTTTCAGTCAGATTACTGAACTTTATGGGAAAGCAAAATTATTTTGGAGTGCAGCCGGGTACGGAATAGATGAAAATAAAGAACCAACTCATGTCGAGCATTTCGGTATCACGGTAGTTGAGGCAATGGCAGCCGGATGTGTACCGCTAGTCTTTAATGCAGGGGGACATAAGGAAATTATAAAAGAAGGGAATAACGGCTATTTATGGAAAAGTATTGGTGAACTATTGAAAAAAACAGAAATGCTAGAGGATGACAAGAAATTATTTAGAGAGACTTCTATTAATGCAAAAGCGGGAAGTGAAAATTACGTTTTTGAAAAATTCAAAAAATCGTTTTTTAATATCTTATCAACAACATAAATAATTATAAAATCTAGCAAAAATGGTTATAGCCGCTCTTCTTTTATCCTTTACACTAAATATTATTAATCATGGAAATATAATAATCGGAATTTTAAACACTCTCTTATTATTTTTTACGATATATTTCTTTTTTAAATTCACCAATCAAAAACTATCATTAATCAAGTCTCCACATCTTACTCCTCTTATGGTTTTAACAGGTACAATCCCTTTGTTTACGAGAGCAAACGATATTCATTTTATATGTGTAGCAATTGGGATTTGCCTCTTAACTTTATTTTATTTAACAACCAAATTTAAAAAAATAGCGATATTGATGATTGCAATTTATCTTATAATTGCCAGTTTTTACGCCAGTGGATTAATAAAAACTCCGTTTTCATATCAATCCAATTTATTAATTTTTAACGACGATAAGACTAACCTTTATATCACCC
Organism: Patescibacteria group bacterium; assembly: GCA_036846005.1. Taxonomy (GTDB): domain Bacteria; phylum Patescibacteriota; class Microgenomatia; order UBA8517; family UBA8517; genus DATEXQ01. The sequence continues at coordinate 4,531 of DAIUCV010000014.1, read as the reverse complement.
AGATGAAAACAGAGTCTATGTATATGCCTTATATAATACGCTCCGTAATATTTAACCCCTCAGCTCATTTATATGTAATGTTGTCTAAAATTGCCGGCCTTTTTACTTTAAAAAATCTTTATGATGCATTTTTAATTGTAAATATTTATCCACTGATAATGGGATTAACTTTAGATTTGAAAAATTGGAACAAATCAATAAAGTTACTAATTTATTGTATATTGCTGATTTCGTTAAGTGTGGTTCTTTCGCGATCAGTAAAAATAGATAATACTTTTATTCTTTTGTCCCCATTTCTGACTTATTTCATACTCAGGGGTTTAAATTCTGTAAATAAAAAAATATATCTTGCCTTGTTTGTTATAAGCGTAGTTATAGCTACCAGTCCTTAACGATTATGTTTACCAAAAAAATTATACTGTTAATAATATTTATAGCTATTGTTGCCCGCTTTATTAAACTGGATTATGCCCCTCCGCATCTTACTAACGACGAGATAGGAGCAGCATATGCTGCTTATTCAATTTCAAAAACATTTAAAGATGGATCTAATAAATTTTTACCAATATTGTGGCAATCTCATGGCGGATATGGAACACCCTTAGCGATTTATATTCCTTTAACAAGTATAGTGATTTTTGGTAATACCGACTTTGCCGTCCGATTTCCCTCGGCAATTTTGGGTAGTTTAACCATTATTTTTATCGGGCTTTTAGTTATGGAGTTAACCAAAAATTCTAAACTTGCTCTTATAACGTCATTTTTACTAGCAGTATCTCCCTGGCATTTTTCCGCTTCTCGCTGGGCACTCGAATCAAACTACGGTCTATTTTTTATTGTTTTAGGACTTTACCTGTTCTTTTTAGGTCTTAACAAGAATAAGCGTTGGGCAGTAGTAGTAAGCTTTGTATCTTTTACCCTATCAATATATTCGTATTATACGGAGTGGTTATTAACACCACTTATCGTTCTTTCACTGATTTTCTTATATCGCAAAACCATTTTGAAAAAGAAAATATACTATTTTGCAATTGTACTTTTCGGGATTTTATTAATTCCTCTAATTTTTAGTTTTATCCAAAACAGAAATTCAACCAGAGTAACCAGTGAATTTATAAGTAAGGATATAGTGGTTAGAAAACTTATTGCCGAACATCCAAACCCAATTGAAAAAGGACAAATTATTACCAAAGCAATATTTGATAAATATTCATCGTATGTGAGTTTTGATTATTTATTTTTTTACGGTGCAAAAATATTGCCCAAGGAAAATCCATATCAGTTTGGTTTTTTCCTAACCCCCTTTATAGCCGCCTTTATTTGGGGTTTATATAAACTGAAAAACCATTATAAAGAAAACAGTAATTTTATCTATCTTTTATTAATCGTCTCACCTTTGGCAGCCTCCATAACCGAAGGAGAATTAAACAACTGGAGAAGTCTTCCCGAACTTCTCCCGGTTGGATTAATTACCGCATCCGGAGTTTTATTTATCTGGGATTTAGCAAAAAAGAAATTATGGATAAAGAGATTGGGTTTAGGACTTCTATTAATCTCATTTATGTATTTTTTTCTTGCATATTTCAGACATTTTCCACTCGAAAGAGCTGTTGACTATCAATATGGCTATAAACAAATAGCTTTATATCTAAGTCCACACTACAATGAATTTGAAAAAATTATTATAGACCAGAGATTTGGTGATAAAAACTATTACTATATCGGGGTTCCTAGTTCCTATATTCCCTTTTACACTTATTTAGATCCGGTGAAAGTTCAAAATGCCAGGTATTTAACTAATGGTATCGCCTTTGATAAATACGAATTTAGAAATATAAACTGGGCCAGTGAAAAAGTTGAAAAAAATTATTTGTATGTAGTTCCTTATGACATCATTCCTAATCCAGAATCTAATTTAAAACTGGTGCACGAAATTAAGCTTCCAAATTGGCAACCAGCATTTAATCTATATTCGCAAACCCGCTAATGCTTATAGATATTTGAAAAATATATCAAATTTACTCAAGACCTCTTTAAATATTAAAAGATGCTATTATTGAACAGAGTAAGGAAAAATATGAAGCCCGAAACGACAATTGGTGGTTTAAAAGTTTCTGTAATCGTTACAAATTATAACGGAAAAGATCTCTTGGAAAAAAACCTTCCGTTTATTTTAATCGCTAAAAATAAAAAAGAAAATCGAATTGAGGAAATAATTGTAGTTGATGATGCTTCTAAGGATGAAAGTGTGGATTTTATCAAAAGTAATTTTCCCGAAATAAAAGTTATTAGACATACCAAAAATAGAGGTTTTATTGCAAGTACCAATACGGGTGCAAGGAGTGCAAAATATCCGTTATTGGTCCTTCTTAATTCTGATGTTGTAGTTAGTGATGATTTTTTAGTAAGCGTTATACCGCTTTTTATGGATAAAAATGTTTTTGCGGTATCCATGCATGAAGAGGGATACGGAAATGCATTAGGAGAATTTAAAAACGGTTATTTTATCCATTCCTCGGGAAAAGAGACAAACCAAGTAAAAAATACCCTTTGGGTAAGCGGAGGAAGCGGAATTTTCAGAAGAGAATATTGGATGAAATTGGGTGGAATGGACGAGAAGCTATATTCACCTTTTTATTGGGATGATGTCGATTTGGGGTATAGAGCGTTAAAAAGAGGTTATAGACTTTTATGGGATCCCAATTCAAAAGTTATCCATGAACACGAATCAACAATGAAAAAAATTTCTAATAATTATCGTAATCTGATTCAGCAAAGGAATAACTTAATTTTTATCTGGAAAAATATAACAAGCCCTTCTTTAATAAAAAAGCATCTGGTGGCGTTATTAGCCAGAATCACTAAACATCCGGGATATCTAGTTGTGTTTATCATGACATTGTCCAAAATCGGAAAAATCATGAAAGCCAGAAAAAAAGAAAAAAAGGAATGCAAAGTATCAGACGAAGCAATATTGGCAGAGAATTAATAAATGACAGAACTATCAATAATAATAGTTAATTTTAATACAAAAGATTTAGTGGTAGATTGTGTTGAATCTATCATCAATAGTGATACCGAAATACCGTATCAAATAATTGTTGTAGATAACGGTTCATCAGATGGTAGCGTATCTGCTATTAGAAAATTAATAGAAAAAACCGATAAGATTACGTTAATCGAAAATAAAGATAATTTAGGATTTGCTAAAGCAAATAATCAGGGGATAAAGAAGGCTGCGGGAAAATATATTCTACTACTTAATTCAGATACAAAAGTATTAAACAAAACCATCGATAAACTGGTTGATTTTGCCAAGAAAAGACCTGACGTGGGAGTTGTAGGATGTAATTATTTAAATCCGGATCAAAGTATCCAGGGCTCTTGCTTTAAGTTTCCGACATTGGGCAGAGCAATAAGTCAGTACTGGTTTGGGAAAAAAGGACTTTTAGATAAATACAGTCCAACAGGAAAAAATCCGCAAGAAGTTGAAGCATTAACAATGGCGGGTTTTTTGATTACCCCTGAATGTATTAAAAAAGTAGGTTTATTAAATGAAAAATATTTTATGTATTTCGAAGATTTGGATTATTGTCACAGAGTGAGAAAAGCGGGATTAAAAGTCTATTTCATGCCATCAGCCAAGATCATACATTACCATGGTGCATCGGGTAGAAAGATTTCAAATTCTGATTACCAATGGAGAAGACTCATTCCATCGAGTAAAATCTATCATGGAACGATAAAACACTATTTATTAAGTATGATCATTAAGACAGGACAGATGTTTAATAAAGCATGAATCATAAAGTACCATTCTTAAGTTTAATTATTCCTTGCTACAACGAGAGAAAATTATTAAAAAAAGTTTTAGAAGAGGTTATTGCTTATTTAAAAAAGCAACAGTATAGCTGGGAGATTATTATTGTTGATGATGGCAGTTCGGATAATACAGCCGATATTGCTACGGGTTTTAAGAATAGGGGAGTGAGGTTGATTAAATTGTCCCCCAATCAAGGAAAGGGGGCTGCTTTAAAAAAAGGATTTTTAAATGCTAAAGGGAAATATGTCGTTTTTACGGATGCCGATCTATCCGTTTCAATTACGCAACTTGAACAAATGATCAAAAAGCTTCAATTGGGTTATCCCATGGTAGTCGGGTCAAGAAGAATTGCGAATTCAAAAATTGTTGTACATCAACCGTTAATTCGAGAAAAAATGGGGAAAGTCTTCAGCTTAATAACTAAACGAATTATGGGAGTAAATATACCCGATTTTACCTGTGGATTCAAAGGTTTTCAGAATCAGGCTGGTTATAATATTTTTAAGAGAAGCTTAATAAATCGATGGGCATATGATGCAGAAATTGTTTTTCTGGCAAAAAAATTGAAATATAAAATAGGACAAATCCCGGTTTCCTGGATAGATCGAAGGGAATCTAGGGTCAGACTGGGGAGTGCTATTTATACTTCATTCTTTGATTTATTTAGGATTAGATTTAATGATATTTTGAGAAAATATGACTAAATTT
>DAIUCV010000013.1:0-16899 GCA_036846005.1 Patescibacteria group bacterium | reverse complement strand
CTATGCACCATATTGTACAGTATCCAGATCGGGTTTTTCTGGTAAATCTGGTATACCAAAATATCTGTAGACTACTGGGTCTAAGAGGAAGAGCCGTTTACCGTCGGGCTCTATATCACTGCCACCACGGTTTACCAATCTAGTTATATCTGATCCGTTAACCACTAAGATAAACTTCCCTTCTTGCTGAACAACCTCGCTGTTTATGTGGGTTAATCCGTCCTCATCTTGTCTGAATATCCACTCTGACTTTTTAGGAAAGTGTTCGGGACAGCATAGGTGTAGCCGGGTAGTTACACCAATGGAGTCCTCATACTCACCCTGTATATCATATGGACCCATCTTATAAAATATAATAGCATTTGATTACGGGGGTAAATTCCTAGCTGTTCTGCTGATGGGTGCTCTACACCTTCCCAGCTATGTGAATAGGAACAAACCGCCAATCCTTTTTCTTTCAGAGCACTTTGAAGCATATCCTCTCTAGCTTGCACAGCCTTTTTGTATGATTCTTCAGCATTACGAAATCCACCCCATGCCTCTCTGAAACCATTCCGGCTTATCTCTAGATATCTTCTGATTTCCTCTGACGTCTTTTCAAACTCCAACATAAAAGTAAGTGAATACTATTATAAGCCTGTAGTGGTGTCAATATGTATGACCCGTAGGGTAAGTTTGATCCTATGAAAAAAGTTATGATTATACTTGGCTGAGCAGGCGGGTCTAGAACTATTCGAACCTACAACTTAATATTCCTAGTGTATCACATTTGAGGCTAAACGAGACAAATGAAACACCACAAAAAGGAGTGTCTCAGATAATACTAATATATTTTGATACTTGCAAACTGATAATTTCCGAGTTATAAAGCATGAAATGTCTGAGCGAATTATTCATCTAGATAAAAGTGTAGTTATAGCTGCAGATGTTGAATCCTCTAAACTAGCAGAGTTGGTGCAAAATACGTGTCTTGTTGAAGGAATTGGTGGGTATAAAATTGGCTTAGAGCTTGCATTAGAAAAGGGCTTACCTCAAGTAGTTGGTAGTATGAAAGGACAAACAGAGTTACCCGTAATATACGATCACCAAAAAGCAGGTAACGACATACCAGAAATGGGTTCAAGATTTGCTGGTGTCTGTAAAAGAGCAGGAGTGGATGCAGTTATTCTTTTTCCTTTTGCAGGATCCAAAACAGAGAGAGATTGGATACACGCCTGCCAAGACGCAAGTTTGGGTGTACTAGTCGGGGCACATATGACCCAACCTGAATTTTTGTTTAGTGAAGGCGGTTCGATTGCCGACCATGCACCAGCCAGAATATTCACTATTGCAGCACAAGAAGGAGTAAGGGATTTTGTCGTACCAGGCAATAAGATTGAATATGTCCAATATTATAAACAATTATTAGATGAAGCTGTCGGTGAAGGAAATTTTACTTTGTACGCTCCCGGATTTATCACTCAAGGGGGAGAAATTTCTGACTTTGCGAAAGCTGCAGGAGATAAATGGCATGCAATTGTCGGTAGTGCAATTTATAAAGCAGTTGATATGAAAGTAGCAGCAGAACAAATGACAAGACAGCTAAAATAATATGCCAGAAAGAATAACAGATCCAAAACACCCAGAGGGATTAACTACTTCCCAAAAAGATTTGGCAATACAGCTTATTGATATACATGCAGTAAAGTTTGGGGATTTTCGTTTAAAACTTCATGAACAACATCCGGACGCTCCACTGTCTCCAATCTATATAGACTTGAGGATGTTGCGACGCGATCCAAAAGCAAAGGGGTATGCAGTTGAAGAATATGCATTATTGGTCCGCTTTATTAAGTTTGATTTGCTAGCAGATGTACCTACAGCAGCAACCCCTCTTGTTTCTTCTCTTTCGGACAGGCTTGGGGTTGGAATGATTACACCCCGTACAGATTCAAAAGGACATGGAACGGGAGCAAAAATAGATGGTCTATTACCTAAAGATGTTGGTAAAAAAGCTATTTTGATAGATGATCTAATTACCCGAGCGGATTCAAAAATTGAAGCTGTAGATGTTTTAAGAGCACAGGGATTGAAAGTTGAGGACGTTGTTGTTCTCATAGACAGAGAGCAAGGAGGAAAAGAACAACTTGAACAAAAAGGACTGAAGCTTCATTCTGTATTTACAATGCAACAATTGTTAAACTTTTACCGTAGAGTGGAAATAATTAGTGAGACTCAATACCAAGATACTGTCCAAAGAATACAACAATTAAACAGTTTTCTTGGAGTTACCTGAATTACATATCTCCAATTAAGTGGAATCCTAAAAACTTTCTATCCGAGAAGTAGAATTTTCAAATCTCATCTCATATACACTGGCTGTGGGACCTGGATTCGAACCAAGATTAATGGGTTCAGAGCCCATTGTCCTACCATTAGACGATCCCACAATACACCCGTATTTTACCTCAAAAGCAGGTTTTAGGCGAGTTTGGCTGGTGTTTTACTCAACAATCAATGTCCCTTTCATGCCCATTGCACGGTGGCCGTCAATGCTGCAGTAAAATTCAAACGTGCCTGTTTTATCAGGGGTGAATTCCACTTGGGTGGTTTCATCAGAGGAAATTGTTTCGGAAGTAACATTAAATTCATCAATCACCAGATTGTGCGCAATTCCGTCAACGCTATTTAGAATAATTCTAACAGGCTCACCCTTTTTAACTCTAATTTCATTAGGATTAAAGTAATAATTTCCACCTTCAACAGTAATTGTCGAGACTGTCTCATTAGGGATATTACTTTCCACTCCTGAGATATTAGCCTCGTTTACGGTTTGTGCTGCTTCAGATTTACTTTTTATCAAATACAATCCTATTACTACCATCAAAGCAACAATAATTACCCCTGCAATAAAGGTAAGACCCATACCCTTCTTCTTTATATTTTGTACTTCTTCCATGACTTTCACCTCCAGTTAATTTTTCAAATACTTGTCAAAAAATTCAACAGACCTATCCATAGCCTGATTGAAATTGTTTGCCAGATTATGGTTGTCTCCTTGATATATGTATAGCTCAACCGCTTTGCCTTTATCTGTAAGCTGGCTTACAAGTTTTTGCGAGAATTCTAGGGGGACCGAGGCATCCGCAGTTCCATGGTGAAGCTGGATTGGACCTGAAATGTCTTGCAGATAAGAATTTGCAGAGATGGAATTCCAGAACTCCGGATTTTGGGAAGGATCGCCAAATTTTTGTGTTAGTTCTTCCCGCCACCGGCGGCGATTGCTGGGAATTCCGGGAGGGGGTGTAGTGTTTCTCCTTCGCCAATTATTCAATAAATCCGGGTAAGAACCGACGACTCCAGCCCAGATGACCCCGGCTTTAATATCTTTTGAAACGACCATACTGCGCAGTGTAATAAATCCTCCCATAGAATGACCCCACATTCCGATTCGGTTTGGATCAGCCTGGGAATATTTCTTAATTGATGAAACGGCATTTAAGACATCAATGGTGTAGCTGTTTGACCCATACGCTCCAACGGGTTCTCCTTCTGAGTTTCCGTGACCCCGAAGATCCGGTTTAAAAACAATGTAACCATTTCTGGCAAAGCCGTTGATATAAGAAACATAGCGTTCGGTGGTTCTATACTCTGAAGGCGGGATGTAACCGTGATTGAAAACTATAACAGGCCACCCGCCCTCGCTCCCTCCTGGGGGAGTTCCATTCGGTACGGTTAACAGTGCATAAATTTTTAAACCCTCGGATTTATAGGATGCAATATATTGACTATAGTTTGAGCCATCTTCAAGCGTCTGTTCAATAATTATATCGCTTCCAGGATAAGACCCATCCTTAAGTGATTTTATTGTCAAAGGAAAATCCAATTCTTCCAAGCCTCCTTCACCCTCCATATTCAAGTTGGGAATATCGGTCTTTTTAGAATTAAAATTGGCCAAGGCTAAAAAAACTCCAACTGTAAATAATACAAAAATAATTTTTCTCATGAAGACTTAAGTGTAAAGCAAATATTTAGTAAAGTCTGAGAGGTAGATTACAATTATTTATTCTTTTTAGAATAACTCAATTTGTTTTTTTGTAGATAGAGTTTTAGGATAAGAAAAATTTACATTAACCATTCTCGGCGTATTCCACCTATCTTTATATTTTAGGAAATGGTTTTTTAGTCCGAAATCGTAAAGTTCCTTGGTTATAATCACATCCATTTCACAGTATTTTTTAAGTTTCTCCAGATTTTCTTTACTTTGACTCTGCCAATAAAGGACCGCATTTACGCCGATATCGCTTTTTTCCTTATCCAGAGTTTCTTTTGCAAGTGCATCCAGCGAAATTCTTCTGTCAATTTTTTTCTTTACCTCTGCCATAATGTCAAAGTGGGGAAATTTATTGAGTTTAGTAATTGTATAAGGCTGTAGTGCCGGGATATCAAATTTAAGTGAATTAAAACCGATTATTCTGTCGGCTTTTTGGAATATAGGCCAGATTTTATCAAAGTCTTTTTCCCAAAAACTCATTATCTTACCCTCGCTTTCGTTAAATGAATCGTCCAGTTTCCTTTGGTAAAGTGATGTTATGGAAACACCCAAATCAGCTGGATTAAATCCTTGTATTTCACTGAAAAGCTTTTTAGTTTCGCAATCAAAAAATACTTCAAACATAAGACCTAATTCTATATACCTTTTATTGCCATTATCAAGCCAAGTGACTAAACTTTATATATTATGTATTTAATCTTTATTTTTCTTTTCGAACTTATTATTCTTTACTATCTTTCCAGAAAACTAACCAGTAAAATCTGGACTATTTTATTTAAACTCACCAAAAGTAAAAAAGCATCAACTTATTTTTATTCTTTCCTTTTTCTACCCGGTATTATTTTCCATGAAATATCACATTTTTTAACAGCACTTTTTCTTTTTGTACCTGTGGGAGGAATAAATCTTAATCCGACTTTTGAGGAAGATGATAAAGGCAATACCAAATCAATTAAATTGGGAAGTGTGGCAATAGGTAAATCAGATCTTATAAGAGGATCTTTAATCGGATTTGCACCCTTTATTTTTGGAATAACCTTAATTCTTTTGGGTATTGGCTGGATAATGTCTAAGGGTCTTTTGGGTAATTGGACGATAGTCTTAATTGCTATTTACATTATCTTTGAAATCGGCAATACCATGTTTTTAAGCAGAAGCGATTTAAAAACAGCACTCGAGCTAACTTTGGTTATAGTAGCCTTTTACTTAGTTTTGTATCTTTTCGGAATAAGAATAAGTTTAGATCCCCAAAGCTTTCTATCACAATCGGTTGTTGATGTATTAAAAACCGCCGATAAATTTCTTCTGGTTCCTATAGGTTTGGATTTTCTGTTATTGACCCTAACAAGGATATTCTAAGTTTTTATAAATATTATTCGTATCTCAAAGCTTCTATGGGATCCAGGCGGGATGCGCGAATTGCAGGGGCAACCCCGAAAACAATTCCGACTATTGCCGAAACACCGAAAGCAAGAAGTATTGACCAGAGCGTTACGCTGGCCGGAAAGAATTTATTAATTACAAATGCCCCTAATGTGCCTATCAATATTCCGATAATTCCACCGGAAACAGATAGAACAACTGCCTCGATTACAAACTGGAGAAGTATGTCGTTGGGTTTTGCTCCGACGGCTTTGCGAAGACCTATTTCTCTGGTTCTTTCGGTAACGGAAACCAGCATAATATTCATAATTCCTACTCCTCCTACCACCAAAGAAATGGCCGCGATTCCTCCGAGGGCGGTAGTTAGGACACTCAATATTTGATTTATGGTTGTTAAAAGATTTGTCTGATCCAGTACTGTAAAATCGTCTTCCTTAAGCTCTCTTTTTAAATAATTTTTGGTAAGGGTTATTGCTTGGGGAATGCTATCTTTATCCTTAGCCTTGACATTTATAGTCATGACATTTGAAGTATTGGCCAGTCTTTGGCTGGCAGTAATCGGAACTGCTAAAAAATTATCAATATCAAAACCTAACGATGCAGTACCCAATTTTTTCAGGATGCCAATTACCTGAAATTTTTCATCTCCAATGGTTATTTCTTTACCCAGAGGATCGCTTGCTCCAAACAGAGAGTCTGCCAAACCTTTTCCTAAAATACACACTTTTCTGGTTAGCTCAACATCAGCTTCGGTTATCGCACGTCCGGTAGCAACTTGAATATTTCGCATTTTTCCGTAATTGGCGGTAATTCCGTCAAGCGTGGTGTACTTGGATTTTCCTAAATATTTAACTGCTGCGGGAAGTTCTTGAGCTGCGGCAGCGTCTTCAATAGGACCCCCCAGTTTTGCGATGCCTTGTGTTTGTTTTAAAGTGAGTTTGCTTCCCGCAAAATTAGGTGGTCCTTGGCTAAAACCGGATTCTAAGTTTACTTTTCCCGGAAGAACTACGACCAGATTAGTACCCAATTCTTCAAATTGCCCGGTTATATATTTCTGCAAACCTTGTCCCAACGAAACCAATAAAATAACTGCCGATACACCGATTATTATTCCCAGCATAGTAAGTATAGTTCTGGATTTATTTTTAAAAATGCTCTTGAAAGATAAGATTATAACTTCTTTAATGTCTATCATTTTCTAGTTTTTATAGTCTTTAACTATTTCTCCGTCTTTAATTTCGATTATTCTTTTAGCATGGGATGCAATACTTAAGTCGTGGGTAACTATCACTACGGTATTACCATCCTTGTTTAATTTGATTAGTAAATCCAGAATTTCTTTGCCGGATTTGCTGTCCAAGTTTCCTGTGGGTTCGTCGGCCAAAATCAAATCAGGATCATTTATTAAGGCCCGTGCAATGGCTACTCTTTGTTGTTGTCCCCCTGAAAGCTGGGACGGTAAATGGTTCATCCTTTCTTCAAGTCCTACCAATCTTAGAACTTCTTTAGCCTTTAATATTCGATTATCCCGATTTGTTCCGGAATAAATAAGCGGCATCTCTACATTTTCTAAAGCAGAAGTTCTGGACAAAAGATTGTAAGACTGAAAAATAAATCCGATATGACGGTTGCGTAGGGTAGCCAGTGAATTTTGTGAAAGCCTACTTACGTTTTTTTCGAGCAGATACATTTCTCCCGAGGTGGGAACATCAAGAAGTCCTATGATGTGCATCAGAGTTGACTTTCCCGATCCCGACGGACCTACTATTGCCACAAACTCGCGTTCAAAGATAGTAAGAGAAACTTTTATTAAAGCTTCAACTTTAACATCTCCCATAGGATAAACCTTTGAGACTTTTTTCAAATTAATAACAGAACTCATAAACTGTTAGGAAGTTTTTATTTTGTCTTTATCTTTGATGTTTGCAGGTGGTAGGGTAACTATTGTTTCTCCCTCAGTGAGTCCCGATAAAATTTGCGTAAAGTCGATCGATGAGGCTCCGACAGATACTTCCCTTTTATTAGCCCTTCCGTCTTTAACGACAAAAACAAAAGATTTTCCGTTTTCTTCGATTATTGCAGTTGAAGGAACCAAAAGAACGTTATCAATTGTATTAAGCAAGAATTCGGCATCTCCATTCATACCCAACCTTAAATCAAATCCTTCCTTTTGATTTAAGGAAATTTTTACTGTATAGGCGGTTCCTCCGGTTGAAGTTACGAAACTTACTAAAGAAATTTGTTTTACCTGACTTTCGAGCTTGGTATCGGGATAAGCATCCAAAATAATAGTAACTTTTTGATCAACTTTAATCTTCGCAACATCAATTTCATTTACCTGGGCTTCAAAATATAAAGAATCGGGGTTAACTAAAACATACGAAGAAGTTCCCGGATTTACATTTACGCCTGCAAATGCCGGATCGGCTTTAACTACAACTCCTGTAAATGGGGCGACGATGGTTGCGTTTTCGATATTGTATTTTGCAGCACGGTAGGCATCATAGGCATTATCATTTGCTACTTCGGCAGCGGTTCTGGTTTCTTTTGTAGTAAAGGGTTCTGCAACATCCTCACCCTTAACAGCATCGTGAACTCGTTCTACTGTTGCCTGTGTAGCCCTTAAATTCGAAAGACTTTGCTGATAGGCAACATCAAGCAAAGTTTTGTCAAGTGAAGCGATTCCCTGCCACTTATTTACTTTTTGCCCCTCACTAACACCTACCCAGGCTACCTTGCCGGCAGTTGGGAAAGTAAGAGTAGCCTTTTGGTCGGCATTTATGTTTCCGGAGGCGGATATGCCTTCAGTAAGATTTCCGTATTTAGCAGCAGAAACAGATACGCTTAAAGGCTTTTGCGCAGAAAGAATTCTTACTATAACCACAACCAAGATAAATATTCCCAAAAAAATTGCTCTTTTTTTGGTTAAATTCTTTCTAATAAATCCATAAACATTTTTAAATTTATCGGGAAAATTTTTAAGAAACTTATTTATAGTTTTTCTTTTCATAACAAAATTAATTTATCCAACAAAAAACCTCTTTAATTAATACATAAAGAGGCAGTCTACGATTCTAACCTTATTTGGGGATTATTTCAAATGAAGTTTTAAAAATAAAACGAGGGGGGAAGGACTTAGACACTTAAAGGTTATGGTAGCAAATAATTACCATAATAAGCGTCTTTATTAATTTTCCTTCACCCCCTCGGCGAAACAGGTGCCCTACTGCATGTGATTAGTTCCCCTTAAGAAACTGGTTTCAAAGGTACCGATTGTACCACGAGATTTGCATAACCAGGACCTTGGTCGAGAACAATATGACCACTTTTAATCAAATTACGGACTGGAGTTAATGGATAAGGTATTTTTTGAATATTTGCGGCCTTGAGATAAGTCTCAACCGGTACCTTATTTTTTGTGTTTAACACCATCGCCAGATCTTTGATAAAATCCAAAACGTCCATTGATTATCCTCCGTTAGTCACAGACAGTTATTTTATCCGATATAGTAGGGCACAAATTTAAAGAGCTAAGAACAAAAAAACACCCTTTTTCACTGGGTGATAAATATTTTATCAGGTATTAGCCATAAAATCAAGTCTTATTTATCCTATAATTAATTATGTGTTCTATAAGCTATGCCCTATGTTCTATAATAAATTTAGATGAAAAAAATCTGGATTTTAATCCTTTGTTTGGCGTTAGTAGGGGTAGCTATTTACTTTGTAGTAAGATACTTGTTCTATGATATCAGCTCAAGAGGTGTGGTTCCGGCATTTAAATCTACGGGTAAGGATATCCAGCAGTTTCTGCCCCAAGATTCAAAAATGTATTATCCTTTTAGTGTTACCAAAGGATATAAGATAGATGTTTTTGCCAATACGGGAAGAAACCTTCCCAGAGCCTTTGCCTTTGACACCAATGGCACATTATTGGTTTCGTCTACCACCCAGGGAAAAGTAATAGCCTTGCCTGATAAGGATAATAACGGTAAAGCTGACGAGCAGGTTGTAGTTATATCCAATTTAAACAAACCCCATGGGATTGCTTTTGACGGCGATGAACTTTATATTGCCGAAACAGACAAGGTAGTCAAATACTCCTACAATCCTACTGATTATCTGGCAACTGGTGGAGAGACGATAGTTAATCTTCCTGCGGGGGGAAGACATTTTACCAGAACTATAAAAATTTTTAACAATAAACTTTATATCAGTGTAGGTTCCTCATGTGACACCTGTGTTGAGACCGACTGGCGCAGGGCTTCAATCTTGGTTTCCAATTTGGATGGAAGTGGTTTTAAAGTGTTTGCCAAAGGTTTAAGAAATACCGTCTTTTTTACTTTTGATGATAACGGAAATATGTGGGGGAACGATATGGGGAGGGATAACTTGGGAGAAAGCTTGCCTCCGGATGAACTGAATTTGATATCAGAGGGTAAGGATTATGGTTGGCCGTATTGCTATGGAGACAGAATAAGGGACTCGAAATTTATGCAGAGTGAAAAAGCTGTATATTGCAGTACTACAGAAACTCCAATCTATAAATATCCGGCGCATGTTGCACCTTTAGGTATAACCTTCATCAAATCGACACAATTTTCACCGATAGAAAACAACAGTCTCTTGGTTTCTTTCCATGGCTCGACAAATAGCAATACTCTGGTAGGTTATAAAATAATTTATTCGCCGGTATTGGCGGGAAGTGTTGGAGAAAGTTCTAACTTTCTTACCGGTTTTCTCCAGGATAAAGATGTGTTGGGAAGACCAGTAGATTTAATATTTGATGTGAACGGAAATTTGTATATCTCCGATGACTATGCGGGTTTAGTATACATTTACAGTAAACAATAGTTTTTAATGAACATTATCACCTCGATATTTTTAGGCTTCTTACAGGGATTAACTGAATTTTTGCCGGTTTCATCTTCAGGACATCTGGTATTGGTTCAGAGTTTGATTCCGGGTTTTTCTCAAACGGGAGTTTTATTTGATGTTTTTTTGCATTTTGGTACTCTGTTTGCAGTTTTGGTCTTCTTCCGGAAAGAAATTTTAAAACTTCCTCTTAGATATTATTTATTTTTGGCCTTAGCAACAATTCCGGCTGCATTGATAGGATATTTTTTCAAATCTCAATTAGAAAGTCTTTTTACAAGCACGAAATTGGTTGGTTTTGCCCTTTTGGTAACAGGATTATTAAATTTTTTAACTGACAAAACGGAAAGTAGGGAGAAAGAGTTGTCATTTAAAAACACCTTCATTACAGGAGTTGCGCAGGCAATAGCCATTATTCCCGGTATATCACGAAGCGGAACAACTATTTTTGCCTCTGTAGCCCAAGGGATAGATAAAAAAACTGCGGCTAAATTTTCGTTTCTTTTATCAATTCCGGCGGTATTGGGAGCTAATATCCTCGAATTTACAACCCACGGCTTAAATGAAATAGGAAACTATACTTATTATTTAACAGGTTTTGTATTTTCTTTTATATCGGGATTGCTTGCCATATATCTTGTTTTTAAATTTTTGACACAAAAGAAATTTAAAATATTTGCGTATTACTGTTTCATTTTAGGGATTCTGGCAATACTTCTTTAAATTATCTTCGGAATAAAAAGAAAGGAGGCAACGATAACGGAGAGAATTGCAGATACTAGGACTGCGGCAGCTGATACATCTTTGGCAATTTTTGCCTGATCTTGTATTTCCGGACTAACCAGATTAACAACTGCTTCTAAGGTTGTGTTAATAAGTTCTAATATAAGGACGAACCCGATAGTTAAAGCAAGTATTGCTAATTCCAGGAAAGTAAACTTGAAAATGAGTCCCAAAATAACCACCAGAATTGCTAAAACTATATGAATTCGAAAATTGGGTTCGTTTTTTAAAGCGGCTTTTAGGCCGTCAAAAGCGAAAGAAAAACTTTTCAAAGTTGTATATTTTAAACTCATCGCTTTTAAGTATAATTCCTTTCTGATTTAAATCAAAATTTTATGCTAGTATTAAAAAGAGCCTAATATGAAACGTATTTTTATTATATTTCTTCCTATTATATTCGTAATTCTTTCGTTAATTGCCCTGTGGCAAACAAAAACAAGAACCGAAAACTCCAATTGTTGCGGATCCAATGATTTATCCGGAGAGATAGACAATAGTGCAAAACTGGCGGTTTTCGAAGGAAAAGAAATTGAGATTCCCCAAATCGCTTTTGACAACCCCATAAATCCGCCTGTACTGGGAATATCAACAGATGAGCGTTATATCGAAATTGATCTATCGGAACAGAAATTAAAGGCTTGGGATGGAAATACTCTTTTTCTGGAAACCTTGATTTCTACCGGACTTCCCTGGACTCCTACACCAAAAGGGGAATTTCAAATCTGGATTAAATTGAGGGCAACCAAAATGGAAGGGGGCACTGGAAAATACTATTACTATTTACCCAACGTTCCTTATGTCATGTATTTTGAGGGAAGCGGAATTCCCAGCTGGAGAGGATACGGATTACACGGAACTTACTGGCATAATGATTTCGGACGTACCCATAGCCACGGTTGTGTAAATTTGCC
Organism: Patescibacteria group bacterium; assembly: GCA_036846005.1. Taxonomy (GTDB): domain Bacteria; phylum Patescibacteriota; class Microgenomatia; order UBA8517; family UBA8517; genus DATEXQ01. The sequence goes on along the minus strand of DAIUCV010000013.1, from coordinate 4,914 downwards.
TACTCCTGTTGCTGAAAGGCTCTATTATTGGACAAGTCCGGTAATACCTGAGGGAAAAACATCTATCAGAACTACGGATAATAATCCCGGAACCAGAATAGTTATTCACGAATAGAAAGTTATGTTAAATTCTATAATTCTTTTTTTTGCGAGTTTCTGGATTTGGGTGATGTATATTTTCTTAATCTTGATTTGGTTTAGAGGTAAGAAAGAAAGAAAGGGGCAGATTATTCACGCTGTAATCATCAGTTTTATAGCTTGGGGTGTTGCGGAAATGGTAAAGGATATCTTACCTACGAGTTTAAGACCTTTTCAGATAAACGGTTATCCACCTCTTACTTTAACAATTCCGTTTGACTCTGCATTTCCTTCAGCTCATAGTACCGCCGCTTTTGGTTTAGCGGTTGCCATTTTTCTTCATGATAAAAAAATTGGATTTCTTTATCTGCTGGGTGCCTTACTGGTTTCCTTGGGAAGAATTTTCAGTAATGTTCATTATCCGATCGATATCTTAGGGGGAGCAGTATTGGGAGCTTTCATGGCCTTGATAACTGAAAATATCCATTTTGAGAAACTTCTAAGAAGTAAATAATGTATATATCTATGGAGGGTTGACAACTAGCAATCCAACTGCTAGACTGCTAAAACATATGACAGCGGATACGAAAAAAACCACCAGAAGAATTCCGATTGTAGCCATAAGAGGTAGCGTAGTTTTTCCTCATACAGATAACCTTTTGACTTTCGGAAGACCAAAAAGCGTATCGGCCGTAAATACTGCTTTTCAGGAAGATAAAGTAATTGCCATATTCACGCAAAAAGACCCCAGAACAGGAGACCCCTTGGAGGAAGATTTATATAAAGTAGGAACAATTGCAACAATAACTCAGATGATGACCACCGAAGGAGAAGTAAACGCTCTGATTCGCGGTCAGGAAAGAGTTGAACTGGAAGAAATAGTAACCTACGAACCCTTCTTGGTGGCTAAGGTTATAAGTGTCGAAGAAGAAAAAGAGGAAACAGATGAAGTGAAAGCTGTATCAAAACAACTGGTTGAACTTTTCAAAAAAGCCATAAATATGGGAAAACAAGCAGAGATAATGACTGTCATGAGAGTAGTCTCAGGACAAGTTGCCGCAGTTGAATTGGTAGATCAGATAGCATCATTATTAGAAATCAGAGTATTTGAAAAACAAAAGCTACTTGAAGAACAATCTTTGATCAAAAGGATGAAAAAAACATTAGAACTTCTCTCCCACGAGGTAAATGTTTTGGATATCGAAAAAAGTATCAGTAGCAAAACCCAGAAAAGATTTGAGGATCAGATGAGAAAAGCCATGCTTAGAGAAAAGAAAAGAACTATTGAAGAAGAACTGGGAGAAGAAGAAGGAGAACTGGATTCGGAAGAAGTTAGAACTTACAAGAAAAAAATTAAGGAAGCAGGAATGCCTATTGAAGTAAAGAAAAAAGCGCAGAAAGAATTAAGACGCTTAATCCAAATGTCCCCCAATAATCCTGAAGGAGGATATATCAGAAATTATCTCGATTGGTTAGTTGATATGCCTTGGAGCAAATTCTCACCCAACGAAGTTTCCATTAAAAAAGCAGCCAAAATTTTGAAAGACGATCATTATGCGCTGGATAAAGCCAAGGAAAGAATATTGGAATATTTGGCAGTAATGAAAATAAAAAAATTAGGCAGTAAAAAAAGAAAGAAAAGTGAAGAAGGCAAAGACCAATCTCAACCTACCATACTTTGTTTTATAGGTCCCCCCGGTGTCGGAAAAACATCCATAGGAAAATCAATTGCCAGAAGCTTGGGAAGGAAATTTATCAGAGTATCGTTGGGGGGAATTAGAGATGAAGCAGAAATAAGAGGTCACAGAAGAACTTATGTAGGGGCATTACCCGGAAGGATTATCCAGGGAATAAAAAATGCAGGTACGGCAAATCCGGTTTTTATGCTCGATGAGATAGACAAAATCGGAATTGATTTCAGGGGAGATCCTTCAAGTGCGCTTTTGGAAGCACTGGATCCCGAGCAGAACAAAGAATTCTCAGACCATTATTTGGAAGTTCCTTTTGATCTATCCCAAGTGATGTTTATCGCAACTGGAAATGTTTTGGAAAATATTCCGGATGCGCTACGGGACAGAATGGAGGTAATCAGATTTCCAGGTTATACCCAGGATGAAAAATTTAATATTGCCAAGAAATTCCTGTGGCCAAAGCAATTAAGGATGCATGGGTTAGCAGACAGGAAATTAAAAATTTCCGATAATGCCTTAAACGAAATAATCGAAAGGTATACCCGGGAAGCAGGAGTAAGGGAGTTGGAGAGGAATTTGGCAACATCGATGAGAAAGATAGCGCGATTGGTTGCCGAAAATAAAAAGTTTCCCAGGACAATTCAACTTGACGATGTTACCAAATTCTTGGGTCCACAAAAGTTTTCATCCCTGATTGCAGAAAAAGTAGATGAAGTGGGAATGTCCACGGGTTTGGCTGTTACTGCGGCAGGTGGAGAAATACTTTTTATAGAAGTAGCCCTAATGCCCGGGAAAGGACATTTAATATTAACAGGACAATTAGGAGATGTGATGAAAGAATCAGCCAGGGCAGCATTCACCTGGGCAAAGTCACACTGGAATCTTTTGGGTTTAAAGGAAACTTTTGCCAACAATCTGGATGTTCATATCCATGTTCCCGAAGGAGCGGTACCCAAAGACGGTCCATCGGCGGGTATTGCCCTGACCACAGCCTTGGTTTCAGCCATAACTGGAGTACCGGTAAAAAGGAAAGTGGGTATGACTGGGGAAGTTACTTTAAGAGGTAGAGTTTTGGAAATTGGAGGGGTAAAGGAAAAAGTTATAGCCGGCCACAGAGCGGGATTAAAAACCATAGTTCTACCAAAGGACAATAAAAAAGACTTGGAAGATATTCCGGCAAGTATCCAAAAGGATGTAAACTTTGTTTTTGCCTCTAATTTAGAAGAAGTTTTAGGAATAGCTCTCAAGAAATGGCCGTTGGTAGAAGAAGAGAAAAGACAAAGAATTATAAGACCTTCATATATGGCAGTGAGCTAACATATCTTCGTGTAAAGTGTCGATAAGTAAGTCATAAATCGTTCTAGATTACATATTTAATTTGAAAATATAAGTTGTATAATGGCCAAAAATAGGCCATGTCTTTAGAAATACAAGCAGAAGAAAAAGTAATTCCGACCCAAATTGTAAAACGTTTGAATGTATTACCTTCCGACTATAATCCACATGAGATTTTTAAAAAGGGATTAAGAGGTAAAAGATGGGAATATATTTCGACGGACAAAATACTTATGGATATCGTGATCAATGACGCTCGCCACGTCCAAGATTTATCAAATTCAATATTCGGAGAAGGGAATACTGGAGGGTTAGGACAGATTTCACCTACCAATGTAGCAGCATTCGTTGATGAAAACGAAAACGCATATTATATGGTTACAGATGGCTTTCATAGAACAGACGCTTTTATACAGAAAAGCGAACCGTTTATAGATTCGATAGTATTATACGGACTTTCCCTTGAAGAGGTTTATGACCTTAGGGTACTAGCCGCAAATTCCGTAAAAAGTACAGGATTTGCTCGAGTCATTGAGTTCATGCAAAAATCTTTCGAACAAACTAACTGGTATAAAGTAAAAGGATTAACTTTGCTTCAAGCCTTTTCTTTATGTAACCAAAACACATCAGGTATAAGATTGCAACTTGAACCTCACGATTCAAAAGATTTGAAAAACTGGGGTATAGAAAAAGCCCACTTTTGGGGAAGGACACCTGGTTCGATTTTTCAAATGTTGATGATTGCTTCGAAGGCAGATCCAGAATTAGTTCGTAAAGTTAGAGTTGGAACAGGAGGTGGTCGAGAAGGTTCTGGTGCATGGAATCCTGCCAGACTTAAAGCTGTAACGGATATAATTCCCAATAAATATCAATTACAACAGTTGGTTTATCAGGCAGTAATTCAGTTTGATTTAGTATCGGAAGAAACACAGAAGTTGGCACAGGTTGTGGCATATTTTGATAAAGCTGAAGAACCGGATATTATTGAACTTGTATGTTCGAATGCTCAGGTGGTGATTTCGATAGCAGATACTTTAACCAACCCCGAATCAATAAAAAACACCTTGCTTATCGGAATGTATCACAATTTGGCTTCGGTAGAAATAATCCAACTTGCGGAAGTCATAAAAATTGCAGGAGAAGACGATGAATTGAAAGATCAAATATATCAGGATCCAAAAAGATTTATGGGACAACTAGTACTTAATGAAAAATTGATGGATTCCTTTGAAAAAAACAATAAAGCTGAGCTAAAGCAAAGAAAAAATATAGGTGCTTTAGATAAAAATATTTTTGATGATTCTATCGATAGCGACAAAACAAGTGGTTATTCAATTTCTCACACAACTATTGATTTAGAAAACCAAATAGAATGTTTAGAACAAGCTTTAAATCAGGCTCAGGAAAAAAATGGAGGAAGTTCTTGGAGAAGAAGAAAAAGATCCTGGTGGAAAACAATTCCGGGGTTATCGATTGAAGAAAGAAAAACATTCGAGCAGATCTTCATAAAAAAAATAAAAATAGCAGATGTAGCGAAATTATTAAATATGACTGAAAATAGAGTAGCACGAATGGTTTTCAGCGGTGTAAATAGATATTTTGTAGCAGAAAAAGATCAGTTGTTGGAATTAGTATATAAAGACTTATTTTCCAGTAATGACCAAAGACAGTCGTGAATTACTTTACAAACTTCTGAAAAGTCGATTTAAGGATGAAAAGTTGATAAAATAGCTGGTATTGGCCCCATCGTCTAGCGGTCTAGGACATTAGGTTCTCATCCTAAAAACCTGGGTTCGAGTCCCAGCGGGGT
>DAIUCV010000012.1:0-18040 GCA_036846005.1 Patescibacteria group bacterium | reverse complement strand
TAAATTATATTTTTATCAAACCTGTTATTCTGTTTTGGTAAATTTGGCCAAAATTTTGGCAATATTTACTCCCTTTGTTTCAGAAGAAGTTTATAGGAATTTAACCAAAGAAATCTCAATTCATTTAAGTGATTGGCCACCTCCCGTGTTAAAGATTGAAAATTCAGATCTTTTGTTATTAAAGCAAATGAAGGTAGTAAGAGAAATTGTGGAAAAAGTCCATGGTTCGCGAAAAGAAGCGAAAATTTCTGTCAAACAACCCTTGGCAAAAGTTACAGTTTACGGAGCATTATCAAATACCCGAGAACTGGGAAATGAATTATTACAGTTAGCTAAAGCAGAGTTGAATATTAAAGCCGTTGAATTTAAAAAAGGTAAAGAGAAAGTTGTATTGGATACCAAAATTACTCGGGAACTTGAAGAAGAGGCAAAAATAAGAGAGCTTATTCGTATGATTCAAGACGAAAGGAAAAATATGGGATTAAAACTTACTCAGAGAACTCTAGTATCAACCGTTTGGCTTCCTAGTAATCTGGAGTTGGTTGATAAAATTCAAAGAAAAACATTAAGTAGACTTATCAACGGGAAGGAATTCAAAGTTGAAGTTCTGAAATAAAACAATGTACAAAAACCTCAAGGAGGTTCAGATGGACCTGCCATATATTTTCGGAATTCTATTCCTCCTGATTTTTAGTTTGTTGATATTAAATTCGATTGCACAATTTTTGTTCCCTTTATATTTTCTTTATATCATATTGGGTCTGATTGCTTTTTTCTTTTTTTCTAAACTCGATTTTGAAGTTATTTCAATATTCTCAAAGCATTTATATATCTTAAGTATTATATTTTTAATACTGCCTCTTTTTATAGGACAGGTTTCAAGAGGGGCGCTTCGCTGGATACCTATTGGAGCTTTCACTATTCAACCGGCAGAATTGGTAAGACCTTTTCTTTTGATATTTTTTGCCAATTATTTAACCAAGGAACCCCTGACATTTAAAATCCTGATTAAAGCTATTATTCTTTTTTTAATACCGGCATTTCTGATATTGGTCCAACCTGCTTTAGGAATGACAGTATTGATGGGAGTGGGTTTATTGGGAATTATCTTATCTGCAGGCTTAAATAAAAAGAAATTACTGGCGGGATTTTTTATTTTAATATTACTAACACCATTAATCTATAAAGTTCTTGCACCTTATCAGCAGGATAGAATCAAAGCATTTTTTGACCCTGCTTCAGATCCTTTGAAATCAGGATATAACAGTATCCAGTCTATGATTTCTGTGGGTAGTGGAAAACTACTCGGTAGGGGTTTGGGTAAGGGAGTACAAACGCAGTTGTCTTTTTTGCCAGAAAAGCAAACGGATTTTATTTTTGCATCAACTGCTGAAGAATTGGGTTTCATGGGTGCTTTTCTTCTTCTTTTCGGGATATTTTTCATTTTATGGCGTCTAACGAAATTTATGGATGTTCCCATAAATAGTGCCGCAAGAGCATTTCTGGCTGGAGTCGTAATCACTTTATTAATTCAGACAATAGTCAACGTAGGAATGAATTTAGGTCTTCTTCCGATAACTGGACTTCCTTTACCCTTGATTTCTGCTGGAGGATCATCTTTACTTGCTACAATGATTACTTTGGGAATTGCTTTGGGAGCAACTAAATATACTCAGGCTTGAGTTTGTTTTTTTAAAAATATACAATAGCAAAGATATTAATATAAATGGATACTAAATATGCAGTCATAAAAATTCAGGGAAGCCAATATAGGGTTTCTGAAAAAGAGGAAATTTTGGTTAATAAAATATCCGGAAAACCTGAAATGGATATTCTTCTTTTTGTTCAAGGAGAAAAAGTAATTGTCGGAAAGCCGTTTGTTAAGGATGCTGTCGTACAATGTAAAGTATTAGGAGAAGAAAAAGGAAAGAAAATAGATGTCATCAAATTTAAAGCAAAATCACGCTATAGAAGAAAGACTGGTTTTCGCCCCCAATATACCCGCTTGTTAATTGAGAAAATTTCTTTAAAAAAGTAAAACAATATATATCAGAATGTATACTTCTGTTCTCTTGACAGCTGTGAAAATTTAGATTATATTGTTTTTTAGTTAAATAAAATGGCAAAGAAAAAGGCAGGAGGAAAGATATCGCAACACGTTAGCCCAGCTGGTAAGAGGTTGGAAGCTAAGAAAACCCACGGAGAGAAAATTACCCCCGGGGTTATTATTGTGAGACAAAGAGGAACTAAAATTTCAGCAGGTAAAAATGTGGGAATAGGCAGAGATCATACACTTTATGCCTTAAAAGAGGGAATAGTTAAATTTGGTACCAAGTTGGGCAAAAAAATTGTATCGGTAAAATAAAATGGCTGAAGAAGTAATTCAAATTGATGTCAATGAGTTAAACGCAAACCCCTTGCAACCAAGAGGAGCAATTACCCCTGAGAGTTTAGTGGATTTAATAGATTCAATTAAAGAACACGGAATATTGGAACCCCTGGTAGTGGCAAAAACACCGGCCGGTTATCAAATTATTGCGGGAGAAAGAAGATGGAGAGCTTCAAAATTGGCAGGTTTAACCCATGTACCCGCACTTATTCGGGAAACTTCACCCAAGGGAATGCTTGAGATGGCTTTGGTTGAGAATGTTCAAAGAGTTGATTTAAACCCCTTGGATAGAGCCAAAGGGTTTGAAAGACTTTTAAACGAATTCGGATTAACTACATCTGAAGTTGCAGTAAGAATCGGTAAATCAGTTGCCTACGTTTCAAATTCCATCAGGCTATTATCTCTTCCCGATGCCTTAAAAGACGGTCTTCTTTCTGGATTGATTTCAGAAGGCCACGCTAGAGCTTTGGCGGCGATCGACGACACGGATTTGATGATTGAAGCTTATAAGATTATTTTGAGAGAAAGCGGTTCGGTAAGGCGTGCTGAAGAGCTGGCAAGAAGAATGAAGCATAAAGTAGGTCAGGAGCCAAAGAAAAGAACAGACAGGAATGCCATGAGGATTGTCTCGGAGGAAATAGATAAAATCCAGGAGGAAATGCAGACAGCTTTAGTTCCGCTTACACCAGGAGAAGAGGAAGCAAAAAATCGGTCAACCTTAGTCAAATTAGCTAGATCAAGAAGAGAAACGAGAGTTACGTTTATATTAAAGGGTGGTATAGAGGAAACTGAGGATAGACTTCAAAAAATTTATAAATCGGTAACTTCTTAAATATTATAAAAAACTTTTTGAACGGTACCTGCTTTATTTACTGGCCAATAAATAAGCCATGCTCGTCCCGTAATTTTATTTTTATCTACAAATCCCCACGTTCTTGAATCTGAAGAAAAAGGACGATTGTCACCCATTACAAAAAAAACATTTTCTGAGACTTTAATTTCTTCACCTTCTTTTAAAAAAGTACTTCCGAATGTTTCCAAACCTTGGGGTAAATAACTTTCGTCGAGTTGTGTTTCGTTAATAAAGACTTTTCCTTCCCTTAATGATACGGTATCACCTGGTAAGCCTATTATCCTTTTGATGTATTCTTCGCTTTCATCGGTTGGAGCTTTAAACACGATTACGTCACCTCTCTGGGGTTCTTCAAACCTGTAGGTTACTTTATCCGTGAGAAGATATTCACCGTCGGGAAAGTTGGGTTGCATCGAACTCCCCTTTATTTTATGTGGTTGAAATACCAGAAGGTACATAAAAAGGAAAAGAGCAAATGCAAGTACCACGATTTGCAGAATATCTAAGAAAAATGCGCCTAATCGTCTAAAAATATTCATAGTATGATTATAGAAAGGTAAAACATATTAAAACAAGAGGGGATTATTTCTTTATCAATATTACATCATGAGCATTGCTTTCGGTAAATCCGCCTGGTGTAATTCTTATAAATTTAGCTTTTCTTTGCAGTTCAGGTAAATTCCTTGCGCCACAATAGGAAAACCCAGATTTTATTCCGGCAACTATAATTGCTAAATGATTTTCCAAAGTTCCCTTGTACGGAACCAAACTCTCGACTCCTTCAATATGGTTAATATAGTTTTTATTAAGCACAACCCCTTTTTCCAGGTGGAATTTCTTTTCTGTAACTGACGTAGATCCTTTATATTCTTTATATTTTTTATGCTTAATAATAACCATTTTCCCTGGAGTTTCTTTTGTACCCGCAAGTAGATTTCCGGTTCGAACAGCAGCGCATCCTGCAGCCAATGCTTTAACAATATCCCCCGAACTTTTAGCACCACCATCTACAATAATGGTTTTTTTAAACGATCTAGCTACTTTGATGGTATCTAATATAGTAGTCAAATTGGGAACGCCTACACCTGTTGCTATCCTTGTAGTACAGATGGAACCTCCCCCAATTCCTACGTGGACGCAGTCAGCTCCTGCTTCAAACAAACTTTTAGCTCCTTCGGCTGTAGCTACAAGACCGGACATGACATCAACACTTTTACCGAAAAGATGCTTTAACACTTTTGTTGCATCAATAGCCTTTTGCATATAACCATTTGCAACATCAAGAAGAATTGTATCCGCCCCCGCTTTTACAAGCATTTCTGCTCTTTTAATAAAATCGTTTCTAAGTCCCACAGCCCCTCCTACTAAAACCTTTTCTTTCTTTACTTTATAAATCATATCAGCTTGTTCTTCTTCTGATACAAATCGGGGAATAAAACCTAAACCTCCCATTTTAGCAAGTTCAATTGCCAAATCGGGTCCTGTGACATCCATCATTGGCGCACTGGTAATTGGAAGTGTAAGTTTAATTCTTGGAGATATTTGGGTAGTAAGATCTACCTCTGAACGGCTTTGTATTTTTGAATATTGCGGGATCAGAAGTACATCGTCATATGATAAACCCAATGCAAATCTGTCATTTGAAATTACCACAAGCATCAATTTATTCATATTTTCTATAATCTGTCAACATTAGAAATACTTAAGTTAAAAATGATAAAATAAGAGTTTAAATAAGGAGTCGTAGCTCAGTTGGTTAGAGCGTCGCATTCACATTGCGAAGGCCGCTGGTTCGAGTCCAGCCGACTCCACAAAAATTTATGTTATAGTAAATTTATGACCCAAGGAAGAATCAAGAAAATATTTATTGTTATTTGGGTAGCCTTTTTACTTCTTGCGCTTTTTATAGAATTTGAAGATACTCCGAGAGCTGTATTAACTGGAAAATCTCCTTTAACTATTGTTAGTTTTATACAAAAACTAGCCGGTATTTGGGCGTTTGTTATGATGTCTTTTCAAGTTCCGATAGGTGCTTTTATGGATAACTTAGAAAAAAGATTCGGGAATTGGATTTATAAATTTCACTTAACAGAAGGTGCAATTATATACTCCTTTGTTTTAACCCATGTATTGAGTTATATGTTATTTCTTTTTATAGCAACAAAAGTATTAGCAATTTTCTATATTTTTACGGATTTCTGTCTTCTTTGTAAAACTAAACCTGAGATATTTTATACATTTGGAAGAATTGCTTTCTGGTTTATGTCGATTGCCGTAATGGCAGCACTATTAAGAAAACAACCTTGGTGGAAAAAAAACTGGAGATATTTTCATAGACTGAATTACATCGTTTATCCTTTAGTTGCCACACACGCTTTTTTTATTGGGAGTAATACAAAAAATCCACTTTTTGTAGGAATATTCTTATTAGGTGTAGGTGTTTATGTAATTACTGTAATAATTAAAACAAAGAGTTGGTTAGTACAAAATATTTCTAATTAAAAATTATCTATTTGTAAGATAACCTAGAAAACTATTATACTGAATTAATTAAACAATTTAATGGCTACAGATGTAAATGATAGAGTTAGGGGTGCAGGTGGTCAATTTATATCAGAAAAAGAAGCTAAAGAAGCGTCTTCAACAAGTCTTCCTAAGTTGATTCATAAATCTTCAAAAATGACTGGTGCATTAAAAACGATTAAGAATGTAGAGGAAGAAAAGGAATTAGAAAAACCCTTAGTTTCTGTTAATGTAAATAACCCAATATCTTGGTTGTTAAAATGGATAAATCAAATCAGAAAAAAACAAACTACTACATTTATGTTTAAATTGGGGGTACCTTTAATAGCTTTACCTATTTTAATATTTGCACTAGCTACTCTTTTTTACAATTTAAATAAAATAACTAATCCAATACAAGAGAAAATAATTGAAAAAGAACCATCTTCATATGCCACTTCGAAAGTGGGATTATTAAAAATTTTAAGCGAGAGTGGACAAGCTCAATATTTTTTAATTCTAGCGGATGGAGAAGCGGTTAAACTTGAACCACCTGAAGGTACTGACTTGTCAAAATTGGATAACAGAAGAATATTAGCTTCTGGTACTTTTTTTACGAAAAGTAATACCATAAAAGTTGATAATATTGCAGATTTAGAAATTTTACCGGCATCACCTAAAAATGTGCCATCCAGTTCACCTACGCCGATTGCCGAGTCTCCAACTCCCACATTGGAAGTAACACAAACACCCGTATCTTACTAACTTTTTATTAAGATTATCGGGAAAATTAATACTTTGAGGAATTAAATAAATTTCGTATATAATCTTGATAAATGAACATCTCAGTATGCATTACTACATTTAACGAAGAATCGAGTATAGAAAGACTTTTGGATTCGTTACTAAATCAAACTATAAAACCCGACGAAATAATAATAGTAGATGGAGGTTCTAAAGACAAAACATGCCAAATTATAAAGCATTATCAAAAAAAAGATAAAAGAATTAAATTATTGATAGAACCAGGTTCAATTGCCCATGGAAGAAATATATCTATCGAAATTGCTAAGGGAGATATTATTACTTTAACTGATGCAGGCTGTATTGCAAAAAGAGATTGGTTAGAAAAAATTACCCATCCATTTATTTACAAAAATGTAGGATTAGTGGCAGGTTTTTATGAAATGCCCGCAAAGAAAGAAATGAATGAAGCCATAAATGTTTTTCACGGTATTCCTCCCGAACGATTTGACTCTACAGATTTTATTCCATCAGCGAGGAGTGTGGCATTTAAGAAACAAGTTTGGAGTGAGATAGGAGGATTTGATGAGAAATTAGATAGAGCAGGTGAGGATACGAAGTTTTTTTATGAGGTAGTTAAAAGAGGTGTGAAAATAGTTAGGGTAAAAGAGGCTAGAGTAGAGTGGGAAGAAATAGGAAATTTAAGTTTTAAAAGTTCTTTGAAAAAATTATATTATTATGCGAAAGGTGATGCACAGACGGGAATCTGGTTGCACTCCTCCAAACACATTGTGTCGCACAATATAAAAATAACCTTTATTTTGTTTAGATATATAGTTGGTTTTATTCTTTTGATAGTCGCATTTAAATATAATTGGTTATTTTCCTGTTTAATTATTGGGTTATTTTTATATTTAATTTGGTCGATTTGGAAATGGAGAGATATAATAAAAAATTGGAAAGTAAAACTTTGGTTGCCGATTATTCAAGTATCAAGCGATTTTGCTGTAATGGCGGGTTTTATGAGTGCATTTTTAAGAAAAAAATAAAACTGCACTACAAAAAGTATTATTTATAGTTAAATCTATTAAACTACTAAATAATATATATTAGGTATAAAATTGAGTCGTGAGATATTTCAAATCTACGCTAAAAGGTTTTTCCTGGATGGGTTTATTAAGAGGATCTGTTAGATTTGTTGGTTTTATTAAACTAGCAATTCTAGCAAGGATATTAACCCCGTCTGAGTTTGGTATCTTCGGAATTGCTGCACTTATGTTGGCTTTTTTGGAAGTGATGACAGAAACAGGAATCAATGTATTTTTAGTTCAAGAAGAAGGAAAGTTGGAAGAATATATAAGTACAAGCTGGCTGGTTTCTATAATTAGGGGTTTTTTAATATCAATCCTATTAATTTCTTTTTCTCCTATTATAGCGCTTTTTTTCAAATCTCCTGATGCAAGACACATTTTAATGCTAATAAGCATAGTTCCATTTTTAAGAGGTTTTATAAATCCTGCAATAGTAAAATTCCAAAAGAAACTTCAATTTCACAAGGAGTTTTTATTTAGAATTAGCATATACTCCTTTGATGCTATAGTTGCCGTTATATTGGCATTTATTACTCAAAAAGCAGAAAGTTTAGTCTGGGGTCTTACAGCCGGAGTTTTACTAGAAATTATTTTATCTTTTATGATTATAAAACCCCGACCTACCTTTAATTTTGAATTGCATAAAATTAAAAAAGTTATAAATAGAGGAAAATGGATGACTTTTGCGGGTATATTCAATTATTTATTTTATAACGGTGATGATATGGTTGTAGGGAGATTACTTAATACAGGTTCACTAGGTCTCTATCAGGTAGCTTATAAAATTGCTACATTGCCAATTTTTGAAATCAGCGAAGTAATTGGAAAAGTAACATTTCCAATTTACGTAAAAATAACTAATGATAGGATTAGGATTTGGCAGGCTTTCAAAAAAGTGACAATATTTACTTCTTTAATAGTTATTCCTTTTGGGATAATTATGGTGGCATTTACAAAACCCATTGTATTGATACTTTTAGGAGAAAATTGGGTAGCTGCGGTTCCGGTTATGAAAGTTCTAGCAGTATTCGGAACATTCAGGGCATTGATAGCACCTAGTCCAGCTGTTCTTTTGGCTGTGAAAAAACAGGAATATGTTATGGTGATTACTTTGGTGAGTATTTTAGGTATGGGTATTACCATAATTCCTCTAGTATTAAAATTTGGGATAGTGGGAGCCGCTTACTCCGCAATAATAGGTTCTGTTGTTTCCCTTCCTGTAATTGTATATTATCTGCGTAAGGTTTTGAGATCTTGATAAATGAAAAAAATAGATTCTTCTAACTATGACGAAAAATATTATTTTGAATATTGTGGTGGTTACAAAGAATTTAAAAAAAGTTTTGGGAAAGAGTTTGACAGACGTAACAACCGATTGATTAAAGAAATACCTTATTTAAAAAATAAAAAAGTTTTGGATGTAGGTTGCGGTAGAGGTGAACTTGTTTTTTGGGTTGCTAATGAAGCTAGTCGAGTTTGGGGTACAGATTATTCACCATCTGCAATAAAAATTGCCAATATAGCGAGAAAACATTATTCAAAGAAAATAATAAGTCGAGTTAAATTTGAAAAGATGGATGCGACAAATCTTAAATTCCCAGATAAAAGTTTTGATTTGGTTATTTATACAGATGTCCATGAACATTTATATAGAAGGGATGCTGAAAAAGCTTTTTCAGAATTAGTGAGAGTTTTAAAGGACAACGGAAAAATATTTTTTCATACTGAACCTAATAAACTTTTTTATGATTTTGCATGGAAATTTTGGTGCTATCCTGTAAGTACACTACTAATTCATATAAATAAGCTAATAACAAATAACGAATATATAAATATCCCCAAACCTAGTAGGGTGAGAAACGAAATAGCCAGAAAACTACATATCAATGAAGCCGATTATTTTTATCTAAAAAGTATGTTTAATAAATTCAAGGTAACAGGAAATATTAAAACAACTAATATTGTATGGATTAAACCTATTATGTCTTGGAAAGATATAATTTATAATCTGCTTGTGTATTTAGATCCTTTAAGCAGGATTTTCCCCTTTAATATATTATTTGGACAAGATTTCTTGGCGGTATTGATAAAAAAATGAAAATTGCAGTATTCTATAATTTCCCCGCGGGTGGAGCGAAAAGGGTTGTTTATGAAGAGGTTAAGAGTTTATCAAATAAACATAATATAGATTTATTCAGACTGAGTTCAAAAAAAGAAAGTTTCTTAAATATCGATGTATTTTGTAGAAAAACGTTTGTGTATGATTTTAAGATAGAAAGTTCTCTACCATTATTTCTATCTCGACTGCATAAGGATTTTAAAAATTTTGTAACATATAAATATCTTCAAAAAAAAATTGCACGAGATATAGATTCAGGTAATTATGATATTGTATTAGTACATTCAGATATTTATACAGAAGCACCTCTTCTAATCAGATTTTTAAAAACTCCTTACATTTATTACGACCACGAATATTTAGCCATAGTTTATGATAAAAACTTAGAATTTAATGGGGACGTGAGATTCATAAATAAATATTATAAAAATCTGACTAGAAAAATCAGAAAATATATAGATTACGAAACTACAGTAAAAGCAAAGTGTATAGTAACTAACTCATTTTTTATGCAAAAGTTTATTAAGAATATATATGGAAAAAATGCTCAAGTTTGTTATCCAGGTGTAGATACAAATATTTTTAAAAAATATAATAAGAAACAAAATAAAATCCTTTTTGTTGGAAATAAAAATAAAATAGATATATTTGAATTAGTTGAAGAAGCATTAAAGATAGTAAACCAGAAATTCAAGGTTAAGCTTGAAATAATAGATAAAAGAGGTTTTATAAATAATGATTTTATTCTAGCCAGAAAATATTCAGAGGCACTAGTTACATTGTGTACTAGCCAAATTGAAGCTTTTGGGTTAAAAGCATTAGAATCATTAGCCTGCGAAACGCCAGTTATAGCATTAAACAAAGGTGGATATAAAGAGATTATAGATAATGGTCAGAACGGATTTTTAGTGGAAGGGAGTGCTAATAAAATTGCAGAAAAAATAATTTATCTCTTACAAAATCCTAAAATTGCTGAAAAAATGGGTAAAAGAGGAAGGGAAATTGTTTTAAGAAAATGGAAATGGGAATACCATATTGAGAAGCTTGAAAAAATATTAATAGAAACTGCAATAAAATGAACCCAACCGTTTCGATAATAATCGTTCACTATAAAGCCCGAAAAGAATTAATAGAATGTATTAATTCAATTAAGAAAGCGAAACCTCGATTAAAGTATGAGATTATTATTGTTGATAATGATAGTGAAAATATACAGAGTAAGCTTATTAGTCACTTTGGAAAAATAAAATATATTAAGAGTAAGAAAAATATTGGTTATGCAAAAGCGAATAATTTGGGTGCTAAAGTAGCAAAAGGAAAATATTTATTTTTCTTAAATCCCGACACGCTTCTTTTTAAGAATTCTATAGAGAATCTTGTATCTTATCTTAATAAAAATCCTAAAACTTATATTTCTGCACCACTTATTTATAATAAAGATAACAAAATATCCAATCTCCAGGGATCTATGAAACTAACTCCGTTTGTAGGTATTGTAGTTTTGTCATTCTTAAATAAAATCTTTCCAAACAACCCGATTTCTATGCGATATTTTCTAAAAGACAGAATATTTGAGAATGCGGAAAATGTAGATGTAGTGTCTGGAAGTGCGTTTTTAATAAGAAAAGAAATATTTAATAAAGTAAAGGGTTTCGATAAAGAGTTCTTTTTATATTTCGAAGAATCAGATCTATGTAAAAGAGTAAAAAAAATGGGAGGAGATATTGTCATTATTCCAAATAGTAAAATAATTCATTATTGGGGAGTTTCAACAAAAGATAGAAAAAAAGCATTATGCGATTTTAAAACAAGCAGATATTATTATTTTAGAAAACACTTTGGAATATTTCCGGCATTATTGGTAGAAGTTTTTGCAAGATTTTCAGGAGTATTAGCTTTACTCCTCGCGATATTTCTCATCGGAACATTTTTGCGTTTCTATAGATTACCTGAAAATTTAGTTTTTAATGGAGAGATAGGACAAAACTATCTGGCAATCAAGGATTATATAATAGAAAAACATATACCGCTTATAGGTCCTCCGACATCTCACCCGTGGTTGTATTTTGGACCATTTTTTTACTGGATATTTGCTCCAGTACTGATTTTATCGAAATTTAATCCCTTGGGTGGTGCACATATCTTCGCAATTACAGGCAGTGTAGTAATAATTTTAAATTATTGGGTTGTTAATAAATTTTTTGAGAAGAAGATAGCAATATTGTCATCTTACATTATTGCGATTTCTCCTCTATGGATAGCATTTACCAAAGATGCAAGATTTTATTCATTAACAACATTACTTTTTTATCCTTTTTTTATTTTTCTTATTCAAGAAAAACTTTTTTGGGCGGGTATATTTTATGGTTTAATGCTTAACTTTCATTTATCTCCTCTTATTTTCGTCATCCCCATAATAATATTTTTGTATATACGGAGGAAAAACTTATCAACGCGTAACATTACAAATGGTTTTATTGGTTTAACAATTACATTTCTTCCGATAATTATATTTTCAGTAAATACCAAGTTTGAAATGCTAAAAAACTTCTTAGTTTGGATTCCTTATAGAGTTTTAGGATTTTTGGGTATATATCCTAAAAATAACCTAAATAAAGACATATTGTTATCAAATTTTAAATCTTTTTATCTTTTTGTTGGTAATAATGTTTCTTATAAACACAATCTTTTGGTATTTATTTTTGTAATGCTATTTATTGCTTACATTCTTTGGCAGATAACTAATCTTAAGAAGAATAAAACAGCAATATCATCTAAATTGCTACTGATGTTTCTAGTATTCGGCTACATAGGTATTTTTATACACGGAAATCCACCAGCGCATTATTATTTACCGCTGTATCCTGTGATAGTTATTTTAATCTCGGAATTTATAACAAAAATATATAAATATAATTTAATAACTCGTTTTCTTGTAATATTTATCTTAATATTTTTTACTCTAAACAATTTTCTCTTCTATTTTTCACATAACTGGTTTTATATATCGGAGGATAAGATTAACAATAATTTAGTTCCGTATAAAATGCAGATCGATATTGTAGAAACCATTATTAAGAATGCAAATGGCAATAAATTTGAACTTGAAAGACGAGGTATAGATGATCAATTTGAAGGTAATTATGCACAAAATTACAAATATCTTTTATGGTGGTTGGGAAATGAACCAACAGAAAATTCAAGAATAAAATATTTGATTTGTGAGAATAAACCTGGATGTAATAAAGATACGATATATAATTTAGATGGGGTATCTGTTTCAAAAATAAAATTATGAAGTTATTATCTGCAATAATTCTAACTAAAAATGAAGAAGTAAATATTGAAGATTGTATAAAATCATTAAGTTTCTGTGATGAAATAATTGTAATTGATGATAATTCAAGTGATGGAACAATAAATTTAGCCAGAAGAATGAATGCAGTTGTTTATCCAAGGGAATTGAATGATGATTATAGCGCGCAAAGAAATTTTGGTTTAGAAAAAGCGAATTACAGTTGGTGTCTATTTGTCGATGCGGATGAAAGAGTAAGCCCAGAACTTAAAAATGAAATATTAAATGTTACAAGATTTAAGAATACCAATATCATGGGATACTTTATAAGACGTAAGGATTTTATCTGGGGGAAAAGAATAGATCATGGAGAGCCAGGAAATATTACCTTACTCAGATTAGCACGCAAAGGAGCAGGAAAATGGAAAAGAATCGTTCACGAATATTGGGATGTGTTAGGTAAAACAGAAACATTAAAAAGCTGGTTATATCATTATCCTCACACTACATTAAGGGATTATTTACAATTAGTGAATAAATATACTACTCTTCATGCAAGAGCAAATTATAATGAACATAAAAAGTCTTCGATACTGAAAATAATATTCATACCTAAGGGTAAATTTATATACAATTACCTTATTAAGTTAGGATTTTTAGATGGTATACAGGGATTGATAATTTCATTTATGATGAGTTTTCATTCGTTCCTTTCTTGGAGTAAATTATGGTTGATTCAAAAAAGACTTTACCAAAAATAATACTTTTCCTATTCCTAATAATATTTCCCTTCGGACAGTTATTTAGATTTAATTTAAATCTTCTATCCCAAAGTATTACAGTTCAACCAATTGACCTGATAGCAGGATTATCATTAATATATTTACTATTTAAAAAAACAGATAAGCCGGGAATTTACAAAATATTAAAAGGAATTTTTGTTTATTTAACTTTTTCATTATTTATTTCCCTAGCTATATTTAATTTTAAAACAGGAATTTTGGGAATTTTCTATTTTATTAGGCTTCTGTTCTATACCTCGTTATTCTTACTTGTTTATGATCTGGTAAAAAGCAAAAATAATTTAAAGGATATTATTTATAATTCTTTGATTGTTATTTTAGTATTTGTAGGTATTTTTGGATGGATTCAATACTTTTTATATCCAGATTTAAGAAGTTTTATTATTTGGGGTTGGGACGATCATTTATTTAGACTCGTAGGTACATTTTTAGACCCGGGATTTACTAGTATTTTTCTAGTATTTGGATTTTTATTGTCCTTAGATAGATATTTGCAGACAAAAAATAGATTTTTACTTTTGTTGTTAATATTTTTCTTCATTACGCTAGGGTTAACTTATTCACGAGCGGGATATCTATCTCTTCTAGCAGGTATTTCGACAATGTTAATAATTAAAAAAAGAATTAAATGGTTTGTAGTTTTAATTATTGCATTGGGAATAATGATATTTCTTTTACCAAGACCTTCTAGTGAAGGCGTCAAACTGGAGAGAGCATTTAGTATTTTATTGCGTTTAAAAAATTATAAAGAGACTATCGTGATTTGGCAAAATTCTCCATTATTTGGAGTAGGATACAATAATTTATGCTTTGCCAGAAATAAATTTATAGGTGAAGCAAATTATCTCTCTCACTCCTGTTCTGGTTCTGATTCAAGCATTTTGGCATTAATTGCAACCACAGGAATATTAGGTTTTATCTTTTTTATCGAATTTATAAAAAAGGTAGTTTTAAGTATAGATTTTAAATCTTTCGGAACACCCTTTCTAGCCTGTTCTACGGCGTTATTTATTCACAGTTTGTTTGTTAATAGCCTTTTTTACGCATGGGTGATGGGAATAATGGCAATCCTGCTGGGGCTTTCTTTAAAAGAATTTAGGAAGAAAACTTTAAAGTAAGTGAAGTCTCGGTTGTATTTCCTGCCTTATCTTGTGCTTTAATAGAGAAATTATTATCTCCTTCAGAAAGTGAGGTAGCAAAAGAGAAAGAACCGTCGTCTTCAACAAAAACAACTCTTTCATTAATCGTTACGGATATTTCTTCTTCACTAATACCTTGTATTACAACTTGACGTTCTTTAGAACCGTAAAATTCTTTATTGTTTTCCGGAGACGTAATTTCCAGTTTGGGAGGATCTTCATCAAATATAATTGTCTTTTCATCACTTTTTTGGCTTTCGTTACCCGCAAGATCTTTAGCAACAGCAGAGATTTTATTTTCACCCTTAGTTAATGTAATGCTTAAGTTAAATTGACTATTGTTATCGGAGAGCACGCTTTCTTCCCTGTCATTAATATAAATTTTAACCGTTGCTCCTTCTTCTGCCGTACCATTGATTCCAATTGATTTTTTATTAGTAGCTTCAGGAAGTGTGTTGAATCTGGGAGGAGCAGGAGGAGTAGTATCGTTTTTTTCAACAGGTGAACTGCTTTTTCTTAAATCGGTGAGAAACGACGCCATTTTAGCAATTGAAGGTAAACCAAAGAAGACAAGAAGAGCAAAAGAAGAAATAGTCAATAAAATATATAGAAACGCTTTTCGGAAATTTTTTTTCTCTTCTGAATGTGCCAAGCGTGAATAAAATCTTCTCATATTTAACAAATATTACTCCTATGGATATTTTAGTCAAACTGAGCCAGGGGTGGGATTCGAACCCACGACCTAAGCTTTACGAAAGCCTTGCTCTACCAGCTGAGCTACCCTGGCGATAGGTTAAGAACTATATTTTAACATTTCGGGTAAGTAAAACTGAAATTAATGTTTAGGAGTATAAATTACGGAAATATTATCCCTATAAATTTCTGTCCAGGGTGTGTTTATGTTTTTTTGCAGTTCAAAGTCTAAAAAGGTGTTGGCACCTATCAAAAGCCAATCGGTTTGATATTTTTCCAAACGTTTCTGATAACCTGGTTGTGATTGGATAATTTCAAGATAGACGGTGTAGGGACTCTTACCCTCGGGTGTTTTCCAGGCAGGAGTTCGACCATCAACAAAGAATTTATAATTCGGAAGCTGCCATTCCAAAAAACCACCCCATTCATATGATGAAAATACGTTTACTCCTTGGAAATTATTTTTCTTTATAAAATCAACAGCCTTGCAGGGGTAAGGCAAAATACCTTTTGTACAGTAGGATTGCCAATTTGAGGAGATATCAAATGTCTTTGGAATTTGAAAACCCAAAAGAAATAAAATAAAGATCAGTAATACAGGAACTGTAATTTTTTTTGATAACACACTATTTTCAAATTTTTCAAATATATCTTTTTTAAAATTAATTAGAGAAAGCGAAGTTATAAGAGCAAAAAAAGGTAAATTTCTTCTTGCGGTAAATGCCAGATACGAAAATAAAGTAAGTAATATTATCCAAAATAATTTAGATTTATCTTTTGCTTTAAAAGCTATATAAATACAAAGGAAAAATAAACCTAGAATCAATAACTTAAAGATTAGGGTAGGTTCAAGCCATTCTGCAATCAGAAGTTTCATGGGGGTAGAGATGTGCCTGATGTCTTCGGAATAAACATTAATTCCATAAGGATTAATAAAGGTTGCGAGTACTGAAACTATCAGTAAAGCTAACGCCGAATATACTTTTTTAAAATTATTTATTACTAGATTAAATAGATAAGCCGATAACATAATTACTCCTAAGATGAAGGCACCATGAATATTTACCCAAAAAATAAATAGAGGAATGAGAAATAAAAGATATTTAAAATTTTCCTCAGATTTTTTTAGGAGGAATAACTCTAGGATTAAGAAAAAGAATGAAAACTCTTGAGCTCTAAAGCCAATACCTAAAACATTCCATCCAAATATAATTATTAAAAGAAATAAAATTAAATTGGTTTTTGATAATTTTGGATTGATTTTATAAAAAAAGATAAACGAAAATACAAAAAGAATGGAATTGGCTAAACTCAAACCAAAAAATCCAAGTAATTTATAAATATTAAACGTAAATATCTGATAAAGACCATAAGAATTACTCCAAATATAACCCGGTAGGTAGTAGGTAAGCATGTTTTCACGCAAAAACATGCCTGTTTCCATAAAATATTGACCATACCTAAAATGCCAGCCGAAATCAGAATCAGTCGGGGGTAAAAAAAATAGAAGGAATATAAAAAGTAGAGAAAATACAAAGAAAGGGGAACGTAATGTCTTCATAGGGAATACTTTACTCTAGCTATTAATATCCATCAAACTTTTCGTATTTAATTTTGTCTTCCGGAATACCAAGATTTATAAGAAGTATTTGCATACCTCCTACCATTGCCGGTGGACCTGCAATCCAAAATGTTGGTTTAGATATGTCCTTGACAACTTTTCTTATAAGATTTTCGTCCATCCTTCCCGTATTACCAACCCATTTTTCGTTGCTTTCTTCCGGATGAGTTATTGTCATATGTAATTTTAAAAACTCAGACTTTTCGGCTATTTCCTCGAATTCCTGCCTAAAAGCAATTTCCTCGGGGTTGGTATTGGAATAAATAAGATGAATGGGAATATTTAAATTTTTATCAAAAATATACTTTATCATGCTTCTAAAGGGGGTAATTCCGATTCCTCCTGCTAAAAATACTCTCTCACTTAAATTATTTTCATCCAAAATAAATTGTCCGGAGGGTCCTTTAGCTTCAATTTGAAAACCCATTTCTTTTTCGTCAAGAGTTTTTTTGAAACTGGATTCACTTCTCATCCGGGTAGTAAATTCTATAAAATCTCCTTCGGTAGGGGAATTGCTTATAGAAAAAGTTCTGATAGACCCCTGTTTATCGGGATATTTAATATCAGATAAAGTGTAATCAAAAGATTGTCCTGGTATAAAGTTAATAGCAGCTTCGGGAGTAAAACGGAAAGTTTTTGTATCCTTGGCAACCTCTTTTTTGGCAACTAATGTAAGTTTCATATCAACCAACAATACAAACAATATATATGAATAGTCTGAGCGGGATACGGGAGTCGAACCCGTCTCCCCACCTTGGGAAGGTGGTATTGAACCGCTCAACTAATCCCGC
>DAIUCV010000011.1:18676-19629 GCA_036846005.1 Patescibacteria group bacterium | reverse complement strand
TAGCCAATATCATGGAATAAAGACACCATTCTTAATAAAATTTTGCCATTTTCTTTTATTTTCTATCCTAAGTGTAAAATTTTTAGAAAGTGATTTTATTTCCGTAATACAACCTCTAGTTTTCCAAAAATATATTGCTAAAAGAGATACTGAGGCAATAAAAACTACTGCAAATATCAAAACAACTATTCTTCTAAAAGGCAGCATAACTTAATATTAGTAGGTTCTTTAGAATAATTCAAGAAGTTTATCTGCTAAATACTACCGAACAGGTGTTTGTGGGACTTGTATACGAATCATCATAATTCAAAGCTGGATAAATATTGCTATAGAAATATAATGTACTGTCAGGAATTGATCCACTATTGCATAAATCTTCCAATATTGGACCTGTCATATCAAATTCACTCCTTCTGGCATTTATTGATGTTGTTTGATAAAAATAGCTAGCACCAAAAAAGTATCTTAAAAAATGTGTAATAGTTCCTCCGACGGGACGTGGTTCTCTCACAGGTAAAAAATCCGGCTGACTGAAATATAATGTAAGAAACGACCCGTTCCTTTCTGAAGTTACTTCTCTATGTGTGAAATCCATAAAATGCTCAAAAATTGGAACCCAGCTAGTATTTTCAGACAAAACTGTTTTAATAATTAATGTTTCGTTGGCTGCATCAAATTCTACCCTATTTCTATCGGCTAATTCTATGGGTAGAGATAAATTGTTTGCTCTAGTATCTTGTAGTGTTTCCAAAAATCTTTGCATAATATAATCACTTATCTGTGTCCTTTCATTTCTCGTTAAGGAGATAAATTCCATTGCATGGAAACCTGGTATTTCATCCAGCCAATTCTTTATTCCGTAAGGTAGCGAACCAGCACTTTTGTGATTAACTCCCCACCATCTCATAGCTAAAGCTCGATTGAAAGCATGAGCTAAACGTGCCTGGGCATCG
>DAIUCV010000011.1:14036-18635 GCA_036846005.1 Patescibacteria group bacterium | reverse complement strand
TTTTTCTACTACTCCTTGATCTGTTAATAATAGAAGTGGAACTCCCCCTTCATATTCAGTATAAATAGCATGCTCGATTTTTCTTGTTTCTAGGTTTTGGGCAAGAAGGACTATTCCTTCGGGATTTTGAAATAAAGCATAGCTTTGTCCGGCTTCATTTCTAAGGATTTTATAAGCCGATAATTCAACATTAAGTGAATAATCATCCGGGTTTGGAACTCCAATATCAGCAAAAAGTTGTTCATCGCTTCTTTGATTGACATAATTCCAATCATACGCCTCCTGAGTTGGAGTTCCTGTTGGTTCGAGCGTAAGGGTTTGTATACGCTCAAGTATAGCCGTGGAAGTTGGAGTTTCAGGTTGAAAAGGGGTGGAAGTTGACATATTGAACATTTCTGTTGATAAAGGCATCGTATCAGGTGTGACAACAGAAGTAGCCGGTACTACACTGCATGCTCCCGTCAGAAAAGCTATTCCTCCAACTTTAATTACATCTTTGTATTTTTTATAGGCTTTTGATTTCTTTTCCCGAGGAATTTCGTAAACAAGCGGAGCGGGTGCAAGAAAACCAGAACTTCTCGATACTTTTTTATCCGTTCTTATTGCTTCCCTTGCTGCTGTCCTAGCTTCATTATTAGCCTTTTGCCTTTCTCTTCGCAAACCCGGTGTATCCTGAAAAGTAATCTCGGGTAAAGGTTCTAAACCACTATCGATTCTATCAAGTATACTCTCGGCAGTATCTAACGAAATAAATCCTTGTACTGAAGCATCATATATACTATTTCTTCTAAGCTTTGAGGCTATAACTCTTACTTCACCAGCTCTTTGAGGACTATTGGTTGATATTGTAGGAAGTTGAATTGACACGTCTTCATCACTAGATATAGTTTTTCCTGCTACAACTACAGAGTGCTTTTGTAGAAATTTTAGAAGATTTCCGTTTTTAACAGAATCTATGTTAATAGTCTGTTTTTTAGCCCAATTTACTTGCTGTCTGACTTCTTGAGGATTTTGATTACTTAATTCTCTGCGGTCAGGAAATATACTCTCGGTCAAATTGTCTATTTCACTAGTCATTTTACTTGATTATAGTAGAAAACATCAACTATTATTTATCCTATATTATAACATTTGAATCTAATTGTCAAAATATAGGACATTTCTTTGAAGTACGGTTGTAAACCCGCAGAAGTATTTCTAAGCTACTCTTTCCTTTAATGCTTGATAATATTTTTGAAGATAATCTTCTGCCTTTTTCCAATGTTCTTCCCCCAACCCTCCCTCTGCCAAATTTCTTTCTACTTCTGCCAAAACCCTTAAATGCGCTGCCTTTGCTGCCTGAAGGTTACTGATTCTATACTCTTCAGCCATTAATTTGGTTGCCAAATCATCTATATCTGCTGTTAAAATACCTCCATTGCATTCAATTTCCTGCCAGAGTTTGACCCTAAGTGACGTTAATATTTCGGGTTCAAAAGCCAATTTCAAATGATTTTTGACAAGTTTATAGAAACGCTTTAAGGGTTTTTTTGCCTTTTCCCAATCCTTTTTGTCTCCCTCAACAAACGCCTCGAGCATATATTTGCCTCCTTCTATTGCCAGTTCTTTTGATAGACCATACTGCTCTTTTATATATTGAACGACAAAATCTCTAAATCTTGTTCCTTCTGGCACTTTTCTTAATCTCCACCATGCAAACTCAAGTTTGGCTGTAACTTCTGGTTTGAAAGTAAGATGCTCTACAGCATCATTTCCTCCAAATCTTCTTCTCCTTCTTGAATAATCCAAAACTGCTTCTTTAAACTTTTCCGGTCCAAAATCCGGGAAATGGCAATCCGCAAAATAATATTCGTTGTATTCGCTTTGCCAAAGAAGAAAACCCGATGTTCGTTGTTCTCCCGAGGTTCTGATCATCAAATCAACATTCGGATACGGCTGATTTCTGGTATCCAGATAATTGTTAAACATCTGCTCATTCACATCTTTTTCCTTTATGCCGTCTTTGATAATTCTTTTTACGGCTCTTACAATTTCGTCCCTTCCACCGTAGTCTATAGCAATATTCATAATGTATTTATCGAAGTTTTTTGTTTTTTCTTCGGCATAATCCAGTTTCTTTAATAATACTTTCGGGAGCCTGTCTTTTCTTCCCAAATGATAAATCCTCACTTCGTTCTGGATTGCCTCATCCAAATAATTGTCTACCAATTTTCCATAGAGTTTCATCAGATAAGAAACTTCTTTTTGTTCTCTGTCCCAGTTCCCTGTTGAAAATCCCCATAAAGTTACTGTGTGAATTCCCCATTCTCTGGCTGTCCTACCCAGTATGACTGCTGTTTCAAATCCTTTTTTATGACCTTGGAGTGTGTGTAGACCTCTGGCCCTTGCCCAGCGTCTGTTGCCATCGGGAATAATTACTACGTGGTCGGGAACTTTAGTATCTTTGGGAAGAGTTACGCTTAATTTCTGTAACATGAGATAAATTATAACATAGAAAAATCAATTGTTAATCAAGAAGTGTCAAGTTTAATTAAAAAAAGATGGAGCCTACCTGATGCGTTGGATTTTGTTTGGAGGAGAAAGAAAAAACAATCCTTCACGCATTAAAAAAGGAAACAGGAAGTGGCATACAAATATACCCACTAATTAATGTTAATCCTGTTTAAGCATTCCTGCTTTAGGCTCCTACCATCTTATTTAGCAACATCTTGGTCCGATATGATCGAGTGACTAGATTGTTGCCGGTCTGGGGTAATGCCCGATCGCGATGACTAACATGAATTTGCTGCTTAAACCGTTGAATAATCGACTCATACTCCCTCACTTTCATAAAAACAAAAACAAACACGGCATGGGTTACAGCTTAGAAATTATTCGGTTATCTTTTTTTGGGCTTTACTCCTTTCTCTCAAGGATAATTCCAAGCATATTTTGGAATCTTCTTGAGAATAGTCTGACCGTTGATACCAGCGCACTTTTAAAGGTACTTAACTATTTATATAACAAATAGATATAGTTTTCAATACTAAATTTGAAGATAGAGTTGTTATTCTGAAGGCTGCATACCCAAAAGCCATAAAACAGCCTCTTTTTTGTAGCGTCTGTCTCCTCGGGAGTTGATGCGTATAGCCGGTAGTTTACCTCTTTTACCCCACCTCTTGATTGTTAAAGGAGAAACCCTAAGCAGTTCGGCAACTTCTCTGACCGTAAGTAAATCCGGGAGATCTTCTAACCTTACTTTTTTTCTTTTTCTTTGTAGGTCTTCTTGCATTGTATTTTATACTTTGATTTGTTTTGTACTATTATTGTGCCTGTCCAATAACTTACTTAATCAGACAATATCAAAGCGAAACAGAGGTGTCAAGGGCCTTTTAGAAGAAAAATTAACCTTTTAAACCCAATTAAATAATTTTCTTTTAATTATTTAATTTGTATAAGAATACTTTTAAAGGAAAAATCGGAAATGCAGTCAAAACCCTCTTTATCCTCCCCTTTTGGGTAAATAATCTCCATAACCATTCCAGATCAAGGTGTGTAATCCATTCTGGGGGTACTTTAACCTTACCGGCGATATAATCCATAGCTCCGCCTACTACCATCGCCCCTCCGATATTTAAAGTAGTCAGCCATCTATGTACCCATTTCTCCTGCTTTGGTGCACCGAAACCAACAAAGAGAACGTGGGGAGCAAAGTTATTTATTTTATTGATTACTTGCATCTCCAATACCCTAGCCTCCTGGGATATCGGTTTTGCCTCATTATTAAGCACAGGTCCTGTTAATCCCAGAATTTTTGCATTTTTGTAGTTTTTCTTTAAATTTTCAGTACATTTTTGCGCTACATCCCCATAACCCCCCAGAAAGACAACTCTCCAACCTTTGTTGTTGGCAAGTTTTACAATATCGATCATCATGTCTCTTCCGTGTATAAGTTTCACTTCATCCTCCAACCATTTCCTGTTAAAGAAAGTGGAAAGACCTATTGTTAATCCTTGAATAAATAAAACGAAAAATCTTAGCGGGTTTTTTTTATTGTCTTTAAGATTTAAATATTTAACTCCCTGAAGTAGTCCTATTCCGTCCGGTAATGAATATGAAGAAGAATTTATTATTTTAGTAAATTGTTTATCTTTTTGGGCCAAAAGTATCTGCTCTGGATTTGGAGTAACTATAAAAAACTTTTTTCTTCCCTCTTCCTTTTTATCAAATTTCCCCAGGTTCACTCTAATATTTCTTAGCACTTCTTCTTTTGAAGTGCTATCTACCTTTATTTGAAATAAAAAGGCCGTTTTTCGGTCTATATTGGCTATATTTTTACTCATAAAATTGTTTAAAAAGTGAATTTCTCTAGTTACTGCTCTTCTGATTTTTATTCATGCTTAAAAAAATAGTGATTAGATTTAATTTATTATTACAATATAATAACTTTTAATAACCTATAACTAATACATCCCTCTTGTACTTAATTATATTAATATTTTAAATTATACCTTTTTAACGCGCTTTTATTATAATTACTACAGGTCTTATCTGTATATTAAGTATTATTCATCTAACCACTATTTTGAATAAATTATTAGTTCAATCAAGAGCTTTGGA
>DAIUCV010000011.1:11695-13936 GCA_036846005.1 Patescibacteria group bacterium | reverse complement strand
GCAACATGTGCCGGTACTCCTGTTTCCTCTGTCATTAGTTTATCAAAATTTCTAAGCAAAGATGTACCCCCACTCATTACAATTCCTTTATCGATAATATCGGCAGCCAATTCAGGGGGTGTGTCTTCCAGTACACTTTTAACGGCACCGATTATTTGCAAAAGGGTTAATCTTATGGCATCGGTTATCTGGCTGGAGGTTATTTCCATACTTCTGGGTAAACCAAATACCAAATCTCTTCCCGATATTTCCATTTTTTCTTCCTTTTCCAGTTTTGTTGCCGAACCGATTGTAATTTTTATCGCTTCTGCTGTTTGATCGCCTACAATCAGATTATATTTTTTTCTTAAGTAGGTTTGAATAGCTTCGTCAACCTTATTTCCTGCTACTCTTACTCCCCTATGAATAACCACCCCACCCAGGGAAATTACGGCTGCTTCAACCGCTCCTCCGCCGATATCGACGATCATATTGCCGCTGGGAGCTGAAACCGGTATTCCTGCCCCAATTGCTGCAGCCAACGGTTCGTCTATTAAATACGCATGGGCTGCGCCTGACGAAAGCGTGGCGTCCAATGCCGCTCTTCTCTCTACCTGGGTACAACCAGCAGGAACGCAGATCATGACTTCGGGTTTAAAAATTTGTATTCTTCCACAAACTTTGCTTATAAAATACTTAAGCATTGCCTGAGTTACTTCGTAATCGGCTATTACTCCATCCCTCATCGGTCTTAAGGCTATTAAGGATTCGGGAGTTCTACCCAGCATTTTTTTTGCTTCCTCTCCTACGGCTACAACCCTATTGTCTTCTGAAGACATGGCTACAACCGTGGGTTCGTTAGCAACCAGTCCTTCTCCGGCAATCCAAACCAGCGTATTGGCTGTTCCCAAATCTATGGCAATTTTTTTTCTCATAATTTCAACAGATATTTAAAATGTAATCGTACGATATATTTTAATAGTATTATGATATTCTTATTTTATATGATTTCTCTAGGCATTTTATACAGAATAGGCAACAACTACAAGCGTCTCTAATGGTACATAATACCTTCTTGTTGTATAATCTAATGGCTAAAATATGACAAAGGTTAGAGTAATACTTTTTTTGATTACAATTCTGACGGTCGGTATTGCCGGATTTTTCATTTCTTTTTACGCTCGAGGTTATAAATTTAATCCCAAAACATTAAAATTTTCTCCCAGCGGATTGCTGCTTATTAAATCCAACCCCGACGGTGCGCAAATATTTATCAACGGAGAGCTTAAAACAATCACCAACGCCAATCGCTCTCTTGCACCGGGTACCTATGATATTGACCTTAAAAAGGAAGGTTATAATTCCTGGAGTAAGAGATTAATTATAGAAAAGGAAATAGTTACCGAAGTTGAGGCAAATCTATTTAAAAAAACACCATCTCTATCCCCACTTACCTTCACTACTTCCCTTAATCCCATATCAAGCGATGATTCGACCAAAATCGCATATAGCGTTCCTGCAACTTTGGACAATATCAATCAGGATAAGGAAGGACTGTGGGTAATTGAAACCGTAAATCTACCTTTGGGATTTGCGAGAGATCCGAAAAGAATAACCGACGGAGACCTTAAAGACGCAAGCTGGCAATGGTCTCCAGACGGCAGAGAACTTCTTTTAAAAACGGTAAACGGAAACTATCTACTTGAGGCTGGAGTCTATACTCCCCAAAATAAAAGAATAAATATCAGCTCCACCATAACTAGCTTATTAGACAAATGGCAAAAAGAAGAACAATCCCGCCTTTCAGCTCAAATGCGCGGCATTGTCAAAGAAATGGCCGATATTTTACAAAGAAAAGCCAGTTTTATACTTTTTTCACCCGACGAAACCAAAATTCTTTATAAAGCTTCGGGTGATGCTACAATTCCCGATAAATTAATCGAAGCGGTTCCCGGAGCATCTACGCAAAAACAGGAAAGGGATATCAAAAAGGATCGAATTTATGTTTATGATATCAAAGAAGATAGAAATTTTTTCATTAAAGAAGTAAATTCTGAAGATTGCAGTCTGACAACACCTTTCTTGATAGTTTCCTGTTCTTCAACTTTATCGTGGTTTTCAACCTCAAAAAATTTGGTTTTAACAGAAAACGGCAAGATCTCAATCATGGATTATGACGGTACGAATAATCAAGAGGTTTATTCCGGAAGCTTCATCAGCCCGAATGCCTTTCCTACCGCAAGTATAGACAGATTAATTATT
>DAIUCV010000011.1:8200-11595 GCA_036846005.1 Patescibacteria group bacterium | reverse complement strand
ACTACCACCACAATCTCACCTTTTACTCCTTCTTTGATCATTTCTTTAACCTCTTCTATAGTTCCCCTGTATAACATTTCAAACATTTTGGTCAACTCCCTGGCAACAAAGATGCGTGTATCTGAACCAAAATTCTCCTCTAATATAGAAAGGCTTTTTACTATTCTTTTGGGAGATTCATAAAAGGCAAAAGTAATTTCCCCGCTTTTTAACCAGTTAAATAGCTTTGTACGCTTCTTTTTGGGTAAAAATCCTATAAATACAAATTTTTCAGTTTTAAATCCGCTTACTGATAATGCGGAGGTTATTGCCGAAGCCCCCGGAATAGGAATTATTTTGATATCGGGTGAATTTCTAAAAATAAAATCAATGAGCTCGTTACCCGGATCTGATATTCCCGGAGTTCCTGCATCGGTTATTAAAGCAAGGTTGTTCCCGTCCAGAAGAAGTTTTAATATTTCATACTTTTTTTCTTCGGATGAATGCTGATGATAGCTCAATATATGAGTATCTATATCATAATGAGTCAAGAGTTTTGAGGAAACTCGGGTATCCTCGGCAATAATTACGTCTGCCTCCTTTAAAATTCTCAATGCTCGCAAGGTCAAATCCTCCAAATTGCCAATTGGGGTCGCAACAATATGTAACATACCTGACATTTGCTATAATTGTAGCAGATTGTTTTTCGGGGTGTGGCTCAGCTGGTAGAGCGCCACGTTCGGGACGTGGAGGTCCCCGGTTCGAATCCGGGCACCCCGACCATCTTAATTCCTTCTTTTAAGCCAACAGCTTTTTAAAAAGATTTTTGTCTTTATAAGGTCCTATTACTGCCAGATTTAAGTTTTGGGGTTTAAAAAAGTCCTTGGCTACTTCTACTACTTCGTCCACCTTAACCTTGTCAATTTCCCTGATTACTTCTTCAGGAGTTATCGGTTTATTCAGCAAGAGTTCCTCTATTCCAAAAAATGCACTGACGTTTTTGGTATCTTCCAATGAAAGCGCCAGATTACCCTTGATATATTCTTTTGTCTTTTTTAACTCTTTTGCTGATATCGGATATCTTTTATCGGCTATTCCCCAATACTGGTCAAGCATTACCTTAACCGCCTCATCCGCTCTTTTTATTTCCAGACCCGCATAAGTTGCCAGGTACCCGTTATCAAGATAATGCTCACTTGAGGTTTTGACAGCATAAGCCAAACCTCTTTTCTCTCTGACCTCAATAAACATCCTGGAACTCATTCCCCCTCCTAAAATTGCAGATAAAATGGATTCGGCGAATCGTCTTTTGGTACCAACTTTATCTCCCTTAAAACCCAGGATTACGTGCGTCTGTTCTACTTTTTTCTTGCTTAATATTAATTTTGGACTTTTCTGGAAAATCTTATCGTTTGGTTTTTCCTCCTTTTTTCCGGTTTTGGGAAGCTGTCCGAAATATTCCTCGGATAGTTTCAATACATCTTTTTCTGGCGATCCCCCAGCAACCGTTACCAAGATATTTTCAGGATAATAATGTAAACCTCTATATCTTACAAAATCATTTCTATTGATATTTTTTACGGTTGCAGGTGTTCCCGAGATGTCCGTACCCAAAGGATATCCCTGATAAATAAGATTCTCAAAAATATCGCCGATTTTAAGCATGGGCGTATCGTTATACATTGCAATTTCCTCCAAAATCACACCCTTTTCCTTTTCTATCTCTTCTTCTTTTAAAAGAGGATTTAAAACCATATCGGATAAAATATCATAGGCCGTCCTCAAGTTGGCTGATCTGACCTTAATATAGAAGTTTGTCCATTCTTTGGATGTTCCGGCATTGAATTCCCCTCCCAGTTCGTCAACTGCCTCCGAAATCGCTTTGGCACTGGGTCTTTTCTTGCTTCCCTTAAATACAATGTGCTCCAGGAAATGACTTATACCGTTTACTTTCTTTTCCTCAAACCTGCTTCCCGTACGCACCCAGACCGTTGCAGTTACCGACTCAAGGGAAGGCATTGATATTGAAATAACCCTTAAACCGTTTTTTAGAATTACTTTTTGATAATCCATAATAATATTTTACATCCTTGCGGGTGTCTTAATCCCCAGCATGGTCAAACTTTTCTTTATTGTTTGTCCGACTGCTCCTGATAATATAATTCTGAATTTCTCATTGTCATTTCCTATTATCTTGTGTTGGTTATAAAAATTATTGAATTTTTGGGCTAAATTAAATAAATAGCCGCAAAGGATGTTGGGTGAGTAATTTTTGGCTGCATCGAAGATCACCCCTGAAAATTGGGCTAAAGTGCGCAGCAGCATTAACTCTTCCGGATTTATTTTTTTAACGTCTTTTTCATTAATTGTCGGCTTTTTTATTTTTGTCTTCGCTTTTTGCAGGACACTCTGGATCCTGGCAAAAGTATATTGTAAGTAGGGACCGGAATTACCTTCCAAATTCATTATCTTTTCCCAGTCAAAAACAATATCGCTTGTGACTGAATGCATTAAATCAAAATACTTTACCGCGCCTATTCCCACCATCTCCGACACCTCTTTAATCTCTCCCCCCTTAATTCCCCTGGATGTTTCGCTTTTTTCGATAATCTCTCTCGCTCTTTTAATTGCATCCTCCAAAATATCCTCCAGTTTAACCACTCCGCCTTTCCTGGTTCTAAATTTCTTGCCATCGGGAGACAAGTAAAGTCCGTGTTTGGTGTGATGTAGAATTACTTTGTTACTAACCAATCCCAATATTCTGGCCGCTGCAAAAACCTGCTGAAAATGCAGAGTCTGTTCTGCTCCTACTTCATAAATAACCATATCGGGATCCCATTTTCTGCTTCTGAACCTTAAACAGGCCAAATCCCGGGTAGCATAGGTTGTTCCCCCGTCGCTTTTTTTAAACATCAAGGGCGTTGGTATGCCTTCCTTCTCCAAGTTTATTATCTTTGATTTACCGTCTTCCCCTAAAGTTAGGTGTTTCTGTACGTTTTTATCGTTTTCCAGAAGTTTCATTTCTGATTCATAAAAACTTTCTCCGTACTGGTAATCAAAAGTAACCCCCAGTATTTTATAAATTTTCTCAAATTCCTCCATTGAAACATCAACACAAAGCTTCCAAAGTTCACGAGCTTGGTTATCCCCGTCTTCGAGTTTTTTAAACCACTTTCTGGCTTCATCCTCCATTTCTTTAGTTTTCTTTGGATCAGATGCTTCTTCGTGGAATTGAATATAAACTTCTTCCAATTTTTCAATATTTAAATTCTTCTTACCAAGTTTCTTCATATCAATCATGTATAGAAGTTTGCCAAACTGGGTTCCCCAATCTCCCAGGTGGTTGTCTCCGATGGTCTTATAACCAAGATTCTGATAAATGTTTATTAAAGCCTGACCGATTATTGTTGAACGTA
>DAIUCV010000011.1:0-8100 GCA_036846005.1 Patescibacteria group bacterium | reverse complement strand
CTTCTGCAACCTCCCTGGGGTTTTTCTTTACCTTCCCTGCACTTGATGCAACCTGCATCGCAATATTTGAGCTATAATCGCCAAAATTACTGTTTTCCGGAATTTCGACTTTAAACTCCTGAGTTGAAGTATCTGTCTCTTCACTTATGATTTGGGTAATTTTTTCTCTCCACATTTTAATTTGTATTGTATTACTTTTAAGCACTTCCTTCCAGATAATGAAATATTGAAAATATATACTAAATTAATTATCATATGCATAGTCCGATCAATATATCGGAAGATTTTTGTTCTTTAAAATTCCGGGCATATCAACAAGATCAATTTTTTACAATATTCGAATACTAGGAGAATGCAATGACTGTACCGACTTTGATGACCAATTACCAAATCGTTCATAGGATCCTCCTGGGTCCACCAATACCTGGTATTTATATTCGTAGAAACGGAGAGGGGTACGAAGTGTCAATTTCCTTTTCTCCAGGGTGGGTTGAAAAATCTCAACTCATCAGAGCTCTTTTGGATGAAGGTTTTTATTGTTTTCGCAACCATACATGCACATATAAATGCAATTGTTGGCGCGAATCTGACAGATTAGGTATAAAATCAATTCATACACCCTGGTCTGCGACTATCAACCTTCATCAATAATTTAAATTGCAATAAACGCCCGGAAAATATGAGGAGCTTGCGCATGCGCAAACATCTTAAGATGGCACAAGCTCCCCTATTTTTTTCATCCACCATGTTTTTCCGTTAGTAACTAGAATAACATCCCCGTTAAGATCAGTCCGAAAGATTTTGGCATTAATACTTCCTAATAAATCCAATATTTCTTTATGTGGGTGCCCATAAGGATTTTTCTTTCCCACAGAAACAACTGCTATTTCTGGACTAGACAAATCAAGAAGTTCTTTTGTCAGTCCGTTTTTACTTCCGTGATGAGGGACTTTAAGATAATTGACATCAACAATCTTACCTTCTGCAATAATTTCATCACTTATCTTTGGGGTCATATCTCCGGTTAAAAGAGCACTAAAATCCTTATATTTTAAAATCGCAACAATCGAAAATTCATTACTGTCTAATTTTGAAATATATTTTCCCAAACTATTTTGACTCCCCGATGGTTTCAAATCCTCTGTTAATACCTTTTTTGACGGAAATAATATATCAAGATACATCAAACTATTACCAACCTTCATACCACCCACCGGGTTGATAATTCTCGTACCCCCACCCCCCACTAAAGTTTCTAGCACTTGATATCCCTGATCGCTAGAATCCAGCGCATTTGCCAAAAAATTATCTACCCGATATCTTTTAAAAACTTCTAGCAAACCACCGTAGTGATCCTTCTGCGGATGGGTCAAAACTACCATTTCTATTTCCCTGTCCCAGAAGGGCATGTACTTGGAAAGACATTCTAAAACTTTGTTGTTCGGTCCTCCATCAATAAGAATTTGATTTCGCCCCAAGGTTACCAGAATGGCATCTCCCTGTCCCACATCACAGGCAATTAGATGCAGTTTGGAATCAAATGAAAAAACTGCCAGAAAGACTACTATTATAATAAGCGTCAACAATAGAAATATGTATTTCCAGAATTTCATAAATTTTTATCCAAATCTTTGAACAATTAGTATAAACCAGCTTGTTAGTGGATATGCAAGAAAAAGCATTACTCTTCCTACAGGCTCAACTACTATTCCTATCAAGCCCGATATCATGCCTATAGTGGTAATAATAGGCACAGTCCAGAGAATCAAGGCGTTGATCAAAGGAGAAAGCGGATTGAAATAGCCAAAAGTATAATAAAGAATTGGAAAAACGCCTATTTGGGCAGCAAGAGAGGTTGATAGTCCCTCGCGAAATATTCCGGGGACAAATGAAATAAACCTTCTTACTCTTGACTCAAAGATAAGAAGTGAGGCTGTTGCTGCAAAAGACAGAATAAATCCGATGTCCCTTACCCAATCGGGATTAACGACAAGCATCAGCATAACCGTTAAAAGAAGAGTTCTGAAAGCATAGGCTACCCTTCCCAGATAGACAGCCGTAAATGCGATTGATCCCATAACGGCAGCTCTGATAATCGGAGCCTCAAAACCGCATAATATGGCATAAATCCAAATTCCCAGTAAAGTAAAAGGGATTGCTTTACGCCTGGGGAGGAAAAGAACCAATAACCCAATTAAAAATCCTGCAACCAAACTTACATTCATTCCCGAGGCTACAACTACATGGGCTGTCCCGCTTTTTTTTAAACTTTCCCAAAATTCTATTGGGATTGAGGATTTTGAACCCAAGGTCATTCCGGCAATAAGCGAAGAATGCGGTTCGGGAAGTGTTTTCTGATAAAAACTTATAATTTTTCCCCTTAACTTATATAAATAATTACCACTTTGTTTTATCTCAATCAATTTTATTTCCTGTAAATTTCTTTTTGCTAAATTAACTCTGCCCTCTATTACTATTAAATCTCCATAATTAATTTCCGGATAAAGCGGCAGATAAATCTTTAAACCCTGAAGTTTAAAATATTGTGAAGTTTCGTATTTTATCGGTTCACTTAATACTTCTGTTGTTATTCTAACTGTGTCACCGTTTTTATAAACCGGACGCGTCGAAAAATATCTAAAAATTATGAGAAAAATTAAGAAAATCCAAAAAATATATCTTTGGTATTTGCTCATAATCCTTAAATTTTATTCTTAATTATTTTTAGTAAACCGTTATCTGTTCTTTTATTCTGTCAAACACATTTTGCTTGATTACCTTTCTGGAAAGCAATTCTTCTATGTTTGAGTAAGGCCGTTGTTCAACGATGTTTTGGGCGTACACTGGGCCTATTCCCCATAAAGTATCCAATTCTTTTACGCTTGCCGTATTGATATTTATCAAACTGCTTTCTTGAGCTGAAAAATCACTTGATACAGTTTGATATCCTTCAACATTTTTGGCACTCTCTCCCCCAAATTGCTGATTGGTGTTTGTGTTTATCTCGTTAATTTCAGGAATATATAATTTCTGACCGTCTGTTATTTTGGCCGCTCTGTTTAGATATTTTGCCATCCAAACCCTGTCCGCATTTAAGGAAATTCCACCTGCTGCAATTATCACATCCTCTACTCTTGCTCCGTTTTCTAATTTATAAACTCCGGGTTTTACAACCGCCCCGGAAATTTCAACAACCATCGATTCTTGATTAATATTTTCTCCACTTTCCAAAACTTGAATTTTATTATTTGTAGTTTTTTCTTTGCTCCAAAAAATTCCCAGACCCAGAAGAATTATTCCAATCAATAAAAAAAGTATGGGTTTTCGATATTTAAAAAAAGATTCCTCCCAGTTAAAAGGAGTTACGTCTTCATTAGATGTTAATAAACTCATTTAGGGGAAAAATTATTACCTTGAAACGAAATTTATCAGCTTTCCAGGCACAAATATTGTCTTTTTGATTTCGTTTCCTCTTATCCATTTCTTGATTTTCTCGTCATTTTTGGCCAATTTCTCCATATCTTCCTTGGACTTAGATATTTCGCTTTTGACGGTAATTTGACTTCTGATCTTGCCGTCAACCTGGATTATAATCACTACCTCTTCCTCTTTTACCAGGTTTGCATCGTATTTTGGCCAAGGCTGAAGGTGAATACTAGTAAATTCTTCGTCTGACCCAAAGTTATTTTGCCAAATCTCTTCGGTTATATAGGGTGCAAAAGGAGCAAAAAGCAGACAAAGTATTTTCTTTACGTTTTCGTTTATTCCCTTCTCTTCGATAAAATTAATAAGAATCATTAACTGGGAAATTGCCGTATTATATCGGAAATTTTGTATATCTTCGGTTACTTTCTTTATAGTTTGATGCAATTTGATAGATAGTATTTCTGCATCTTTTTCTGATATCTTTTTGGTGGTTTTACCGGTCATTAATCTCCAAAACCTACCTACAAACCTGTGCATTCCCTCCATTCCCGTATCTCTAAAATCAGGAGAACTATCTATTGGACCAATAAACATCAGATAAAGTCTAAAAGCATCGGCACCAAACCTGTCGATGTATTCATCCGGATTGATGATATTCCCTTTGGATTTACTCATTTTAGCGCCGTCTTTAATCAAAAGACCGTGGGCAAAAAACCTGGGGAACGGTTCCTCAAAAGAAATAAGACCCAGATCATGTAATACCATCGTCACAAACCGGGCATACATTAAATGCAATACCGAGTGTTCGGCTCCTCCGAAATAGAGATCAACCGGTAACCACTTCTTGGTTATTTCTATATCAAAAGGTAACTTAGTAGCACTTTTTAATCCTACTGAGGGGTATCTTAAAAAATACCAGGAAGAATCTACAAAAGTATCGGAAACGTCGGTCTCTCTTTTTGCTTTATTTCCACAATGAGGGCAGGTTGTTTCATAAAATTTAGGGTCATCATCCAGTGGTCCTTTCTCCCCTCCTTGGGGTTTATAATTTTTTAAATACGGAAGTTCAACCGGTAACTTACCTTCCTCAACCGGCCACCATCCTGAATGGTCCCAGTCCGATTGGTCTTTGTGTAGCATCTTTGGGGAGAATTTTTTATGTTCGGAAAAGTATGATTTTCCTTCTTCCGCGCATTTTTCGCAATATATAAAGGGAATCGGAGGTCCCCAATATCTTTGTCGAGAAATTAGCCAGTCTCTTAAATGGTAAGCCGTAACTTTTCTTCCCCAATCCTTTTTCTCCAGATAATCCGCAATCTTTTGGGTAGCCGTAGGAGTATCTAGTCCATCCAAAAACTCGGAATTAATTACCCTACCCTCACCCTCAAAAATCTGTTTAATTTTGGTTATTTCGTCTTGATCCCTGTCTGGACCAACTACCACTCTCTTTACCTGTAAATCAAATTTTTTCGCAAATTCAAAATCCCTGATATCGTGCCCTGGTACTCCGACCACTGCACCGGTTCCCACATTCATCAGTACAAAATCAGATATCCAGATCGGCATTTCGTATCCATTTAATCTATTTACTGCATAAAGATGCGTAAAAATTCCTGTCTTTTCCCTGCCCTCTTCCTGTCTCTGCTGTTCTGATTTATTAAGAGAGTGATTGATATGTATTGATACTGCATTTAATTTATCTTGGGGAATTATGTCCAACAAATTTTTCTTTGCATATTCGGGAGCAACCACTACAAATGTTGCACCAAAATTTGTATCAGGCCTGGTTGTAAATATTTCCAGTTCTTTACTTGTTCCCTTAATCGGGTATCTGATATTAATCCCCTCTTTTTTTCCTATCCAATTTTTCTGGGCAACCACTACGCGTTCACTCCATTTGATCTTTTTGTGCCCCTGCAAAAGTCTCTCCGCATAATCCGTAATTCTGAAAAACCATTGTTTTAACTGTCTTGTTTCAACTGCTGTTCCACAGCGTTCACACTTTCCTGCTATCACCTGCTCGTCGGCAATTACCGTCTTACAGGAAGGGCACCAATTAACAGGAGCTGATTTTTGGTAGGCCAGACCATTCTTAAACAACTGCAGTACTATCCACTGGGTCCATCTATAATAAATAGGATCATAAGTTTCCAAATGATTGTCCCAGGAAAATCCGTTACCGATCATGGTAAGTTGCCTGTAAAAGTTCTTTTCCGAGGTTATTGAATGTTCCTGAGGACTTTTTCCGATTTTTAAAGCATAATTTTCGCTGTGAATACCAAATCCATCCAATCCAATAGGTTCCAGTACATCAAAACCATTCATTCTGGTATATCTTCCGTAAATGTCTGAACCGGTAAAAGCAAACATGTTTCCCGCATGCAGTCCTTCTGCGGAAGGATAAGGAAACATCATTAAGTTATAGAAGGGTTTTTTGGCGTTTTTTAAATCCGGCTGATAAATACCTTCCTCAAGCCATTTTTTCCGCCATTTGGATTCTATTTCTTGGTGATTATACTTTTCTTCCATTTTGCTTAAATAGTATACAACAGGATTTGCCAATCAGTCATTAATAGTAATTTGATAACTAACCTTTAAAGCTGTATTCTAAAAATATGAAACGGCCTGTAAAACACACAGTTATTTATACCTTAATTTTACTTGTTTCCGTAGGGTTTGCTTTTTTTTGGACCAAAAACGAGGTACTCCTAAATATGTCGCTGCAGTTTATTTCTTTATTGGTAATTATTTATGTAGGAATTCAGTTTGCTGCCAGGAAAATGCAGTTCTCCAAAACCAATAAGATAGTTATTGATGTAATTCTTTTGACTCTTACCACCTATTTAATTGTTTTTTCAACAGGTGCGCTTTTTTCTCCTCTTTTCTTTCTGATTTATTTCTTACTTTTCGGAATATCTTTACTTTTTGAACCGTCCTCGGCAATTGCCTTAGCAATAATCTCAACCGTATTTTTTCTTTTTACGGCCCAAAAAGAAATATTTGCTGAATTATTGCAATTGGTATCACTTTTCCTGATTACACCGCTTGCCCTGATATTTGGAACACAATATATGAAACTATTGCAAGACGAAGAAAAGATTAAAATACTTTCTTTAAAAGGAGAGGAACTGGAAAAGGAAGTAAACGAACAAGAGACAGAAGTCAAAACCTGGACCGAAGGCGAATTCAAAAATCAGTTAATCAAAATTTGGGAATCTATCGAGGCTTTGGCAAGTGATCCCGCTTGTAAAGGACTGCACAAACAAAAACTAACCGAGGTATCCGGAGAGTTATCTAAGCTTCTTCAAAGCGGTAAAAAGATGGAAGAAAAAATCGAATCCTAAATAATGAATAGTTTGGTATGAATTATGAAAAAAATATTACTACTTCCGTTTATCTTAATTATCCTAATTCCAACTCGAGTAAGTGCCCAAGCCAAGGTTGAATCTCCCAACTATACAATTCAATTTCCCAACTTAAATTCCGGCGCAGGAGTTCCCACCTCTGACAATAATAAAATAAATTCTACAATCGGAGGAACTGCAGCTGGGCTCTTCTCTTCCACCGGATACAGGGTTAGATCGGGTT
The DNA here is from genome assembly GCA_036846005.1 of Patescibacteria group bacterium. Classification (GTDB taxonomy): domain Bacteria; phylum Patescibacteriota; class Microgenomatia; order UBA8517; family UBA8517; genus DATEXQ01. The sequence continues at coordinate 1,086 of DAIUCV010000011.1, read as the reverse complement.
TTCAGTATATTCATACCATCATCCCGTTTTCCTTCAGCATCTCGGATATTTCAATTGACTTCGGTACGTTAACGGTAGGAGTTGGCACGACCCAAGCAACCACCCTAACCGTCAAAGCAGGAGGTGCGGGAGGATATAGCGTAAAAGCCAGGGAAAATCATCCTCTAACCAATACGGGAGGTACTGCTACAATTCCGGATACGGTATGCGATAACGGAAACTGCACTCAGACCTTAGCCCAAGTATGGGATCAGGTAACTACCTATGGATTCGGATTTAATATGTCAGGAGACGATATTCCGGTGGATTTTACTAATTCAACTTACTATAGACATTTCGCCGATGCATCAGTTCCAGAGAACGCCGAAACTATTATGAATAAAAGCCAGGTAACCTGGGATTACCCTAATAATGTTTGGCCCTGGGAATCAATATCGACAGTTACTTTTAAAGTTAATATTTCAGGTACTCAGGCAGCTGGAACTTTTAACAATATTGTAACCTTTACGGCTATACCGTCTTTTTAAGGGTAAATATGATATTAATTAAAATATTAAAAAGTCTGTTTCTTTTTACTGTAATTGGCATTGGTTATGGATTTTTGGTTACTACGATTCATGCACAGGATATCTCCCTGGCCATAACCCCCCCAATTCTTGAGGTAATGATTCAACCGGGAAAAGAAATTACCCAAAATTACTTAATTTCCAATAACGGCAGCGAAACTCCTTTAAAAATCAGTATTGTTCCCTTTTCCCCTAGTGACGAATACGGGAACGTAAAATTCGCAGATCTTACAAATTATAACGACATAAATCTTTTGAATTGGTTCAAAATCGGAGGAATGCCATTAGATGAAAATCAAAAACTATTTCTTCCCCGAGGCGGAAACCAGGAAATAATCCTTACCATTTCCCCACCCTCAGATGCTCCCGAAGGAGATTATTACCTGACACTTCTTTTTGCAACCGATTCCAGCGGACTTATAGGAGGTCAGGCAACCCATACCCAAGCCCAAATCGGTGCTAATATCCTTTTAACGGTTTCCCAAGACGGTAACCCCAGAAAAGATGCCCAAATTACTTT
>DAIUCV010000010.1:0-24177 GCA_036846005.1 Patescibacteria group bacterium | reverse complement strand
TCTGTTCGCCCATTAAAGTGGTACGTGAGCTGGGTTCAGAACGTCGTGAGACAGTTGAGTTCGATGACATATCGGACTGACATGGAGCTGTCTCTCCATTTAGGCGTTTTGAAGTTAAGAGGAAATCTTTTTGTCAAATTTGAATGAATGGATATAAATCTAGCTATATGCTGGAAAATCTTGTTAAATAGTAAAGTACTGGTATATATTTTTATTACCAGTAAAAATCTTTACTCTGAGATTATCAGCAGGAAAGGCCTTATGAGAGAAATTATCTTATAAGGAATCCTCACAGGCCATACGCTAGAATCCCGTAAAAAGGGATAAGATATGGTCGGATCCTTACGGCGACGTAGGGTGCTAACAGAAAACTAGAAATTTGTTAGCTTCCATTTTTTGGAAAACAATAATGTCGGACTCTATCCGGTGGAAGCGTTGAGTCTTGAAGGGAGCTGGCCTCAGTACGAGAGGACCAGGCTGGGGGAATCCCTAGTGTGCCGGTTGTCGCATCAGCGGCAACGCCGGGTAGCTACATTCCCAAGGGATAACCGCTGAAAGCATCTAAGTGGGAAGCCCCCCCTAAGATTAGGACTCGTTATAGACCCCTGGAAGAATACCAGGTATTATCGGCAGGAAGTGGAAGAGCAGCAATGCTTTAAGCTTACCTGTACGAATCGGTCGAGAGAATTAAAATTTTTTATGGTCTGATTTCTCTTCGGATTTAAAAGAATAAATCCAGATTAAAAAGTAAAGATTATTTATTAAGCAATTTTTATAATTGCCGAAAAAGGTCTGGTCCTTAGGGCGCGGTGGCAACACCTCTTCCCATTCCGAACAGAGAAGTGAAACGCCGCAGCGCAGACGATAGTTGTGGGGCAACTCACCGCGAAAATATGTCAGGGCCAGACCTTTTTTAGTGGTATAAACCCAAAGATTAATTCCCTTGTTAGTTTTTAGGTATCGTTATATAATTCAGCTACTAAAGAAAGAAGGTCATGCTAAGTGAATTCAAAAACCTCAAATAAAGAACCATCTTCAATGGCCGAGCTTCTGGCGAGGCAAAAAGATACCAAAAAAAGATTTTCCTTGGGACAAAGAATAGAAGGAACTGTTATCGAGAAAACACCTAAATCTTTAATTCTTGATATTGGCGGGAAAAGTGAGGGTTTGGTTGCCGAAAGAGCATTTAATGAAACCAAAAACTTCATAAGATACGTTAATGTGGGCGATAAGTTGGTAGGTAAGGTAATTGTCAGTGAAAACCCCGAAGGCTATACAGTTCTTTCTTTAAGAGAAGCTTCAAAAGATTATTTATGGAAAAAATTACAAAGGTTGGAAAGCGAGGGTGAGGAAATAGTTGTGACAGCAAGAAACGTAAACCCATCCGGAGTAGTGGTTGAGATTTTTGGCCTTAACGGCTTTATTCCCGCATCCCATTTAGGTAAAGCCATAAGTAAGAATTTGGCAAAATTAACAGGGGAAACCTTAAAGGTAAAAATTATCGAGCTGGATAAAAGTTCGGATAGAGTAGTCCTTTCCGAAAGGGCTGTATCGGAAAGCGAAATTATTGAAAAACAGAAAGAAGCTTTCAAAGTAGTTAGGGAAGGCGATATTTATCAAGGAGAAATAACCACAGTTGCGGATTTTGGAGTTTTCGTAAAAATAGAAATTCCGCAAAAAAAGGAAAAAGTTGAGTTGGAAGGATTGGTACACATATCAGAACTTTCTTGGGAAAAGGTTGGCAAACCCATGGATATTTTCTCGGTAGGGGATAAAGTTGAGGTTAAAGTAATTGAATTAAGGGAGGGAAAACTGTCTCTTTCGATAAAACAGGCCATGGGAGATCCTTGGAGAAAGGTTGAGGAAAAATATAAACCTGAAATGAAGACCAAAGGAACAGTAGTTAAAAGAAGCGACTTCGGAGTTTTTGTGGAATTGGAGCCAGGAGTTGAAGGCTTGATACATATGACTAAAATTCCACCGGGTAAGAAGTTAAGAGAAAGAGATAAAGTAGATGTTTATATCGAAGAGGTGAATCCGAAAGAAAAAAGAATATCTCTGGGACTTGTTCTCACCGAAAAACCGATTGGATACAAATAAATTTAATATTGGAAATAATCCTCAATTATTGGTAGTATTTGCTCGATGGTAAAAGTTCACTCCACCTTTGTCTGCCAACAATGCGGTTATGAATCCACGGGCTGGTTGGGAAAATGTCCAAATTGCGGAAGTTGGGGAAGTTTAGTTGAAACGATAGTTTCACCCAAGCGAGAGGGTAGAAGAGAAGGGGGAAAGAGCGGAAGAATTTCCAAGCCGATATCTTTAATTTCAGTTTCTTCGAGAAAAATTCAAAGATTATCAACAAAAATTTCAGAACTGGATAGGGTATTAGGGGGAGGACTTGTACCCGGACAGGTTGTTCTTCTGGCTGGAGAACCGGGAATAGGAAAATCCACACTTCTTCTGCAACTTGCAGATAAAATTGGCAGTGCTTTATATGTATCAGGAGAAGAATCGGCTCAGCAGCTAAAAATTAGAGCCGACAGGCTTTCGATCAAGAGTAAGACAATATCAATTTTGGAGGATACCGATGTTGATTCGGTAATTGCTGCAATTGATAAACCATTGATTGTCATCATTGATTCCATCCAAACCATGCAGACAACTGATCTTAACGGTCTGGCCGGATCGGTTGGACAGGTAAGAGAATGTGCATTTAGGCTGCTTAAAGAGGCAAAAGCAGAAAATATTCCACTTTTCTTGGTTGGACACGTAACCAAAGAGGGAACTGTTGCCGGCCCAGCGGTTCTAGCCCATATAGTTGACACCGTTCTTTGGTTTGAGGGGGACAAGGCAACAACATTAAGGATGCTTAGGGCAGTCAAGAATCGTTTTGGTCCAACCGATGAAGTTGGTGTATTTGATATGGAAGACAAGGGTTTATCTTCTTTAACCAATGTCGATAAAATATTTCTTTCCTCAGGAAGAAAACAAATCGCAGGATCTGTTGTTTCATCCATTTTACAGGGTTCAAGACCTTTATTGGTGGAAATACAGAGCTTGGTTGTTCCCACAAAGATGGCATTTCCTAAAAGAATTGGACAAGGAATAGATTCAAGACGTTTAGAACTACTATTGGCTATCTTAATTAGGCGATGCGGCATTCCTTTATACGAATATGACGTGTTTGTTAATATTGCGGGAGGAATTAAGGTGGTAGAACCGGCAGCGGACTTGGCAATTTGTTTATCAATTGCCTCTGCTTATTTTGACAAACCTATAAATAAAAATTGTATTGCCATAGGAGAAGTGGGTTTGCTGGGAGAAATAAGAGAGGTAGTAGCCCAAGACAAAAGAACTAGAGAAGCGGGAAGATTGGGTTTTAGAGAGCCAATTACCTCGAAGCAACAAAAGTTTATTGGGGATGCAATAAGAAAATATATCGGAACAACTCCCAGAAAGAGGGTAAATTGGGCAGGTCAGGTATATAAATAGTATTTCTTCTTTATAAATAAGTTCTACACAAGTTGTCCACAATTATTTTTATTAGCGAATATTACACGAACAATAGATTCATATTTTTAGTAAAGATAACTATAGGTTTAATACCATAGAAGAGTAATATAATTATAGGGTTTGACAAAGAAAAATAGCGGTGATAATATTCTAATTGGCACATCAAAATGAGCATTTAGCTCAAAAAAAAGAGCATCGCTATCGTTGGGTTCTCCGTCATTTGACGGAACGCTTCCACGAATAGAGATGCCCTTTATTGCTTCTTCCTGCCTGGAAAAAGTAATAAAAGAATGTCCAAGCAGGAGGACAGGCTTAAAGTATTTAAACTAATTTAGACTAAGTTTGTTTTACGGGTTTGTCAATACCCGTTTATTTTTATGGTTCTAATCGGCTTCGGAGGGGACGGGTGGATTGTAGGGCAGGCGATCTACCCGTTCCTTTTGCAGCCGATTTTTTAGTTTCAATAACCCCAATATATAAACTGCTCTTAAATTCTAGTAAGATTAATTAAGATATGAACGAAGATTTATTACACAAATATTCAACCTACGATGAGGATTACCAAAATCCGACCTTTCCCGATTTTAATCGTAAAATATCGAAAATAACAGGGAGGTTGGCCAAATGGCTGGGAATTGCTGGCATAATTCTTATCTTAGTAGGATATGCTCCTTCAATTTGGTATACGCTTACCCCAAATAAATTTGACCTTTCAAAGCTAATTGCAGCTACATTCAGGAAAGAAAATACCAATAAGTTTGCAACTGAAGATAACAATATACAAAAATCAGCATATCAGCCCAGATTTGATCCCAATTTACCCAAGGAAAACAGAATTAAAATCCCATCGGTAAAGATAGAAACCACTATTAATGAAGCATCTTGGGAAAATTATGAGAATGCTTTAAAAATTAGCGTCTGGAGAGTTCCGGATTTTGGTACTCCGGCATCAAGAACTCTTCCTACAATTTTAGCAGCACATCGATATGGTTATCTAAAGTGGAGTATTCCCTATAGACTTAAAAACTCTTTTTATAACTTATCCAAACTTAAAGTAGGGGATACGGTAGAAATTACCTGGGAGCAGAGGAAATATATTTATGAAGTTTATAAAGAATCCGAAGGAGAAGAAATTACAGATTATTCATCTGACTTGATACTTTATACCTGCGAGTCATTAAATTCTCCTGTTAGAATTTTTAAATATGCCAGACTTTTAGAAATCTAAAGGTAGTACCTATAAGTCATGGTATTGGCTCTGAAACCCGAATATAAAACTATCCTGTAGTAACTTGACAAATGCATTTTGGTGATATATAATTTCCAAACTCACTTAAAAGTTAAGTGAGTTTATTTATTAATCATGTTAAAAACAATTTTAATATCTTTGTTTCTTTTGATAGCCGCATTAACCATGCCGGCTAATATCTATGGCCAATACGGTCAACAGGTCTTGGGAGAACAAGCTCCTGAGTTTGTGGTTGTTCACAAGCCCGTTGAAACAGGCATAGAAGATCACCCTGAAATATTGGGTATGATTTTGTTAGCTTCGTCTTTAGTTTTTAAGGTTATTTCTAAAAAGACTAAAGTAGAGTACTTCAACTAAGCTCGAATTGAGGGTGGGGAAGAAGATTTCTACCGCACCCGAACCGCAGGCTGGCGGGAATTTTCTTCCCTGCTTTTAATATAAGTAAAGCACTTTAAAATGTGGGGTTTGTATAGCTTTGTGACGCTATGGGTATCAGGATGGTGAAAAATACAAGCGTGAAATAGGTTTTAAATCGCGCCTAATCTTGTGAAAATTACATATATTGCGTGAAAACCTAAATTTGTGTTTGTCGCTTGGTATCCAAAGCGGCACAAAGCTAAAAAATCTAAAAATATGAGAGGAGAAGTGCAATGGAAGCCAAAAAGGTTTTACCAGTATGGATCAGATTTTCATTATTATCATTATTGGTTTTAATTTTTATCGGCTGTATCGTTGGAGTTTTTACATTTTTGAGTTCAGTAATTGATCTCATGTCTGGACCAGTTGGTCAACCGCAGGAAGGGGTATTATTCCAACTTGCCCTCATAGTAAAAACAGTCTTTATTTGGGCATGGAAATATCCATTAGCCGCAATTCTGATAATCATTATTATGATTGTGGCAGCACTCGGACCAGGTAAAAAACCAAGTCAAATTTCCGGCTTACATTAGCCAAGAAGGAGCGGGGAAGGAATGCAATTTACGATTCCATTATCTACATTTATTTTATCCCCCCCGCTCCTATATTTTTTTCTCAAACCCCACATTAATTTTTGTTTTGACAATAACTTAGAAAGTTGTTGACAAAGCTGTTTTGTTGAATCCTTTTGAATTTGCAAAATAATATTCGACAGAGCATAAGCACTTTAACAAAGGCATACAAAAGTTTTTTTAACCCATTTCCAGCGCTAGCGAAACGTTAGCCCCGCCTTCGGGAGGAGCCGGTGAGGTGAGGATTTGGGATATTTCTTAATAAAGGAAAATGGAGGTCAGAATGGCTACAGATAGGTATAGTGAAATGCATTACGAAAGTGAATTGGACGCAGAATTAAAAAGACGTAACATTGAGGTCCCGGAAAAGGTGGTGCAGATGAATTCTGAAAAGCGTAAGCAAGGGAAGCGACAGATCCTGCGGGATAACGATAAAGTTCGGGCAGGCAAGAAAAGCTCCCCGAAGATTATACCCTGTATACTGTTGGCACTTTTTGCCGCCCTTGTCTTGGCAACCGTGATTGTTGCGGTAGTTTGGCTCAGGGGTGAGATTGGCACACGTCCTGCAGTCGTGGATGTACCTACTCTACCCAGTGTTTTGATGGCAGCAGAGCCGACATATACACTCTTACCGCCACAACCAACCTATACTTTACTACCACCACAACCAACATATACACCGTACCCGGTTGAACCGACGTTAGTACCTACCGAGGTAGTAGCGTCAGTAGCGGACGACCCAATATCTTTGATTACCAACCCGTACATGCAGAACTACGAAAGTTCTTTGCAATACACGATCTCAAGTAGTCTGCAAGTACCGTCAAACATCCTTAATGGGTTTAGTCCGGTTGCATCGTTGGTAATGACCGATCTGGTTTTCCCGAACAGTTATACCATACAGGTACCAGAACCGCCGGCCAATGTGGATGCATATGCCTGCTTCCCGCAAGATTACAGCGTTTCGGACGCATTTAACCGCGGATGCCAGGCACTACAGAACCAAGGAGAACTTCCATGGACTACACCGATTGCTGGCTATAACGATGGCGAGAATTGGTCATGTGATTCGCCGGACGGCTGGTGTGCAGACGACATACAGTCGTTTAACTGGCGGGTTATCACTGGCTATGAAGTTTGCCATCCTGCAGTAGGGTGTCTAAAGGATCCTGACGGCGGAGCTGTAATGATTTTGTTTGTGAATTTCCATGACAGCGACGAAGTTTGGGGTCCTCGCAATAGTTCTGCAATCTATGTCGACTCAGGATTCATTGGGTATGGCATGATGTGGGATTTGAGCGGAGTAACCTACGATGTCGGTGATGGGATTGCGGATCTGCGCAACCACTACTTTTTCAATCTCGCAAACCCTGTAGGTGGCGATAACCGTTATGCGGGACAGTGTGGTACATCAGGTCTTTGTAATACAGTGACCTACGTGGTTGTAGCCCGAGTATGGGATCGCCCCGAATTGGGTATAAACTACTCGCACTTCGAGCTTATCAACTACGGACAGTGGGTCAGACCGTAAATTAATTGTATGCCTTTTGATATGCGGCAAGCATTCTTCTTACTCCCTTGGAGAAGGAAAGAAGATATTAGTCTTGCCGCGCATTTTTTGAACTAACAAATTTTTGTTAGTTGAAAAGATGTTTTTTAATCAAAGTTCTTTAAAAATCTAGGATTTAGCCAAAAAGGAGATGAAATGAAGAAGTTTGCAGTTTGTGCATATGTCATAGTGGGAATTCTTTTAGCTGTGGGTTTTGTAAACATTGCAAATGCCCAGTCTATAAGCATTCCACAAGGTGGAGCCCACCTAGAAGTGGAATTCATCCAAACGTTTAACCATGTTGTCTTTACGGTAACATGGATAACCGATGACCCGAATGGAACCTGGCCATTTCACTTTGGTGATGGAACAGAGTATGTTCTTGTAGGAGAGTCGGGAATGGAAACCTTTTCGCACGATTATGCCTATACTCCTGGAGGTATTATTTGTTATTTAGCCTCCATAGAGCTTAACGGTTGGACAGATCCATGGTCTGACATTATTACGATCGACGATCGTCCACCGGAAAGCTATTTCAATTTCATGCCCATCGTGTTTAAGCCAGCTCCTATATCATCTTGCTCAATACAGATTGATGAACAGAATATTAACTATGTTGTTTTCGACGTAAGCTGGCAAAACGCTAAAGATGGAGTACACACCTTCGAATTCGGAGACGGATCCATGACTCAACAATTCTCCGGAATAGAGGGAAACGGGCAGGTATGGCATGATTACCCCTGGCCTCAGGAAAATTTCATCGCGATGATGCAACTTGATGGCGGTGGGAGCTGTTCAGTCGATATTATTGTTGATTGGCCCTAGATTATTTTTTTAGGATGACCCAGCAGGTTTAGCTACTTTTATTTTTTAACCTGCTGGGTATATTTACTTCATTCTTTTACTTAAGTCATTCAATTTATTACTATGAAATAGTAGGTTTAGGTAAAAGTATGAAAAAAATTTTCCTCAATAAGATCTTAAGATTTATTCCACCCCTGTTGATTGTTTTTGTTGGTATTTTTTTAGCTTATAAAAACTATACTCCCGGAACCTTGCTTTCGGGTTGGGATACACTTCACCCCGAATTTAATTTTATATTGGCTTTAAAAAGAGTCTTTTTTGGAGTGTGGAGAGAAGAACAGGGAGTAGGAGCTTTAGCGGCACACTCTCATATGTCTGAAATTCCCCGAATAATACTTCTTTGGATAATTTCTTTTTTTACACCCGTAAATTTTTTGCGGTATTTTTATGTATTTTTAGGAATGTTGGTTGGTCCCTTGGGAATTTATTTTTTTATACAAGAATCCCAAGAGAATAAAAATACCAAAAACCTTTATTTATCTGTTTTTACTTCTTTAGCTTATTCTGCAGCCTCAATATGTTTTCTTCTAAACCTAGAAAATTTACAGAATTTTTACGTTCCCTTTGAGATGTTTATTACTCTTTTCGCCTCTATCGGTTGGCTATTTTATTTCGCTTTAAAGGTAATAAAAACCGGTAGCAAGAAATATTTCCTGTTATTTTTTCTAACCAGCATTTTATCGTCTCCAATGGCTTTTGCCGCAACGCTATTTTATTCTTGGTTAATTAGTTTCTCTCTATTTTTAATTTCTTTTAGCTTGCTGACTAAAGAGAAAAAACAAAATATCAAAAGAAGTCTTATTATTTTAGTCTTGGTTTTTACTGCCAATGCTTATTGGATTTTACCCAACATTTATTCAATAAAAAATCAGTCCGAGGTTATTTCCAAAGCAACAATCAATCGTCTTTTTACTTCCGAAGCATTTTTAAGTAATAAAGCATATGGGGATATTAAGGATGTCGTTATAGGAAAAAATCACCTTTTTTCCTGGAGAGAATACGATTTTAAAAATCAAGAGTTCGTTAACCTTCTTGATGAATGGAATACCTATTTAGGGAGTAATTACGTACAAATAATGTCTTATATTCTAATATCTCTAACGTTCCTGGGATTAATATTTGCTGTTTTGAAAAAAGATAAAGTGGGAATTGCTTTAATCCCGGTTTTGATTCTTTCGCTTTTCTTTTTAATCAACGAAAATCCGCCTTTTACTTATCTTTATTCCTTCTTAAGAAAGAATTTGAATATTTTCAACGAAGGTTTCAGGATGCCGTTTACCAAATTTTCAATAATTTTTATATTTGTAAAGACATACTTTTTGGCTTTTTTTGCCAAAACTATTCTTGAGCTCTTGAACAAAAAGAAACTTGAACGGTTATTTGGACCGATTTTAATTTTAGGGCTTTTCTTCGTAATCATTAAACCGATGCTTCCTGCCTTTTGGGGAAATTTTATAAGTCCTTCTATGAGAAATAATATTCCCAGCGAATACTTTGAACTTTTTAATTACATGAAGGATAAACCGGGTAGGGTGGCAAAACTGCCTATGTATACCTGGTCTGGCTGGACATATTACTCCTGGGGGTATGAAGGAGCGGGTTTTATTCCGTTTGGATCAATAAACCCTACGCTGGATAGGGATTTTGACAGATGGAGTTCCTATAACGAATCTTTTTACAGGGAGGCAAGTAAGGCTCTTTATTCTGAAGACCTTAAAAGCTTTGAAAATGTATTGGCAAAATACCAGGTAGGTTATCTTCTTTTGGACAAATCAATAATAAATGCCGGAAGGGATGAAAAACTTCTGCTTATTACCGAGACAGAAACGCTTTTAGATAATTCTATTCATATTAAAAAGGAAAAAGAGATCGGTTTTCTGACAATTTACAAAACCGATTTTGCTAAAGGACAAAGTAATATTCGGACACCCCAGACTTTTGTTAATATAGATACCGATTTAAACTACTTTGAATCAGACACTATTTATCAAGAATTTGGGGATTACGTTGGTGAAGGTAGTGTTTCTTTCCCCTTTGTAAACTTAGATAAGAGATCAAATCTAGAAATAAGTAAGGATGATAATTATATCTTTTTTACCCGTAATTTTGATAAATTGATTGATGTCAAAAAGATAATTATTCCCAATACCAATCAAAGTTTAATTAATGTTGATCTTATTGCCTTCTATAAAGATGATGCAACGCTGATTATTAAATTTAAGAGAAGTTTCCCCAAAATAATTATGGGAGACAAAGAAGTAACCCAGCAGGAACTTACTGAAACTCATCAATTTGAATTCACAAAAACTCTGCCTAATTTTTTCGAAATTCAGGGGAAGATCTATGATTTAAGAGACGTAAAGATTGGGGAGGAAAAGGTTTTAGGAAGTGTTCAAATTTCCGCAAATACAGATTCGACTATCAGATTTTTTTCTAAAGCAACCTTGAGGTTGGATTTGGTGGATGATTTATTCAAAGAAAAACCCAGGCTTTGTTCAGATCCCAATATAGTATTTCCGCTAAACTTAACATCCGCTAACTTTGAACTTAAAACTACGACTGAACCCATTTGTTTTGGGAGAAATTTTACATCCAAAAAAGCCTTGTACGAATTCTCTTTTGAGGCTAAATCAGCTAGTGATATCTTTCCTCAATTTTGTATAACCCAAGGAAACAGTAAAGAGTGTTTGGATAATTATTTACCCGATGCATTTAAAGGGGAAGATAATGGTTGGAAAAAGTTTGAGATAGAGATTTATCTTAACCAGGGGAGTTCTTGGATGGATTTTGTAAATGTCAAAAATCCGAATGCAGATGAAGCCAAAGTAAATTATAGAAATTTTAAGATAAATGAATATTTATTGACGGGAGAAGAGGATTTTGCGTTCGGTTCTTCTTTAACCACCAATACCGACAGTTTAGTTTATGACCTAGATAATAAGGTTAAATCTCTAACCGTTGCCTTGCCCAAATCGGGTGAAATAAGCGAGAATTTTAATTTGCAAAGAGGCAATAGAGATGCATTTAATTGCGATGTTAAAAAAGAGGGTAAGGTATTTAAAGAAAATTTAGGTGATAAAGTTATCTATAAAGCCGAAGAGGGAGGAGTGAGCTGCGACTTTTATGACTATCCGCAGCTAGGCTACAATAATGCCTACATATTGGAAGTTAAGGGAGATAATGTTGAGGGTAGAGGTTTGAAATATTATCTTTTTAATAAAAAAACAGGCAGGGCTGATTTGGAGGAAGTTACTTCCGCAGGTTCTTATGATGAATTTAATACTCTTATACCCCAGAACTTATCTGGAAGCGGGTTTACTTTTAATACGGAAACACGATCCTTCGGTAGGATTACCTCCGAAAACATCTTAGATGAATTTAACTTTATACCCTTTGCTTACGGGATATTAAAAAATATCATCTTATTAAAAGGAGATGTAAATCCCTTACCCGAAACCCAAAAGAATAATTTAGAAGTAATAAATGTCAAGAAAACAGGAACTTACAAATACACAGTTGATGTTAGAGGCGAAGGCTTATTGGTTTTGTCCCAAGGTTATGATTCCGGCTGGACGGCATTTAAACTGCCGAATTACAAAGTATTAAAACACCTAAAGGTTAATTCCTGGGAGAATGGATGGGAAGTATCCGCAACTAACTCCATAGTGATTCTTTACTGGCCTCAATATTTAGAGTTTATAGGCTTTACGTTGCTTGTGGCTGGTTTATTGGGAATAATACTTAAAAAACAGTCACTAGTTGACAAATACTAGGAAAACTCTATAAAATATGCTTTGTAACTTGCCTTCTTTTGATTTGAGGAATGAAGTGGTCCTCGTTTTCCTTTAATGTAAAGAAATTTTTAGTTTTCAAAACTTAATATAAATTCATATATGCCAGTTAAAAGAATTGCTTCCAGACACGCTGTTAAACCGAAAGTAGAGAATGAAAAGATCCTCGGAGAGCTTCCTATCACGGAAAGACCTTTATTGGAAAAAGCCGAAGTAGGCATCGAACCCAAAACGCCTTACTCTTCTTTAATGGTTGACGAAAGGGTTATTCCCGATGCCAATTTACCCACAGAATATGTCGAGGGGGTATTGGATATTGCCCAGGAAGGTTCGGGGTTATTAAGGCCGAACTTTGCGGCAAGCGATAAAGATATTTATATCTCGGCCAGTCAAATCAGACGTTTTAACTTAAGGGTTGGAGATATGATAGGAGGTCAAGCAAGACGCCCCAAAGAAAACGAACGCTACTGGGGACTTTTAAAAGTCGAGAAGATTAACGATGAGAAACCCGAGAGTTTGGGAGAAAGACCCAACCTTGACGACCTAACTGCAATTTATCCCGATGCCAAAATAACTCTCTCGACTGCCAAAGAACCTTTATCCACAAGAGTAATTGATTTGGTTTCCCCCATAGGTTTTGGCCAAAGAGGTTTAATAGTATCTCCTCCCAAAGCAGGTAAGACCTGGCTTTTGAAAGATATAATTGCCGGTATTGCCAAAAATTATCCCGAAGATTCCAAATCAAAGTCCAAACCAAGAGTTCATTTGATGGCTGTATTAATAGGGGAAAGACCGGAAGAAGTAACGGATATCAAAAGACATATGGCAACAACCACCAACAATATAGGAGAAGTTGCGGCCAGTAATTTCGACGAACCTCCGAATGACCAAACCAGGGTGGGAGAAATTGCACTCGAACGTGCCAAGAGATTGGTGGAGATGGGTAAGGATGTCGTGATTTTACTTGATTCAATAACCAGAATGGCCAGAGCTTACAATCTGGCTCTTCCCACATCGGGAAGAACTCTTACGGGAGGTTTTGATCCGGTTGCACTTTTCCCGGCAAAGAGATTTTTTGGTGCCGCCAGGAAAATTGAAGGGGCAGGGTCTCTGACAATAATCGGAACTTGTTTGGTTGATACCGGAAGTCGTATGGATGATTTGATTTACGAGGAATTTAAAGGAACGGGAAATATGGAGCTTCATCTAAACAGAAAATTGTCAGACAAAAGGGTATTTCCGGCAATAGATATTTCAAGAAGCGGTACCAGACAAGAGGAGCTATTATACGGCAAGGAATTATTACCCAAAATCATGACGGTAAGAAGAATGTTGGAAACACAACCGGAGGAGGAGAGAACAGAATCATTCTTAAATGTTTTAAGTAAGACTGAAGATAACGATGAATTTTTAGAAAAATTTAAAACCCTTTAGTAATTTAAGAATAAAAAATTTTTCATTTGATTAGGTTTGTTTCATATGTTAATCTCCAATAATAATCAATGGTTTCTTATTGATTATTAACCCATGGAAGATACATATCGACAGCTTCTGAAGTTTTTTTCCGAAATTAGACTTTTCTTAAGCGAATTAAATAAGTATTTGGTTAAAAATCTCCACGTATCTTTTATTAAATTTGAATCCGGAAAGAGTACATTTGCTCAGGCTTTGTATCGACAAAGGGGAAAGCTGGCCAGGCGCTTCATGCACTCCGGCATGGCAGGAATTACGGCTTTAGGTATTATGATAGCGCCGATTCTTGCTGAAGAATTTCCGGGAAGAAGTGTAAATCCCTGGGAGATTCCTTCTTCAACAGAAGTCTTATCGGCAACAACAGAAGATCCCAACATGATGACAACAGTATCGGAAAAAGTAAGAGATAAGATTATTGAATATAAGGTAGTCCAGGGAGATACCGTAAGCTCAATTGCTGAAAAATTTGGAGTTTCAGAGGATACCATCAGATGGCAGAATGACCTCCAAAGTAAAGCATCAATAAAAGTAGGTCAGGTCTTGGAAATACTTCCTGTTTCAGGGGTCTACCATAAAGTTGGCAAAGGGGAGACAGTATATTCAATTGCTAAAAAATATGATGCATCACCCCAGGCAATGGTCGATTTTCCCTACAATTCATTTACGGATGACGAAACATTTGCACTCGCTGTCGGACAGATGGTAGTTGTACCCGATGGAGTTAAACCCAATGAAATACCCTGGTCTCCCGTTGCTAGGGTTAAGCAGATCACCCCAGATGCCGGAACAGTGGTTGCTTCAGGTATCTTTGTCTGGCCTACAGCAGGAACAATTTCACAAAGGTTTGTTTGGTATCATAAAGGGATGGATATTGCCAACCATGGTACGCCTGATATCTTGGCTGCCGATGCCGGAACCGTGGTTGTTGCTGGGTGGCCGGATAATTATGGTTATGGAAATAGGGTGATTATTGACCATGGCAATGGATATAGAACTCTATATGGACATCTTTCCAGAATATATGTAGTTTCGGGACAGACAGTGGGAAGAGGAGCAGCTATCGGTAAGATGGGTTCAACCGGAAGGTCCACTGGAGTTCACCTTCATTTTGAAGTAATTAAAAACGGAGTTTATCTTAATCCTCTAAACGTTCTTCGTTAAATTTGGAGTTTAAACTTTATATTTGTATAATTTAGACATCATTTGGGCCGTTAGCATAGTGGTAGTGTAGTCGCTTCGCATGCGACAGACGGGAGTTCGATTCTCCCACGGTCCACCTTCAGTAAATTATCTTTAAATTTATGGTTGCCAATAAACACAATTTTGTTCATCATATCGTTACGTCCCTTTGGTCTTTGATAAAAGGATTAACTGTTTCTCTTATTTGGATCTTAATATCAGGGGTTGGTTTGGTAATTTTGAAAAGTGGAAAATCTCCAATTGATTTATTAATAGGACTTCCGTTACTTCTTATCGGAGGAGGTTTTGTTATTAATTATATGTGGACCAGTGTTCTTACAATTTTTTCCCCAACCTTCAACAGGGAAGTGTGTAAATTATGCGGTAAGTGATAGTAGTATCTATAAATATCTACATTGAGCTCTTTTATCATATTGACAACTTTATTTTCATTGAGTAAAAGTAATCCATCTGCCCAGATATCTATGTTATTTTGGGCAGTTTTTACTTTAGGATACATAATTGGTACTTTCTTCACTCTTGTTATTCTTAACAAAAAGAGCGAAGCAGATGATTATGATAATCATTTTGTTGAGACAAGAGATTTTACGAAAAAAAGTCCTTGGGAAAAATTTAACACATTAATTACGGTTAATAGTTGGAAAAGATCTAAACAGAATAACCAATCTATAGAATTAAAAGAAAAGAATTCCGGAATAGCAATAACATAAATTTATTTTTAAAAATGTACCCGCCCCAAACTTCTCTTATACCAACCGCGGTTGCTCTTACTAAGTTTTTAGAAGTTCACGGTTTTTCCGCCTTTAATATAAATTATCCATTTTGGTATTTGGGAAGTACCCCTTATAAGTTTCTTATTGGTCCTCTTATTCCCGTTCTTCTTTCTTTTATCCATAGGATTCTAATAAATTCGAATCTATTTAGTATTACGATATATTTAGTTCTATTTAGTATTTTAATATCGGCTTTAGGGTGGGGAATTCTTGCTTATAAAGTTCAAAACGAAAAATCAAAGTTCATTTTTCTGATTGTATTAATTCTGCTTCTTATAATGCCATGGAGATATTTGGTAGCGATTGGTTTAGATGATGCTTCTTTTACAATAGCAAGAAACTTTTTACCATTTGTTTTTATTTCTTATTGGTCATTTATGAAGAAAAGAAATATATTAAATACTATCGTAGGTATATTAAATACATCAATTCTTCTTTTAATTAACACCAACATTATCCCTGCACTAATTGTTGGTAGCGTAGCATTAGGTATAGCATACTCTTATCAAGAGGGAAAAATTAAGGGCTTTTTTAAATCAATAAAGTATCTTATACCCATTATTGCTGCCTCATTATTAATAGCTACTTTTTGGTATTCACCTTCCTATTGGCTAACAATCCTAACAAATCCTTCGATAGGGGGTTCATCAACCTTAAAAGCAACCTTAAGGATTTTTGATCTGTTTAAAGGTATTGTTCCTCTTTTGCTTGCGATAACAGCTGTTTATTTTTCCGGCAAGATTAAGAGCAGGTTAATGTTATTTTCTCTGGTTTGGTTTTTTACTTTTCTCTTCTTAACTCTCTTTCGTCTAATAAGTAATATCGATTTTTGGCAGGACTGGACTAGTTGGTTTTGGGAATTGGAAATTGGCATAGTTTTAATGTCCTCGAAGCTAATATTGGGTGTTACCCACCAAGTGTTTACACTTATTGGAGATGTAAAATACCCTAAATTACTTTACAATAGGTTTTCTGAATATCTCATCGTATTTGGCTTGATTTTCACTCTTTTTGTGGCTGCAAATACGTTATATAACAAGCTGGGAAGACCAAATCTGTTAAATAGGCAAGTTCCGGAAGAAGTTTTATCTTCTCTTGATAGGCTTGAATCTATTTCAAAAGACAATATAGTTTTTCTATCAGGCTCAACGGTATTCTGGGCAGACTCACTTTATGATCTTAGACAAGTAAGGGGTGGTAGAGATGAAGTATCTCTTGATACCGATTGGGACAAAGCATCCTGGGAGATAAGGCAAGGAAGCGATCCCAAAAGATCCTACGAGTGGATTAGTAAGCTTAATATTTCCTACATCTTAGTTCATACAGAGGATTCTTCTGAGTATTATCATGATTTTAATAATTTGAAAAAATGGGAAAAGATAGGGAAGAAAGTCTGGGAAAAGAATGGAGATGAGATTATATCAGTCTCAAACGAATAGAATTACCATTTATGATAAATACCAAGCTTAAAATTGATTTGGTAAGGTTGATTTAGGTTTAATTTCCGGTAAGGTTTTTAACAAAATAAAAGATTAAAAGCATAAGATTAAGAGAAACAAAAAAGGCCAAAAAGAGTATTGGGATTCTGCTTATTTTGGAATTGGTTTTAAGTAATGCTTGTGGAGGCAGAACAGATTCTATAGGGATCTTATTTTCATAAGATTTCTTTATAGGAAGTTCTTTAGGTTTATCGTGAACTGTACTTGTAGGTTCACTAAAATCAGGTTTTTGAATAAATACGTAATCTAACTGTCTCTTGCTGTAATATCTCCATCCGGTAGGGGATCTAAATGGTTTTAGTATCTTTTTCTTTTCCCATCTTCTTAAAGTATCTTTTGATACTCTTAGATATTTTGAAGCTTCTTTGATAGTTAGATACTCCTTATTTTTATTAGGCTCATGCATATGTTTGCATATATATGCTAATTGATAAAAAGCAGTATGTCAAACATTGATTAGAGAGATAGTATTATATGCTAAATGATGTATATTACTGACATATACATATGACTGCATAGCCTTATAGTATATTTAAATTTAAATATACTAAGTATTTAAGATCTCACAATATCATTATTAATTGGCCTTAGATAGTAGATTTTAGTTAGCTTCAACAATGGCCATTGACACATGTTACCCACTATCTGTTAACATTAATATAGTCTTATAGTTACCCAACAAGTCTTTACAATAGAATTAATATGAATCCAAAGCTAAACACTGATCAAAGAATAACAGCAATAAAAAGAGTTATAGAGCATAAAGATTCTATAAACAGTGTTTGTAAAGAGTTGGGTATATCCAGAACGATCTTCTACACATGGCTAAGTAGATATAAAAAATATGGTGAAGAAGGAATAGTTGTAGGAAAAAGAATAAAAGTAATAAAGCAACCTTCAGAAATTGAATACAGAGTACTAGATATTGTTAAAAGATACCCCTTATATTCTTCTAAAAAGATATCTATTGAATTGGGTTTAAACAATTTAGGTAAACCAATATTGGGTAACCACGGAGTTCAAAACATTCTAGAAAGAAATAATTTATCAAAAGAAATAGAAAGAATTAAATATGCAGAAAACAAAAGTGAAATTCTAAAAATAGAAGGTAAAAAAATTCTTAATGCAGAAGAAAAACTTAATCTAATAGAAAGAAATATTATTGGAAAAGAGGAGGTAAGCGATCTTTGCAAAGAATATGGGATTTCAAGAACACTATTTTATAAATTTAAAAAACGTTATGAACAAGCCGGGTTGGAAGAAAAAGAAGAATCATTAAAACCAAAACGACCAGTAGTTAATAGATGGTGGAAACAAACACCGGAGAAGTATGAGCAGGTAATACTATCTATAATAGCCAAACATCCGGAATATGGAATAAGAAATATTGTTAGAGTACTTCCGAGGTTCGGAGAAGAACCAATTGTAGGTCATCATGGAGTTCAGAATGTTTTAAGAAGATTAAATTTATCAAACTATGAACAAAGATTGGTATATGCACAGACGAAGGTAAGTCCTGTAACACAAACAATAGCCGGAAGCGTACAGGTAGCTTCAAGATTCTTCAATATTCCTGAAGTACTAAGACATAGATTGATACGCTTTGCAGGAGCCTTCGCATTTTCGGCGTTTGTAACAGTAGCTGTTTTTGGCCTAGGAAGTTACGTAGCTCGTTCATTTACCCAGGTTACCGGTGGAAATCCTGTAGGAATGGTTTTAGCATCGGTAGCTTTTCTAATGGGGTCGATATTCTTCCTGTATTCATTTAAGTACTACCTGACCTTGGCTGTTGTTCTTTCTTTCTCCCAACAAGAGGCATCCTTAAGTGTCAACGGTAACGGGAATGGTAAAAGGAAAGGATTAATCTCTTGGATCTTGGGTATGACAGGAGGGAATGGAAATGGTAATGGCAAGAATCACATAGGACCGGTTGGACTTGAACCCAATCTTGAACACGTCAAACTGGACAGGTATCCCTATTTCTCCATCCAGATTCCTTTTTACAATGAGAAGAACGTAGTAGAAAGAGCAATTGCAGCAGCCACCAACTTTGACTACAAAGGAGACTATGAAGTCATTCTTTGTGATGATTCAACTGACGAAACAACCCAGATAATCAGAAATTACCAGAAAAGATATCTCGTAAAAGGGGAAGAGCTGAAAGAAGTTAATGGAAACGGTTGGACACTTACAGCAGTCGAGGTTTCTCCCGGTGTTATTTTAAAACATCTTCATAGAACCTCCCGTTCTGGATTTAAAGGGGGAGCTTTGAAACTTGCTTTAAAGCTGGTTAATCCCAGAACCGAATTCATCAGCGTCTTTGACGCAGACTTTGTACCGTACCCCGATACTCTGGAGCTATTCCTCAAATACTTCAAAGTACAAAATAATATGTCAGAAGACTACAAGAAGACCAATGTTGCAGCTGTAGCAGGGTATCAATGGCATGTCTTAAATAAATCAGAGAATTGGATTACCAGGGGAGTGAGAACAGAATATGCCGGAAGCTATGTAATTGAAAGATCCGGTGGAGAGATTTTGGGAGCAATGAAATTAATCCATGGATCAGTTTATGCTATTAGAAGAGATGCACTTGAGGATGTAGGTTGGGATACATCAATTACAGAAGACTTTGAACTTACCCTAAAACTTTACGACAAAGGATATAAGGTTGTCTATACGCCCTATATCCAAGCTCCAGCCGAATGCGTATCCACTCTTAAAAGATTAATCAGACAGAGGATGAGATGGAGTGAGGGACATTCTCATAATATAAAGAAGATGTTCACAAAGATTATGTTTAACCCCAAACTTACATTGACAGAGAAACTTGAATTTCTCTACCTTTCTCCTTACTACTTACAGGCTTTCTTTTTCCTGGTTGGAACATTTTCTTGGCTTCTTTCAGAAACAATATTTCCGGCCAGGCTTCCTTTCTGGACCAGTCTTTGGGGATGGAGTCTGGTCTTAACCAATCTTTTTGCCTTACCTTTAATGAATGCCGTGGGATTATTCCTTGAAGAATCGGAAGAGAGGGATTACTTAGGATTGGCAAGCTTTGTCGCCTTGTCTTACATTATGGTTCCTTTCCAAGCCTATGCTTCAATTAAAGGATTTCTTGAAAAAGAAGAAGGAACTTGGTTCAGAACTCCCAAGACAGGAAGGATTACAGATGTCTTTACAAGAGGACGATTCTACAGATTTATATCAGGAATACTACCGGGAAGAACTCCATCCATAGCCCCCAACCAGCTATCATTGGCAACCAAATATCTGGCATTATCGACAGCCAACAACCAGTTTAATTCCTTTAATATACTTCCAAGAAGAAATAAATGGATATCAAAACTTACCCTTACAATCCTACTTATATTATCGGTTACCACCTATTCAGCAACCAAAGGAGTACCTGAAGTATTGGCTAATCCTGCAATTTCGTCTACGCAGTACTTGAATACAGGAACTACAACAACTCTTTCTAACTCCCGTGTTTTAGGAGAAAGTGTAGATACTGGAAATACTGTTACAGCTACGGTAGTCGCCATAAAATTATCTACTTTACAAAGATATGAATATAGACCTGGCGGAAGTGGTTTATACCCTGAACCAACTTGTGTCGATGGAGCTGCTACCGGTTATGGCTGGATATTGGATGTTCCTTTTCAAGAGAATGGAACAATTAATTCCGGTACTTGGAGTTTTACATTCTATGAATCAGACAGCCCCAATGCTCAAGCAGTTGGAAATTTACATGTTTGTGTGTACAAAATTACGGTAAGCAGTGGTTCAATTACCGGATCAACATTATTATTTGATACGGGAAGTGATGCAGGCTGGCCAATAACGGATATTATTGGTAATGATGTTACTAATACTACCTACACTACATCGAACATGAATTCATTTACTCTTACCACCAATGAATATTTATTTGTCCAGTACTCATTTAATCTAACTGGTACTTCCAAGGATACAACAACAATATTTACAGGGGGAGATACTGCGGGTACTGATCCTAAAGTAGTAATACCTACAGTAACAGTACCGGAAAATGTTATTTACTTAATTTTAGTTTCACCTTTAATACCATTTATGGTTATTTGGTTGAAGAAAGGAAAGTTGGCTTATGTCTAAACAAAAGAAAGTATTCGTAGCTATATTTTTGGGATTTTCTCTGGTACTTCTTATTTTGCCGTTTTTGGTTACGGCCAACGATTTTTTAACGAAACTAATGGAAAAAAATCTTCTTTATACTTTTATCCAAACCCAAATTGTTCCCTTGGAAGCTAAAATGATGGGAGCGATCCTTCTTCCTCTGGGATATAGTTACGCTTATTCGCCAACCAATTCAATTATTATAGTTAACGGAGTAAACATGGGAATTACTTGGAATTGTTTAGGTTGGCAGTCATTTTTGTTGTTATTTATTACGTTAATAGTTGGATTTAGAGGAAGGTATAAAATTATATCGGTTATTGAAGGATTGGGGATTGGAATATTAGGTACATTCTGGCTAAATATCCTAAGAATGCTTTTTACTGTTCTTTTAGCAGTTCACGCTCCGCCAGTATTTAGAATAGTTTTCCATGATTACCTTGCAGCCGCAACAACAGTCATCTGGCTATTATGCTATTGGTGGTTTTTGTATAGTTATGTGCTTGAAGAAAAAACGCATAAATTTACAGCCTTAAAATAATAGGTATCTTAAAATTGATTTAGTGTAGTCGTTTTAAATCAGTTTCTTAGCTTTGAAAGCAGGGAAGAGTAATCTTTTTAAATTTATTCCTTCTTTCTCAGTGATACTGATTGCCTCAAGAAGAATTTTGATTCCATGTAAGTTCATTCCTTTATTTTGGGTTAGATACTTGATAAACTGAAGGTGTTCTAGGTCTTTAAAAGAAAATAAGCGTCTCTTTGTACCTGTTCTAAAGGGGGTTAATAGTCCAGCACGTTCGTAAAGCATTAGCGTTCTTGGATGTAACTTAAGAAGACTTGAAGCTACGGATATAGTTAAAATAGGTTCATCTATGCTCATAATAGGATTTATGCTATTAATTAAATATAAAAGTTGATATCATTGTTGTCAAGTAGCATAATTTGTCAATATTTTATATATATTTATTTTCATACATAATTTGAGTATTGTTCTTTGTATAACTAATTAGTTATACATCATCTTTTCTACGTTATTTATCTTCACTAATATAGATTCTAGTTGTTTACTTTTGTTATAACCTTCTTGTTATCCTATATAATATATATTATTAGCTTATTATATGTCTTAAAGTCATTTTTGGTGACTATGTTAATTAATAAGTCAGTATTGTAATTTATGTTAATATCAATGGTTCTAGCCTCATTTAGCTTGGGTAAATAAATGATTCATAAAAGGGTTTTGTGTGATGATTGAAGAAGATATCAAGTGTATTGTAGATTAAATATCTAATAATCCCATATTAAATCTTCGTATATTGTTCGTATATCGATAAAAAATACTTCAGATATATAAAAGAAAATTAAGGTAACACATTTAAGATTAGATAAGTCATATAGTAAACAGAAAGTAAACTAATAAAGATTATTAATATTATTTAATTATATTCAAAAATATCAAAAAACTAAAATACCATTGACATAGTACCCATGAAAGGTAACAATTAAAGTGAAAACATAAATTATGAAAAAACTAAATAGAAGTAATATAATAAATAGAGTAAAAACAGGCAAGATTAATAAATCGGAAGCTGCAAGAATACTAGGTGTATCAAGAAAAACTGTATATAAATGGATAAACAATAAAAAAAAGAATATAGATTTCGAAAAATATATATTAAGAATAGTAATAGCTTCACCAAAATCAGGTCCTCAAAAGATTTCCAATATACTAAAAAAACAAGGATATAGATTAAGCACAAGAAGCGTTTGGTTAATCCTAAAAAGATTAAATTTAAACAATGCTATTAATAGAGAAAATTATATACAAAAATACAGGATCCCTAGACAAGCTAAGAATAAAGAATTTCCTACACATTTGCGATTAAACGCAAATACCAGAAAGCAAATGGTGGAGGAAGTATTATCTGGCAGCAAAGAAATAGACGTATTAAATAGTTATAAAGTATCAAGAAAGACTTTCGCAAAATGGAAAAAAAGATACATAAAAGCAAAAAACGAATCAGTAAATTTATTAGAAGTATTAAAAGATCAGCATCCGGAGGGTAGTAATCATCCCAGAGGAGTAAATGAGACAACTGTCAATAAGGTACTCAACATTGTAGCCTCAAATCCGGAATATTCATCGCATAAAATAGCTTTACTTTTAGGATACATAGGAAATCATGGAGTTCAAAGAATTCTAGAGCGCAATAGTCTTTCCTATTATGAGTTAAGGCAAGCGTATTCTCAAAGGGAAAAGGTAAAACCGGAAGGTGTTTTTGCAAGAATTTCAAACTTTGTTAAAGTGTTATGGCAGGAATTTATACCTAACCTGGCTCCCGCACCGCCTCCCGGAGAGAAAATCAAGGCATTTAGTATTGTTAGACCCTTCGCAATAACTTCTTTTGTCACATTATTAGTCTCTTTAGGATTATTCTACTGGATACGATTACTTAATACCGCAGGCACAACTTCTAATTTATTGGGCTTAATATTTGCATCAATTGCATTTCTGATGGGATCTCTTTTCTTTCTCTATTCATTTAAGTATTACCTAACTCTGGCTATTGTTCTTTCTTTCTCCCAACAAGAGGCATCCTTAAGTGTCAACGGTAACGGGAATGGTAAAAGGAAAGGATTAATCTCTTGGATCTTGGGTATGACAGGAGGGAATGGAAATGGTAATGGCAAGAATCACATAGGACCGGTTGGACTTGAACCCAATCTTGAACACGTCAAACTGGACAGGTATCCCTATTTCTCCATCCAGATTCCTTTTTACAATGAGAAGAACGTAGTAGAAAGAGCAATTGCAGCAGCCACCAACTTTGACTACAAAGGAGACTATGAAGTCATTCTTTGTGATGATTCAACTGACGAAACAACCCAGATAATCAGAAATTACCAGAAGAAGCATCTTACAGAAGGTAAAAAATTAAAAATAATCAAAAATGAAAAGGATGGGTGGGAATTAACGGAAGTTAATGTAGCTCCGGGAGTAACGCTTAAGCACTTACATAGAACATCCAGAAGCGGTTATAAGGGAGGTGCTTTAAGGTTAGCGTTAAAGCTGGTTAATCCCAGAACCGAATTCATCAGCGTCTTTGACGCAGACTTTG
>DAIUCV010000009.1:0-25484 GCA_036846005.1 Patescibacteria group bacterium | reverse complement strand
GAGATAGGTTATTTGCCACAGTTACGGTTAATATCCAAAGGGATTGGAAATCTTACTTTGCAGTAAGCGAGGACCAAGCAAAAAGAAGCAGACTTAATATTCCCACCTTACCCTCAGTAGGTAAAAAGACAGAAACCATAGGAGCTGATGCTCCGGATATTGCACCGGGTGAACCCGTAAACACAACGGATTTGGGAGTATACAGGTCAATGGACATAAGAACTAAGGTTGAATGGCCAAGAGCAATCCGGGCTTTTATAGAAAATCCTCTTTTGGGAACGGGCTATTCGTCTTTGGGTCTGGCAACAGATAATGATTTTTTAAGGTCGTTAGGGGAAGTAGGTTTATTGGGTACAATTTCTTTTATATTTATTTTTATAATCTTAATCAGAAAATATATCCAGGTATTTAGAAAAAGTAGTGGTTTTGTACGATATCTTGCAGTGGGAATGCTTGCGATGACCTTTGCCGTTTTGTTAAACAGTACTTTTATTGACGTTTTTGAAGCATCTAAGGTGGCATTTATCTTTTGGATTTTTAACGGTTTGGTTTTTGGCTTTATGCTAGATAAGAATAATGTTTCATATGATTAAAAAAATTACCCACCTACTATTGAATGAGTATATTTTGTTAACAATAATAATATTTGGTGCCTTTGGGGTGAGACTTTATAAAATATCAAATCCCATTGCAGACTGGCATTCATTCAGACAAGCAGATACAGCGTCAGTTTCAAGAATTTATGTAGAAGAGGGAATAAACTTACTTTACCCAAGATACTATGATGTCTCAAGCATTCAGTCGGGGATTCCGAATCCGAAAGGATATAGGTTAGTGGAATTTCCTATTTATAATGTTATTCATGCTCTTCTTGCAAAGTCATTTCCTGCAATAAGCCTTGAGGTTTGGGGAAGATTATTGTCGATTACCCTTTCCCTGATATCAACCGTTTTTATATTTCTAATAGGTAAACGCTTTTTGGGTAAGTTGGGAGGTTTATTGGCAGCTTTCTTTTTTGCCTTTTTGCCTTATAACATTTACTACTCCAGGGTAATTTTACCCGAGCCCATTGCCGTAGTTTTTGGCTTGGCAGCTATTTGGTTTTTTATTAAATTTATAGATAAAGAAAAAACTTTTCATTTATTATTTTCCGCCTTTTGGTTTGCCTTATCTCTTCTCATCAAACCCTTTATGATATTTTACTCGCTCCCTTTAATTTATCTTTTATTGGATAAATATTCTCTTGCTGCTCTGATGAAAAACGGCAAATTTCTCATTAAACTTACCCTTTATTCTGCAATTATGGTTACCCCTTTACTTTTATGGAGAATTTGGATCAATCGATATCCTGAAGGGATCCCCTTTTTTGAATGGGCATTTAACGGAGACAATATCAGATTTAGACCGGCTTTTTGGAGATGGATTTTTGGTGAAAGGTTGGGGAATTTGATTTTGGGTATCTGGGGGATATTTCCATTTTTGGTGGGTATTGTAACAAAGAGTAAAAAGTACTTTATACAATTTTTCTTTTTAAGCCAGGTAATATATATGTCTGTTGTGGCAACTGCCAGTGTAAAACATGATTATTATCAGATTTTCATTATTCCCGCTGTTGCTCTTGCTATAGCTCAGGGGATTGTATTTTTAGTAAATTCAGAAAAAATAAACCAGTGGATAGTAAGATTCGTTTTGGTATTTGCTACTTTAATGATGTTTGGCTTTAGTTTCTATCAGGTAAAAGAGTACTATAAAATCAATCACCCGGAAATTATTGCAGCAGGAGATGTTGTCAAAAGATTAACTCCCAAAGATGCCAGAATTGTTGCTCCCTATAACGGAGATACGGCTTTTCTTTATCAAATGGATCGCTACGGCTGGCCGGCGGTAGAGGATTCTTTTGACAATATAATAAAAAGAGGAGCGGATTACTACGTGTCAGTGAGTTTTAATGATACCGATACAAAATATATTTTAAGTAAGTACCAGATTGTAGAAAAAACAGACAGTTATGTTATCGCCGATTTGCATAAACCCATAAAGAAATGAAAATATTGATGCTTACTCCCTATCTTCCCTATCCTCCTTCTGAGGGTGGACAAGTGCGTTCGTATAAATTAATAAAACTTTTATCTAAAAAGCATGAAATTACACTGGTGTGTTTTTCCCGACAACATAATACCAAAAGCCAGATTGACCATATGCGAAAATTCTGTAAAAAGGTTTTGGTTATTGAAAGAGGTAAGACCTGGACATTGTCAAATATCTTGCGGACGGGTTTTTCCAAATATCCTTTTTTGGTTTCGATTTATTATTCACCCAAAATAAAACAAATTTTACAGTCGGAACTCGATAACGGGCATTACGATTTAATTCACGCAGAAATGTCTTATACATTGCCTTACTTGCCAAAACATAATCTTCCCGTAATTTTGGTGGAACAAACGATAATGTCCAGGATTTTTGCCCATCAGGCAAAAACAGACAAAAGATTATGGTTTAGACCTTTTATGTTGATTGATATTATGAAAATGCGTTATTGGGAAAAGTATTTTTGGAAAAAAGTTAATCGGGTTGTTACGGTTTCATATGAAGACGCAAATGTTGTTCGAAGCATGATTCCGGGATTAAGAGTTGATGTGGTACCTAACGGGGTAGGAGAAGATGTCAGCAATTTACCCAAGACCCTGCATTTTAATACCGAGATTTTGTATATGGGAAATTACAAGTGGATTCAAAACTGGGAAGCTGCAGAACTTTTGGCCAAGAAAGTATTCCCCTTAATTAAAGAACAGATACCTTCCGTTAATTTGGTTATTGCCGGACAATCGCCTACAAAAGACGTCCTTGCTCTTAAAAGTGATAAATTAAATATTCAAATTCTTGACTTAGCCGAAGATGATTTTCAAGGGGTTGTACGAGCTTATTTGCATGCCGGACTTTTTGTCGCCCCTATGTATGCACCCGGGGGTACGAGGTTGAAAATACTTGCCGCAATGGCTTCTATGGTTCCGGTTGTTACTACCTCAATTGGAGCCGAAGGATATGGAGCAATCGATAAAGAATCAATTTTGATAGGAAATACATCAAAGGAACTTGCAAATATTGCGGTTAGGGTTTTAAAAGATAAAGTTTTATATAAAAAGATTGCGACCAATGCCAGAGATTTGGTAGATAAAAAATTCTCTTGGGAACCGATAGCTGAAAAGCTAGAAAAAATATATGAAGAAATTGTCCATCATAATTCTTAACTACAATACCCGAGATTTACTTAACGAATGCCTTCTTTCGTTAAAGAAAGTGGTAAATGAAGTGGATTTTGAAATTATAGTTTCGGATAACGGTTCTACAGACGGTAGTTTAGAAATGCTTAAGCAAGATTTTCCGGATATTTTGGTTATTGAGAATCAGAGTAATTTGGGTTTTGCGGCCGGAAATAACCGGGTAAAGTCGTATGTAAAAGGAGAATATGTGTTGTTTTTAAATTCCGATACCTTAATGCATGCAAACACTTTAAGGGAAAGCATTAAGTACTTGGAAGAACATCAGGATGTTGGGGCTATGACCTGTAAAATGAAACTTCCGGGAGGGGAATTGGATAAAGATGCCAGAAGATCATTTATTACACCCTGGATAGGACTGGTCCATCTCTTTTTGAAACTGGACAGAATTTTCCCTGAGTCAAAATATTTTGCCAGATACTGGTATGGTTTTATCTCTCCCGATATTGAACACGAAGTCGATGTTTTACAGGGAGCATTTCTTTTAACAAGAAAAAAAGTTTTAGACAGTATCGACTGGTTTGACGAAGATTATTTTATAGATGGAGAAGATATAGATCTTTGTTGGAGGATAAAAGAAAAGGGTTGGAAAATAATTTATTACCCGAAAGTAACAATTATTCATATTAAAGGTGCTTCAAAAGGAAAAATCGAAAGCAGTCTAAAAGAAAAAGTTCCTTTAAAGGAACGTCTTAAGTACAGAATGGCAGGGGTAGATTCTATGGAAATATTTTACAGAAAAAGGTTGTGGAAAAAATATCCCTTAATCTTGAATTTAATTGTTTTGGTTGGAATAAAATTTATGAAGGCCTTGAGATTTATTAAAACCCTTTTATTGGGTTAACTTTATGAAAATTGTAATTGATGCAAGACTTTACGGATTGGAAAATGCAGGACTGGGCAGATATGTAATTAACCTCGTCAAAGAAATAGCCGAAATTGACAAGAAAAATAATTACGTAATTTTCCTGCGAAAAAAATACTTCAATGAGCTAAAGCTGCCAGAAAATTGGAAAAAAGTATTAACCGATTTCAGGCACTACAGTTTTTTGGAACAAATACTTCTACCTTTTTATATTTATAAAGAAAAACCGGATATGGTTCATTTTCCCCACTTTAATGTTCCCATATTTTATTTTGGAGATTATATAGTAACCATACATGATCTTTTGATGCATTCTTTTAAAGGGATAGAAGTAACCACCAGAAATAAATGTTTTTATTTATTAAAAAGGTTGGGTTATAAAATAGTATTTGGGGTAGCAGTAAAAAGATCGAAAAAAATTCTGGTTCCCAGTAATGTTGTTAAAAACGAATTGGCTGATTGTTACAAGTTGCATTCAAATAAAGTTGATGTCACTTATGAAGGATTAGACGAAGAGTTTGTCGATTCCAATTTAAAAGAGGATAAGGTACTGGAGGAGTTTAATATAGAAAAACCTTATCTTATCTACGTTGGTAATGCCTATCCCCATAAGAATTTGGATAAAGCCATAGAAGCCGTAAAAGTATTCAATAATGATGAAAAGAAAAATTTAACTTTTGCAATTGTTTCTTCCAGAAATATCTTTGTTCAGAGATTAAAAGAAAAAGTAGATAAAACAAATTCGGATTCTTTTATAAAAATATTGGGATTTATTCCGGATAATAAATTGGGAGTAGTTTATAAAAATTCCCTAGCATTTATTTACCCGTCTTTATCCGAAGGATTCGGCTTACAGGGATTAGAAGCAATTGCTTCAGGAACTTTAGTATTGGCATCAGATATCCCGGTTTTTAAAGAAATATACAACGGCCATGTATTGTATTTTGATCCCCTCCGTGTAGATTCAATCAAAGATGCTATCAATAAAGCCTTCGTAATTGACGTAGAGCAAAGGAAACGAATAATAGCTGAAGGAAAAAGTTTTATAAAAAGGTACTCTTGGGATAAAATGGCTCGAGAAACATTATCCGTATATGAAAATTGCGCTAGTTTATGACAGGGTTAATAAATGGGGTGGTGCCGAAAGAGTACTTTTAGTTCTGCACGAACTATTTCCCGATGCACCTCTTTTTACTTCTCTTTATGATGAAAATAAAGCGCAATGGGCCAAAGTTTTCCCTGCGGTGATACCTTCATTTTTACAAAAACTACCCAAAGTTAAATCTCATCATGAATTTCTGGCAATTTTTATGCCTTTTGCTTTCGAAAGTATAAATTTTAGAAAGTTTGATCTTGTAATATCAGTTTCAAGTGAGGCTGCCAAGGGAATTATTACAACTCCGGGAACCGTACATATCTGTTATTGTTTAACTCCCACGCGTTACCTTTGGAGTCACTACAAAGATTACTTTAAAGGGAGGTTAATTAAAGCAATATCAGAAATTCCGGTTAATTATTTAAAAAGATGGGATAGAGCAGTTGCCCAAAGACCAGATATAATTGTGGCAATATCTACAGAAGTAAAAAACAGGATAAAGAAATATTATCATCGAGATTCCAGAATAATTTTTCCCCCTGTTGAAATTTCCACATTCTATTCTCCCGAAAGCTTATTGCCTTATGGGAACAGAAAATATTTTTTAATAGTCTCTCGGCTAGTTCCCTATAAAAAAGTGGATATGGCAATTAAAGCCTTTAATAAGTTGGGATATCCTCTGATGATTGTCGGAACAGGAAGTGAAGAAAAAAAACTAAAGAAACTGGCAAAAAGAAATATAGTTTTTAAAAGTTTGGTATCCGAAGAGGAATTACCATCTTTATACAGAAAAGCAAAGTGTTTTATTATGCCTCAAGAAGAGGATTTTGGAATTACCTGTGTTGAGGCACAAGCATCAGGAGTTCCCGTAATTGCCTATAAAAAAGGAGGAGCATTAGACACAGTGGTTGAAGGAAAAACCGGATTGTTTTTTACAAACCCAACAGCTGACAGCATAGTTGACGCCGTGAAAAGATTTGATAGAATGAGATTTAAGACTGAAAATATTATTGGTAATGCAAAGAGATTCTCAAAAGAAGAATTTACTAAAAATATTTTATCTTTAATTAATAAATTATGAAGATTGTAATTTTTGTAGGAGGTCACGGAACCAGACTGTGGCCTATCAGTAGGAAATCTTTCCCCAAACCATTTGTACCTTTGGTAAATGGCCAATCCTTCTTTCAAATGACATATTATCGCTACCGAAAAGTATATAAACCTGAAGATATTTTTGTTTCCACCGAAGATATTTACGTTCCTTTTGTAAAGCGTCAGGTTCCCGAAGTACCCAATAACAATATCATCGCAGAACCTGAGAGAAAAGATATCTTGGCTGCGTGCGGATTGGCAACAGCTATTGTTAATAAGTATTTCCCGGGAGAAGCGGTTCTTATTTCTTGGGCAAAACATTTAATAGCTAAAGAATCAGTATTTTTAGAAGCAGTAGCTGCGGCGGGTGAGTTTGCGGCAAAAACAGGATTAATAGTATCGGTTGATTCCAAACCCGCATACCCCAGTGTTCATAACGGCTGGGTGAAACTGGGTAAAACATTGGGAACCGTCAATAAATTTAAAATCGTGGCTATAGAAAAACATATTGAAAAACCGGATGAACCGCTTGCTGAAAAACTGTTTAAATCGGGTGATTGGATTATTAATACCGGGTATCGCGTTTGGAAAACCGATATGATGCTTGATTATTATAAAAAATACCAACCGGCAATGTATGAGGGGTTAATGAAAATATCCGATGCCTGGGGGACAACGAAACAAAAGAGCGTTTTGGAGAAGGAATATCACGAATTTGTTAAAGACTCGATCGAATATGGAATTTTCGAAAAGTTACCCGGTGATGTCAGGGCTACAATTGCTGCGGATATGGGTTGGGAGGATATCGGAATATCTTGGGAATATTTTTATAAGTCACTGATTACTCCCAAAATGAAGACGGTTGTAGAAGGCGGAGTAGATACCCAGTTTATGGATTCGGAAAATAATTTAGTGATTGGACCTAAAGGTAAAATGATTGCTGTAATAGGGTTATCGGATATTGCGGTAATAGATACTAAGGATGGATTATTGGTATGTAAACTTGACCAAACACAAAAAGTTAAAGATCTATACGCCAAGCTGGAACATTATTTCAAAGAATATACAAAATGATTGAAATATGACTTTCCTGTAGTATAATCACCTGCCCACTATGTATTACGAAGTTGTAAAAAGATTAATAGATATTGTAGGCGCATTTTTTCTTCTTATTCTTTTTTCTCCTGTGATGCTTGGTGTTGCTATTGCAATTAAACTTTCTTCAAGAGGACCTGTTTTTGTCGAAAAAACAAATAAGCACATGAAGAGATTGGGCAGAAACGGAAAAACATTCAGATTATATAAATTCAGATCAATGATGGTCAAAGCAGACGTATTGGAAGAAACAGATCCCCGTTTTAAACACATACACGAAGAAAAACATTCGGGTGGCTGTTATAAACCTCGAAATGATATACGAATTACCCCTATCGGCAAATTCATTCGGATACATTCTATCGATGAAGTACCCCAACTTATAAATGTATTAAGAGGAGAGATGAGCATAGTTGGCCCCAGACCTTACCTGGCAGAGGAACTGGAAGAACAACAGGTAAAATTTCCGGGAACCGATGATTTTGTGAAGGAAATGCAGACGGTTAAACCCGGAATCACCGGTTTTTGGCAAGTGTCAGGAAGAAGCGATGTTAATTTTGATAAAAGAATAGAGATGGATGCCTACTATGCCAAAAAGAAGTCGATATTTTTGGATTTTTTGGTACTATTAAAAACTCCTTGGGTTATGCTCTCGGGTAAGGGAGCTTTATAAGCTAAGCTTCAGGTTAAAGTGCAAGTCTGGAATTCTAAGGTAGGTTATCGTATCATTGAATATATGCCCGAAGAGACTATTCCGCAAATTAAACCGAATGCGGAGGAAGAAAAACCAATTTTAGATACTATAAAGATTAACAAACCAGAAAAGAAAGCAGAAAAGGCAACCTCGCAAATGATAAATAAATCACCCAGAAAAAAAATTGTATTCGGTGTTTTGGGATTTCTGTTGATTTTTATCGTAATTTTAGGTCTTCTTTTTTTAAATGTTTATTTGCATGGTAGAAAAGTTCTAACGAATATATACAAAGTACAGGAATCGGTAAAGCTTCAAGATATTCAAAAAATGAAAACAGATTTGGGGGATTTTAAAACTTCACTTATTTCTCTTAAATCTTCTTACAATCTTATTTCCTGGATGAAGTTTATACCCTTTTTGGGCGGATATATAGGTGATGGACAGCATTTCATAAATGCGGGTATTTACGGAACAGATCTGGGTCAAATTACCTTGGATACAATTGAACCCTATAGCGATCTGATCGGTTTAAAAGGTGCCAAAACATACGGAGACGGAGGAAAAACTGCTGCCGACAGAGTAGATTTTATTGTAAAAACCCTGCCCTCACTTTTACCCAAA
The DNA here is from genome assembly GCA_036846005.1 of Patescibacteria group bacterium. Taxonomy (GTDB): domain Bacteria; phylum Patescibacteriota; class Microgenomatia; order UBA8517; family UBA8517; genus DATEXQ01. The sequence goes on along the minus strand of DAIUCV010000009.1, from coordinate 16,743 downwards.
ATGGATGAGATTGCAGCAAAGGCAGATCTCGTAAGAAATGAGATTGATAATGTTAACCCCAACAGATATCCGGAAAAAATTGCCGGTAAACCTTTAAGAGCAACTTTGGAAAAAGGAATTGATTTGGTGGATAGTGCAACCAAGCTTATAACGAATGGTAAACCTCTTTTGGAAAACACTCCCTACCTCTTGGGATTAGATTCCCCCAGAACATATTTGATTCTTTTCCAAAACGACAAGGAATTAAGACCTACGGGTGGATTTATGACAGCTTACTCAATAATGAAAGTGGATAAAGCAAAATTCGAACCGGTAAACTCAAACGATATTTATAATTTGGATGCCAAGTATAAGCCAAGTATTCCTGCTCCAGATCCAATAGTCAAATATATTAAAGGTCCTTATATTATTTCCAAAAATTTAAGGTTAAGGGATATGAACTGGTCACCTGATTTTTCCCAGTCGATGGATTTATTTACCCAGGAAGCAGAAATAGTGGGAGTAAAAGACATAGATGGCATTATCGCCGTAGATACCCAGTTATTGGTCTACTTACTGGATGCAATAGGTCCTATCGGAGTTCCCGGTTTTGGGAATTTCAGTACCAAACAAATTCCCGAGTGTAATTGCCCCCAGGTTATTTATGAACTGGAAAGTTTTGCAGACGTAGAAGGGCCGATTGTCTGGGATCCTGTATCGGGAAAAATTATCTATAAACCCCCAAATTCGGATAACCGAAAAAAAATCATAGGACCTTTAATGAATTCGATTATGTCCAATGCTCTGGGTCAACCCAAAGAGAAGATACCGGCACTTTTTGAAGCAGGTTTTAAGTCCATGATGGAAAAGCACGTATTATTTTTCCTTTTTGACCAAAAGACCCAACAAGGGGTTGCGAGTTTCGGAATAGGAGGAATTATTACTGATACTGCTGATGACTATCTTTTGATAAACGATGCAAATTTGGGCGGCAGAAAATCCAACCTTTATGTAACTCAGGAAGTTAGTGAAGAGATAAAAATTGCCAAAGACGGAAGCGTTGAGAAAACCTTGACAATCAGCTATAAAAATCCTGAGAAATATGACGGTTGGTTGAATTCAGTTTTACCCAATTGGGTTAGAATTTATGTTCCCAAGGGAAGCGAACTGATTACTTTAGAAGGAGTTGAGGATTCTCCCAAACCCTATGAAGAATTTAATAAAACAGTATTTGCCGGATTTTTTGAATTAAGACCCTTGGGTATTACCCAAGTAACGGTAAAGTATAAACTTCCGTTTAAAGTAAAAGATGTCTACAAGTATTATATTCAGAAACAACCGGGGAAAGACGCTCCTTTGTATACTATTAAGATTGGCAAAACCGAAGAGGAATTCCTACTGAAAACCGACAAGGAGATGAAATTTAGGATATAAAAACTGTTTTTTTCTAATTTTTAAGTCTACAATATCTTCGTGGAATCAAGGTCTTATAAAACTAAAGGTATAATTCTTGCTCGAAAAGATTATTCAGAATCCGACAGAATATTGTCCGTTTATACTAAGGACTTCGGGAGGGTATCTCTACTTGCAAAAGGCGTCAGAATGCCCAAGAGCAGGAAAAGAGGTCATATAGAAGTTTTTAGCTTAGTGGATTTTCAGGCTGTTAGGGGAAAAGGGATCGATATCATGACAGAGGTTGAGATAATCGATAATTTTGCGAAAATCAGAAAAGATCTAAAGAAGGTAGCTCTTGCTTATTATTTCATGGAAGTTATAGGAAAGATTACCAGCGAAAATGAACATAATACAAAGATATTCGAAAGCGTTTTGCATAATCTTGAGGCTCTTAAATACAATTCTAGTCTAAAAGAACAGCGGTTAAATTTTATCCATCGTATTTTGGTTGACCTCGGATTTTGGCCGAAGGGAAAAGTTTTAGAGGATGCAGATGCTAAATTGTCGGAAATTTTGGAAAGAAATCTTAATAGTATTCGGGTAGGTAAAAGGATATTATCGTAAATAAATTTATTACAGTAGAAAATAATATATACTCTAAGATATAATTTGACTATGGAATTGATGGACAAAATTACTTCACTTGCCAAAAGGCGAGGATTTATTTTCCCCGGAAGCGAAATTTATGGAGGATTTGCGGGATTTTGGGATTACGGACCCATGGGAGTCGAGTTTAAAAATAATATCAAAAAGGAATGGTGGAAAACGATGGTCTACGCTAAGGATGATGTTGTGGGATTAGATGCTTCAATAATTATGAATCCTTTGGTTTGGAAGGCATCGGGTCATCTGGATGCATTTACTGACCCCCTGGTGGAATGTAGAGTTTGTCACAAGAGGTTTGTTGCTGATAATAAAAAAGACCTGGAAAAACACGAGAAAGAACACGAGAACGTCGAATGGACAGAACCCAAACAATTCAATCTCATGACAGAGGTGTTTTTGGGTGTTACCGAGCCCAAGGAGAAGGCATATCTCAGGGGAGAAATTACTCAGGGTGTTTTTGTAAATTTTGCCAATGTGGTTAATTCCTCGAGGGTAAAAATTCCTTTTGGTATAGCTCAAATAGGTAAGGCTTTTAGAAACGAAGTTACCCCGGGAAATTTTACATTCAGAAGCAGAGAATTTGAGCAAATGGAACTGGAATATTTTGTATATCCCGATGAGAAAAACGCGACAAAAACATTTGATACTCTTAAAAAAGAGAGATTGGATTGGTATGTAGCATTGGGAATTGCTAAAAGCAAATTAAAGTTTAGAGAGCATGAACCCGAAAAAAGAGCTCATTATGCCAAGCAAGCAGAAGATATAGAATACGAGGCTCCATTTGGTTGGAGTGAATTGGAAGGGATTCACTTAAGAGGAGATTTTGACCTTAAAAACCACAAACTTTCCTATAAAGACGCAGAAACACAAAAAGAATATACCCCCTGGGTGATTGAAACATCGGGTGGAGTGGATAGAGCGGCTTTATTTTTCCTTATCGATGCTTACTGCGAAGAAGGCGGTAGAACCATTCTTAAGTTAAATCCTAAACTTTCTCCCTATAAGGTTGCCGTTTTTCCGCTTTTGGCAAATAAAGAGGATTTGGTTAAAAAAGCCAAAGATATTTATATTGACCTTAAAGCCAAATTTAATACCTCCTGGGATGACAGGGGAAATATCGGCAAGCGTTACTACAGCCAGGATGAGATAGGAACGCCGTGGTGTGTGACAATTGACTTTGATACCTTAAAAGATAATACGGTTACCGTTCGGGATAGGGATTCTGCCAAACAGGAAAGAATAAGTGTTGACAAGTTGGTTAGGTATATAGAGAATAAATTAAAGTAATTATGAAGAAATTTTTACCATTTGCGATTTTGGGAGTTGGGATTTTAATTTTGGTTGGAGCCTTTTTCATTACCAGAAATAAAAAAGAAATTCCTCAAGAAGAAGAGACAGCTCCAGAAATTCCTTTTGAAATGCGCCCTGTTGCCTCTCTTACTCCCACCGAAGACGGACACTGGTTAACAATGAAAATTGAAAAAATCAATATTGAAGCAGCAACAGTTGATTATTTAATTCTCTACTCCCTCCCCGACGGCAGAAGCCAGGGAGTTCCGGGAACAGTCAAGATCCAAAAAGGGGAAACAATTGAAAGAAAATTGCTTTTGGGAAGCGAATCTTCGGGTAAATTCAGATACGATGAGGGTGTAAGTCAGGGTACTTTATCTTTCAAATTTAGAGATGATAAAGGTAAACTTGTAGGAAAGCTTTCAACCGAATTTCATTTGCAGTCAAAAGTTAAAGAATTAACTTCAATAGACAATCAATTTAAATTTACACTGGATAAAACACCTACAAAAGACTTTTTTGTTACCATGCAAACCTTCGGAGCATTTGAAACATTACCCTCAATGTCTAAAGGTCCTTACGGGGTATTCAGTTCGAGTTTGGTTAAGCTTTCGGGAGTAGTGGATATAGAGGGTGAAATTTATTCTTGGGTGGATAATAAATGGACAAAACTTGATGCCGGAAAGTCCAGTAATTTAGGAATTTTTGCTTCTGTTAATCCTCAGTAAGTAAGATTTTATACTAGTCTTCATTATTTGGGTTTTATTTGTATTGACATGATCGTGAAAATAAATAAAAATGGTAGAAAGTGGTGAAAAGTAGTGAATTATTAATACAAACTATCAACTAATATGTCAAAAACTGCCCTAAAATTAAATGTTAATTGGACGATATTTCACGCAGGTTTCGGAAAAAGGAAGAATTGCTCTTCCTGCGAAGTTCAGGAAAGAAACCGGAAACAAAATTATTATAGCCCGTTGGTATGAAGAATGCCTGGTTATTGTAGGCCAACAGGGTTGGGATAGACTTTTGGCTCGATTAACAAATAAAGAAGAGGTAGTTACCAGACCGATAAGAAGCGTAGAAAGGTTTATTTTATCTACTGCTTTTGAAGTCGAAACCGATGATCAGGGTAGATTTGTGATACCGCAGATCTTAAGGGATATCGCCAAGATTGAGGATAAACTTATTTTCTTGGGGTTGGGTGAAAGAATTGAACTTTGGGATTTGGAAACATGGGAGAAAGAAGAGGTTAAAGTAAAAACCGAAGCAGACAGAATGCTTGAAGAAATTTCAAAACAAAGAAAAACAAAAACATGAGAAATTTTTATCAAAGAAAGGTGGTGGGTGAAGGCTAATGATTAGATTAAACGGAGACTTTATGAGGAAAAGATTGGATTATACGGTGAACTTTATAAGAGAATGCGAAGAACCTCAGAAGAAGCAAAATGCAGAAAGTTCAAACAAAGAAAGAAAAGATTCATAAAAGCGTACTAACAAAAGAAGTTTTAGAAGCTTTGGGATTAGACGATGCACATTTAAATCATCAAGCTAGTTATATCGACGCAACAATAGGTTTAGGAGGACACACATTGGAAATTGTAAAAAGAGGAGGCACGGTTTTAGGCATAGACATGGATAATGAAATGCTTAATCTGGCCGAAGAGCGATTAGCAAATGAAAATTCATACAAACTGGTACTGGGTAATTTTAAAGATATAAAAAGTATTGCCGAACGCGAAAACTTTACAGATGTTGACGGAATACTTTTTGATCTGGGAGTATCAAATATTCAGTTGACCTCAGATATGCGTGGATTTTCTTTTAACAATAAAGAAGCACTCCTAGATATGAGAATAGATACCTCGGGTGGACCTACTGCAGCGGATTTATTAAACGTTTTGAGACGAGATCAGTTAACAGATTTATTTTCGCAAGTTTTAACAGATTTTGAATCGAAAAAAATTGCATTGGAAATTGTGGAATTTAGAAAGAATAACCCAATAAAAACCACCAGTGATTTTTTATCAATTTGCGAAAAAGTATTTAAGAAACAAAGGAATATTAATCCGGCAACCAGAGCTTTTTTAGCTCTCAGAATGGCGGTAAATAGCGAGCTTGAGAATTTACAGGAAGCGTTACCAAATGCATTATCACTTTTAAAAAATAAGGGAAGATTGGTAGTCATTAGTTTTCATTCCGGGGAGGATGCAATAGTAAAAGATTTTTTTAATTTACAAAAAGATTTAGGAAAAGGGGTTGTAGTAAATAAAAAACTAATAGTTCCGACCGAAGAAGAAGTAAGAGACAATCCGAAATCAAGAAGTGCCAAGTTAAGAATTTTAGAAAAAATATGAATAAATATTACCTAAAAAATAAAAAAACAGTAAATTTTATCGGATTTAAGGTTCCCTCCCTTATTTTTGGCGCGGGTATTATTTTTGCCGTACTTACGGTATTTATGACTATTCAAACAATAACTTCATCTGCCAAATTGGCATTTTTGGAAAATGAGGAGTTAAAACTTATCAAGGAAAACGAGGAGTTAAATAATAATTTGATTGAAAACAGTTCTCTTTCTGCTTTATCCAAAAGCTCCGAAAGTTTAGGTTTTGTTAAACCTTCAAGACTTATATATAGTGAGCAAAGTCAGGAAGTGGCAAAACTTCCTTGAATAATTTAATTTACAGTTTATGAACACCCGTATAAAAATAATTTGGGTATTTTTTCTATTGGGTTTTTTAGTGCTGGTTGCAAGACTTTTTTACTGGCAGGTAATTAAAGCTAAAGATTTGGCAACTGAAGCAAAAAGACAATATCAGGTAGGTTATAGCATTACGGCTCCCAGGGGAAATATTCTTGCCAGCGACGGCTCGATCCTTGCGGGAAGGCAGGAGGGATGGTTGGTCTATGCTTCTGTACCGGAAATAAGTGAGAAAATAAACACGGTTTCCGATAAATTAGCTCCTTTTCTAACTGAAGATCCTTCTGATAGAAATATGCTACTTAATGAAAGTAATCGTCTGAAAGAAATATTGTCAAAGAAAGAGGCTGTATGGATACCTATAAGACATAAAATAACTGGAGATGCGAAAAAAAATATTGAAGCTATGGGTATGAACGGAATTGGATTTGAAGAGGAAGAACTGCGTGCCTATCCCGAAGCCTCGAGTGCTGCTCATTTGCTGGGATTTGTAGGAAAAAACGAACAGGGATCAGATCAGGGATATTTTGGTTTGGAAGGGTATTATGATTTGGTGTTATCCGGCAAACCCGGATTTTTATCCAGAGAATCCGACGCTGCAGGTTCTCCTATTGTAATCGGAGATGTGAGAGAAGTTTCTGCCTATAGCGGTGTTGATTTGATAACCCATATCGATAAAGCCATACAACTGACCGTTGAAGATAAACTCAAAAAAGGTATCGAAGCTTACGGAGCAAAAGGCGGAACAGTAATTGTGATGGATCCTAAAACAGGTGCCGTTTTTGCTATGAGTTCTTTACCTGACTATGATCCCAAAGATTACTTCGATTTTACGAATGAACTTTTTAAAAATCCTGCCGTATCTGATTCTTTTGAACCCGGATCGGTTTTTAAGGTATTGGTTATGGCCTCAGGTTTGGATGCAAAAGCGGTTAAACCCGATACAATTTGTGATATCTGTGCTGGTCCTTTAAAAGTTGATAAGTATTCTATTGAGACCTGGAACAATAAATATCGACCCGATTCCTCAATGGTAGACGTAATTGTCAATTCGGATAACGTCGGGATGACTTTTGTGGGACAAAAGTTGGGAACCGATAAAATGTATGATTATCTGGACAAATTCGGAATTGGAAAAACAACAGGAATTGACCTTCAGGGAGAAATGGCTCCAAAATTGCGGGATAAAGGAACTTGGAACATTGTTGATTTAGCAACCGCGTCGTTTGGCCAGGGCGTAGCCGTTACACCCATGGAGTTGATTAAAGCGGTTTCTGCCATTGCCAACAACGGTAAATTAATGACACCGCAGGTTGTAGATAAACTAAAGGGTGAAGGATGGGAAGAGGATATTAAACCTCACGAAGAAGGACAGGTTATAGGAGTTGAAGCTGCAAAAGATATGACGCAAATGATGGTTGAGGCTGCTAAAAACGGTGAAAGTAAGTGGACCTTTCTGAAAGGTTTTAAGGTTGCTGGAAAAACAGGTACTGCCCAAATACCCATATCAGGACATTATGATAACGAAAAAACAATAGCAAGCTTTATAGGGTTTGCTCCAGCCGACAATCCCAAATTTATCATGTTGGTTACCTTAAAAGAACCTCAGACGTCGCAATGGGCTTCAGAAACTGCAGCGCCTCTTTGGTATAATATCGCCAAGGACTTATTTGTACACTTTGGGATTCTGCCGGAAAATTGAGAAAGTCGATATTATTTTTTCACGCTTGCTCGATAAAATCGTAAGTCATATAATTTAATTTGAACATGAATTTGACTAATGCATTACCCCTGGCTCTAGGTCTGGTGATATTTTCTTTTTCCATAACAAGCCTTCTGATTGTTCCTTTTATTAATATTCTATATAAATTAAAGTTAACCAGACAAAAAGAGGCTCCAAAAAAAGGTAAGGTACCTCTTTTTGATAAATTACACGATATTAAGGCAGGTACTCCAATTGGAGGTGGAATTCTGATAGTTGTCATAGTTTCCTTGATATTTGTTTTAGTCTTTCCTTTTGCATCCCATATGGGAGTTTTAATCCGAAGTGCGTTTCATTTTCAAACCGAGATGACAATTATTCTTATAACTTTTGTAGGCTTTGGCTTACTGGGTTTGACCGATGATTTAGTAAAAATATTTGGTAAGGGAAAACCCGGCCAAAGACTTTTGGGTTTGTCTTTCGGATTAACCAGAAAACAGAAATTTCTCCTGCAATTCGTTTTGGCATTTGCCATAAGTTACCTTATTTATAAAAAGTTGGGAATTCAGTTTATCCATGTTCCTTTTTTTGACAAGATAATAAGTTTAAAGTTTTTATACGTTCCCTTAGCAACATTCATCATAGTGGCGTTTACTAATGCCTATAACATTACCGACGGTTTGGACGGTCTGGCAACAGGTCTTTTAATGATATTTTTAATTGCGTTTATTGTAATTGCGGCTAATATTTTGGATACTCCACTTTCTGTTTTTATAGCTATTTGGTTGGGTGCAATAATTGCTTTCTTATATTTCAACGTTTGGCCGGCCAGAATTTTCTTGGGAGATGCGGGCGCTTTGTCTTTTGGGGCAACCATTGCAGTTATCGGACTTTTGACGGGTTCCTTGTTTGCTTTGTTGGTGATTGGCGCAATATTTATCTTGGAGTTAGTTACCTCAGCTATTCAAATATTCGGCTGGAAAGTATTAAAAAGACCCATCTTACCATTGGCTCCGCTTCACAATTCCTTTTTGGCGGCTGGTTGGGAAGAGCCTAAAATTGTGACCAGGGCGTGGCTTGCACAAATTATGTTGGCAATTTTCGGTCTATGGTTGGCAACGATTTAACAGATTGTTTTTATTCTTCAAATGAAAAGAAAATTACGTTTAGGAAAGCAAAAAAAGGTTATAGATAAAAGCCTTTTGACACTAACTCTAATTTTAACGGTATTGGGGTTGATTGCCGTTGCCGATGCTTCGGCTCCTCAGGCGATGAGTGCGTTTAATGACAAATTTTTTTTCGTTAAGCAACAATTGGTATGGGCGGGGATTGGAATTGTACTGCTTGTGATATTTTCCAAAATTCACTATCTATTTTGGGAAAAGGTGGCATTACCCATTTTCATCGGAGGAATAATTTTACTTATTTTGGTTGTGATACCCGGATTGGGAAGTAAGGCTTTGGGAGCAAGAAGATGGCTGAACTTGGGGTATTTTTCAGTACAGCCAGCGGAGATTTTAAAATTTGCAATAGCATTGTATTTTGCCAAATTAGTCTCAAAAGGTAAGGGAATAATTTCATTCTTAATACCTCTTGTTGTAGCGGCTTTTTTAGTTATGCTCCAACCAGATTTGGGAACAACACTGGTAATTGTAGCGATAGGAATGACACAAATATTTGCCACGGGATTTAACTTTTTCCATTTTATTGCGTCACTTTTAACCGGATTGGTTGCTACAGTAGTATTAATACTAACCTCGGATTACAGAAGAGAGAGATTAATGACTTTTATTGAACAAAGCAAAGACCCTCTGGGAAGGTCCTATCATATTAGACAAATTCTTTTTTCATTAGGTTTGGGAGGTTTTTGGGGTGTAGGTTTAGGTGCTTCAAGACAGAAATACCTTTTTTTACCCGAAGCGGCAACAGACTCGATTTTTGCCGTGATCGCTGAAGAATTGGGATTCGTCGGTTCTTTTATTTTGTTGATTCTTTTTGCCCTCTTTATTTTTAAGTGTTTAAGAATTTGTCTAAATGCTCCCGATAAATTTTCACAGATATTCTCCTTGGGATTAACTACCTGGATAGGAGCACAAATATTTTTGAATATTGGTTCTATGTTATCCGTAGTACCTTTGACTGGAGTACCTCTTCCTTTCTTTTCCTACGGAGGATCATCCCTGACTATGATTTTAATTGCAACTGGTATACTTTTAAATATTTCTAAATATGAATCAAAAACAGGTTAACATCGTACTAACTGGGGGTCATGCAGGAGCAACAGCCTATGCTCTAATTCAGGAAATCAAAAAGCATAAGCCAGAATTTAATATTCACTGGATAGGTGTTAAATATGCCGTAGAAGGGGCTAAATTAACAACATTTGAGTATAATGTATTTCCCTCGATTGGGGTAAATTATTACCCAATAATAACAGGAAGAATTCAAAGAAGGTTTACAATTTGGACTATACCCTCAATATTAAAGATTCCGCTTGGATTTATTCATGCATTGTTATTATTGAATAGAATCAAACCTAAAGTAATTTTGTCTTTCGGAGGATACGCTTCATTTCCGGTTGTAGTAATGGGATGGTTTTTGCGTATTCCCGTTGTTATTCATGAACAAACCATTGTCTTTGGCAGAGCAAATAAATATTCAGCGTTTTTTGCAAAAAAGATTGCCTTGGCAAGAGTAGAAAGCATGAAGTATTTTCCCTCTAAAAAATCACTTGTTATTGGTAATCCAATCTCCGATGAGGTGAAACAAGTTAAATCGAAATATACATTAAGTAATATTCCCACAGTATTTATTATTGGCGGTTCAAGGGGTTCGCAGATGATAAATGTTTTAGTAGAAGGCATACTTGCAAAACTTTTGGAAAAATATGCCGTAATTCATCAGACCGGAACTTTAGATTATAAAAAATTTAAGAATATTAAATTACATTTACCTTCAAAATTAACATCCAGGTATGAAATTTACGATTTTATTTTTCCCAGTGAATGGTACAAATTTATTGATAGATCGGATTTGATTGTAAGTAGAGCTGGTGCAAATATTGTTTCAGAAGTTATTTTTTCTAAAAGACCTACAATATTTATCCCCTTACCTATAACTTTTATGGATGAACAAACCAAGAATGCCGAGTATGCTGCGAAATTAGGATTTGCCAAAGTTCTTAACCAAAGAAATTTAACACCCGATAAACTTAATGAAGAAATTAAACACGCATTTATCAATTGGCAGGAAATGGTTAAAAATGCGAATAGTGCCGAAAGTCCTGATAAGGATGCTGCAGAGAAATTACTAAAACTGGTTGAGGAGGAAATTAAAAAATAGTGAAAATTAAATACATATTTCTTTTCCTTTTTATTGTTATTCTTCTGGTTTTTCCAATATTCATCTTACCGAGACTTATAAATATCAGGGAAATTATCTGTAAGAGTCAGTATGGTACCTGTCCAAATGAAATAACTACCTTACTTAATTCAGCTAATAATAGAAGTTTATCTGACTCTAAAAAAGAGATTGCTTCTAATTTTAAAAAAAGCTTGATTGTTGAAAGTTACATAACCTCTTTTAAATTACCAAATAAGATTGAGGTTTATGTAATTATAAAAAAGCCTTTCTATGCTGTTAAGACCAAAGAAGGATTAACTTTCTTAGTTTTAAAGGATGGTTTTGTCATTTCCAAAGTTACAAATTCCAATCTGCCAACTATGGAAATTGACACAAACATTGATGTAAATAGTAAACTCGGTGAAAAAGATCTTTTTGCTTTACGCATTGTTTCTGATATATTTTCTTTATACAAAATACGCCTTAGTAAGATCGCAGGGGATAGTTTACAAATTGAAATAGAGAATGGCCCAAAGGCGATCTTTCCCTTGGAAGGAGACAATAAAGTATTGGTCGGAGCCTTTCGAATGCTTTTTGAGCAGTTGAATAGTGGCAGCGAAAATTTTAGAATTGAGAAAGCGCTAAATCAAATCACTATTGATTTACGCTATAAAAATCCGATAATAAAGTGATTTCATAAATTATGGCAAAAAATAGAATAATCGCCTCAATAGAATTGGGTTCGAGTAAAATATGTACTTTAATAGCCCAAGTACAAACTGACGCAAACACATTTCAACATATGGTAAATATTGTTGGGGTATCTTCGGTTGAATCGGTGGGAATAAAGAAGGGGCAAATAGTAAACATTGAAGAAGCGGTTGAGGCTACAATTGCAAGCGTTGAAGCTGCAGAACGAATGGCCGGTTATAATTTGGATAGTGCATATCTTTCCTTGGGAGGAGCAAGTATTGTTTCCCAAAATTCGCACGGCGTGGTTGCTGTTTCCACCCCAGACGGAGAGATTACGGTCAACGACGTGGATAGGGTGATTGAAGCGGCATCGGCAGTATCTTTACCATCATCAAGAGAACTTATTCATGTCATACCAAGAGAATTTACAGTAGACGGAGAAAACGGAGTCAAGGACCCAGTGGGTATGAGTGGGGTAAGACTTGAAGTAGATACACATATAGTTACCGCTTCCAGTTCATCAGTTAAAAATATAAAAAAGGCAATAAACGAAGTAGGAATTAATATTGAAGATTTAGTTTTCAACGGAATTGCCGCCTCTGAGGCAGTTTTAACATCGACAGAAAAAGAACTGGGGTGTGTGGTTGTAGATATCGGCGGTGGAACCACTTCGATTACCGCGTTTTCCGACGGAGCGATAGCATATTCTGGGGTAATTCCGATTGGAGCTAGAAACGTCACAAATGATTTGGCGATCGGTTTAAGGGTATCTTTGGAAAGCGCGGAAAAGATAAAGATATCACTTTCAAAGGATGTTAAAAAACAAAAGGAAGAGGATGATAATTTGGATCTTTCGAAAGACGGTATATCCGAAGTTAAAAAAGTATCCAAAAAGACACTAATTGAAGGAATAATCAGGCCCAGACTCAACGAAATATTTTCGATGGTAAGACTTGAACTCGATAAAGTTGGATTAACAACCAGAATTCCTTCGGGTGTGGTAGTAACCGGAGGAGGGGCTGAAACCGTGGGAATAATAGAGAGTGCCAAACGAACTCTTTCTCTTCCCGTAAGAATAGGAATTCCTAAGGGAGTTGGGGGTTTAATTGATGATATAGAAAATCCATTGTATGCTGTTCCCGTGGGATTAATTCTATACGGAGCTAGGGAAGAACCCCAGGAATCAAATACATCCTTTGCCAAAAGAATAAAAATACCGGGTAAAGGTATAGCAGGTAAAATTATAGAAGCAATCAAAGATCTTCTGCCCTAAATAAATTTGCGTTTATAAAGATACTAAGTTAAAATCTGCCCAAAAGGAAACAATATTTATGGCATTGGTTAAACCAGACTCAGCAAGAATTGCAAAAATTAAAGTAATAGGTGTGGGTGGTGGTGGTGGAAACGCAGTCTCTTCAATGGTAGAAAAGAATGCAGTAAATGGTGTCGAATTTATTGCATTGAATACCGACGCCCAGGTTCTTCTGCAAAATAAGGCGACTACAAAGATACAAATTGGGGAAAAGTTGACTAAAGGATTGGGTGTAGGAGGAAATCCCGAAATAGGTAAACAAGCGGCTGAGGAATCGGTTGAAAAATTAAAAGAGTTGATGGTTGACTCAGATATGGTGTTTATTACGGCCGGGATGGGCGGAGGAACAGGAACGGGTGCTTCTCCTGTAGTTGCTAAACTGGCCAAATCAACGGGTGCTTTAACCGTGGCTATTGTCACCAAGCCTTTTGCTTTTGAAGGAACCAGAAGGTCGGTAATTGCCGATGAAGGAATCGAAAAGTTAAAGGAAGAAGTAGACACTTTGATTGTAATTCCCAATCAAAGATTGATGGATGTCATTGACAAAAAAATGACTTTGGTCGAGGCTTTTTATCTTGCTGATTCCGTATTGGCGCAGGCTGTTGGGGGAATTTCTGAAATCATTACCACGCCGGGTCTTATTAACGTAGATTTTGCCGATGTTAAAACCATTATGAAAGGATCGGGAACCGCACTTCTGGGTATTGGAACTGGTGTTGGGGAAAACAGAGCCCAGATGGCAGCGAGAGCCGCAATTTCTTCTCCTTTACTTGATCTATCAATAGAAGGGGCAAGAGGAGTTCTCTTTAATATTGCAGGAGGAAGTGATTTGACCATGTTTGAAGTTGACGAAGCGGCAAAAATTATTTCTTCCTCTGCAGATACAGATGCAAATATAATATTTGGAGCAATTGTCAGAGATGATTTGGCGGACCAGGTAAGAATAACGGTCATTGCAACAGGATTTGATGAAACCAGAGCAAGAATAGCCCAGATTTCACAACAAAAAAACACACCTCAATTCCAGGGTATAATCAGCCAGGGTATTTCCAAGGATGAAGAAGATGACGAGGGAAAGAAATTTGAGAAGCGCGACGAGGAAGAACCACCACAAACAGAAATTCCCGATGAGGAAGGGGATGTTTTTGGGGAAAAATTTGAAATTCCGGCTTTTTTGAGGAAAATTCAGTAGTTCTTCTAGAAATCTTGCATGATGAGATGTAAAATTGCTTCAGCATGACAAAAAAATCTTCGGGAAATTTAAAAGACAAAACCTTTTTTGAACCTGTTGATACCAAGGTTGATTTTCCTACTCTTGAGAAAAAGATACTTGAGGATTGGGACGAAAAAGGAATAGTACAAAAATATTTAGGTAAGAACAAATCTTCAAAAAAGATCTTTTCATTTCTGGACGGCCCCATTACAGCCAATAATCCCATGGGAATTCACCATGCATGGGGGAGAACTTATAAAGATGTTTTTCAACGCTATAAAAACATGCAGGGGTTTAGAGAACGTTTTCAAAATGGTTTTGACTGTCAAGGTCTATGGGTTGAAGTGGAAGTCGAAAAGGAATTGGGTTTAAAAAGCAAAAAAGATATAGAAAATCTCATACCGGGTGATAAAAAAGCCTCGATTGCCAAATTTATCAGTTTATGTAAAGAAAGAGCACAAAAATACGCAAATATCCAAACTCTGCAGTCTAAGCGTTTGGGGTATTTCATGGATTGGGATAATTCTTATTACACCTTAAGTGACGAAAATAATTATATGATTTGGTATTTTCTGGCGAAATGTCACGAAAATAACCTTATTTATAAAGGCCACGATACGGTTCCCTGGTGTCCGAGGTGCGGTACTGCAATTTCCCAGCACGAAATTTTAACCGAAAGTTACAGTGAAGTAACCCACGATTCGGTTTACGTAAAATATCCTCTTGCCGGTAAGAAGAATGAATTTTTATTGGTTTGGACAACAACTCCCTGGACTCTTCCTGCCAACGTAGCAATAGCCGTTGATGCGGATAAGAATTATGTCAAAACAGCAAAAGATGCAAATAATAATATATTTTATCTATTAGAAAATGTGGCCAAGAAATTAAGTTTTAGTATTGATAAAAAACTTAAAGGTAATGAATTGCTTGATTTAAAATACGAATCCCCCTTTGATGAGATTCCTCGGGTTAATAAAGCATTGAAAGGATACCAGCACCGGATAATTGCTGCAGAAAAAAGAATTTTGGAAATAAGTGAAGAGGAAGGAACAGGATTGGTACATATTGCACCCTCTGCCGGAGAAGAAGATTTTCAGTTGGGAAAGAAATTAAAACTACCTTTGATTGAAGTAATCGACGAGGAAGCAAACTATATGGATTTAATGGATGGATTTTCGGGACAAAATGCCAAGAAACATCCTGAAATAATTCTTGATTATTTGAAAGATTATGACGGTGGAAAATATCTTTTCAAAATTGTTCCGGTAAAACATAGATACCCGGTTTGCTGGAGATGCTCCACAGAATTGGTCTGGAGAATAGTAGATGAATGGTATATAGCTATGGATCGAAAATTAATGGCATCAGCCGATAAAGGATCAACTCTCCGGGAAAAAATGATTGATGTCGCCAAAAAGATAAAGTGGATTCCCGGTTTTGGATTGGAAAGAGAGCTGGATTGGTTAAATAATATGCACGATTGGCTGATATCCAAAAAAAGATATTGGGGTTTGGCGCTTCCTATTTGGGAATGTAAGAAATGCGGATATTTTACTGTAGTGGAAAATAAGGATGATCTGAAAAATAAAGCAGTTGCAGGTTGGGAGAAATTTATTGGTCACACACCCCATAAACCGTGGATTGATGAAGTAAAAATAGAATGCCCCAAGTGTCAGGGACTGATGGAAAGGATTCCTGATGTAGGAAATCCCTGGCTTGATGCGGGAATTGTATCGTTTTCGACAATCACACAGGAAAATAAAGGAAAACCTTTATATTGGGATAACAGAAAGGAATGGGAGAAGTGGTATCCTGCAGATTTTATTACCGAAAGTTTTCCAGGACAATTTAAAAATTGGTTTTATTCGTTAATCGCTATGAGTTCTTTACTGGAAGGGAAAGAACCTTTTAAAGAGGTTTTGGGCTTTGCTACTTTACTGGCCGAAGATGGTAGACCAATGCATAAAAGTTGGGGTAATTCAATAGAATTTAATGAAGCAGCCGATAAGATTGGTGTTGATGTAATGCGCTGGATGTATGTCAAACAAAATCCGGCGGAGAATCTTTTATTTGGATATAGAGTTGCGGATGAGACCAGAAGAAGATTTCATTTACGATTATGGAATATTTATAATTTTTTCGTTACTTATGCAAACATTGATAGTTGGAAACCGGGAAATGATTTAAAAAATCAGAATCCAAATTCAAGTATTTTAGATAAATGGATATTAGTAAGACTTAGTGAAACGATTCTAAATACTACAAAATCTTTAGAAACATATGATGTCTTTACAGCAAGTACGGATATTGAGGAATTTGTGGATGATTTCTCCAATTGGTATATTCGCCGAAGTAGGGAAAGAGTCGGTCCTTCGGCCGAAAATGGAGAAGATAAATTATATTTTTATCAAACCTGTTATTCTGTTTTGGTAAATTTGGCCAAAATT
>DAIUCV010000008.1:0-30152 GCA_036846005.1 Patescibacteria group bacterium | reverse complement strand
CGCCGGAAAAGGAAAGGATAGGAGCATTGGATTTGAACAAAACCGGGTTTATCAGGGAAGAAAGAATAGCGGAAATTGTAACCCATGTACTGGACTTTGCCGTCAGAAGTAGAGCCAGCGATGTCCACATCGAACCGCAGGAAAAATCAACAAGAGTAAGATACAGAATAGACGGAATTTTGCAGGAGAAATTAACCGTTCCTAAAGCTCTTCATGACGCTTTAATTTCCCGAATAAAGATATTATCCGGAATGAAAATTGACGAAAAAAGAATTCCCCAAGACGGCAGATTTAATTTTAAAGAGTCCGGAGAAGAGGTAGATCTTCGTGTATCTTCGCTTCCTACTACCTGGGGAGAAAAAATTGTAATGAGACTTTTGAAAAAAACCGGAGGCGTACCAGAATTACCCGAATTGGGTTTAAGAGGGATTGCTTTAAGAAACTTAGGAGATGCAATTTTAAGGCCTCACGGAATAATACTTATCTGCGGTCCGACAGGATCGGGAAAGACAACTACCCTATACTCTATTATTTCCAGAATCAGCACTCCCAAAGTAAATATCGTAACTTTGGAAGACCCTATCGAATATAAAATGGCGGGAGTAAATCAAGTTCAAATAAACCCCGGGGCAGGTTTAACTTTTGCTTCGGGTTTAAGATCATTCCTTAGGCAAGACCCCAATATTATTCTGGTAGGAGAAATAAGAGATAAAGAAACAACCGACCTGGCTATTCAGGCGTCTTTAACCGGACATTTGGTTTTTTCGACTCTGCATACAAATGATGCCTCGGGAGCTCTTCCCAGACTTCTTGATATGGGAGCCGAACCTTATCTTCTCGCCTCCTCCATGACGGCAATAGTTGCCCAAAGGGTTATCAGGAAAATCCACGACAAATGCAAAAAAGCATATACTCCTGACCCCAAAGTCATTGAGGATATGAAGAGTGTACTGGGTACTCTTTGGCCAAAGGACAGTAAGGGAACACTTTATAAAGGTATGGGAGATGCGGAATGCAATAACACAGGATATTATGGAAGAATGGGTATATTTGAGGTCTTGCCAGTTACCGAAAAAATTAGTAGGCTAATATTAGAGAGGTCTCCTTCATCAAAAATTGAAAGTCAGGCGAGAGAAGAAGGAATGATTTCTTTAAAGCAGGACGGATATATGAAGGTTTTGGAAGGAATTTCGTCCATTGAAGAGGTCTTGAGAGTCGCCCAGGAATAATATTAAAAATATTAACATGGATATCAAACAGTATCTACAGTTAACTGCCGAGAAAAGAGCATCCGATTTGCATATGGTTGTAGGAACTCCCCCCACCCTAAGAATTGACGGACAATTAATTCCCATTCCCAACGAGCCGGTTATTACGGCAGATGATATCAATAAAATTCTTCCCGAAATCTTAAATAGCGAACAGTTGGAAAGACTGACTATTAATAAAGAGCTGGATTTCTCACTGACCTTCAGCGAAACGGCACGTTTTAGGGTCAATGCCTATACCCAAAAGGGTAGTTTCGCCATTGCCTTTAGACTTATTCCTTTGGAAATTCCCACTATAGATGCCCTTAAATTACCCAAAATTCTGCATTCGTTTACCAATTTAAGACAGGGTTTTATTTTGATAACAGGTCCTACCGGTCACGGAAAATCTACTACCCTGGCATCGGTTCTTAATGAAATTAACCAAAACAGAGCCGAGCATATTGTTACTATTGAAGACCCCATAGAATTTGTCATCAAGCCCAATAAATCCATTATTTCCCAAAGGGAGATGGGATTTGATACCCATTCTTGGCAAATTGCCCTCAGAAGCATTCTTAGGGAAGATCCGAATGTAGTTCTGATCGGCGAGATGAGAGATTATGAGACAATTGCCTCGGCTCTAACGATTGCTGAGACCGGGCATTTGGTTTTTGCAACACTGCACACCAATTCGGCTGCACAGACAATCGATAGAATTGTGGACGTTTTTCCCGAAGAACAGCAAAATCAGGTTAAACTTCAGCTGTCTAATGTTTTGGAGGCGGTTTTCTCCATGCGTCTGATGCCGTCGCTCTCAGGCGGAAGGGTCGTTGCCTATGAAGTAATGCTGGCAACTTCGGCTATCAAAACTGCTGTCAGAGAAGGTAAAACGCATCAGATAGACAATATCATTCAGACCTCCCAGGAAGCAGGAATGAGTACGCTTGAGATGTCGTTGGCACAGATGGTTAAAGACGGAACCGTTAGTTTGGAAGTGGCGCAAACCTATTGTTTAAGACCGGAAGAATTAACGCGTTTGGTTAAAGGAAGTTAGTAAAAAATGAGAAGATTTAACTATAAGGCCAAAGATAAAACAGGCCAAATTATTACGGGTGAAGTGGAAGCTTCAAGCGATAACCAGGCAGCAAAACTGGTAAGAGAGAGAGGGTTAGTGGTTATTACCATTGTTCCCCGATCAGAAGGAATTTTTTCGATTGTCAGGAAGATGCGGGATAAAATTACTTTAAAAGATATCTCGACTTTTACCAGACAGCTTTCGACAATGATCAATGCGGGTCTGCCTATTACCGAATCGCTGCTGGTTTTAAGAAATCAAAGCAAAGGTAGCCTGCAAAAGGTGGTATCCCAGATGCTTGCCGATGTAGAGGGAGGAGAATCATTATCCGCCGCTGCTGAAAAACACCCCAAAGTCTTTAATCCTACGTATGTAGCCTTACTTAAATCCGGTGAGGTAGGAGGAGTTATCGATAAAGTTTTGGTTAGACTGGCGGATAATTTGGAAAGCCAGGAAGAGTTCAAAGGAAAAGTAAAAGGAGCCCTAATTTATCCAATAATAATTGTAGTGGGAATGGTAATAGTATCTCTTATTATGATGATTTTTGTAATTCCCAAACTGATGGCATTGTATAAAGATTTTAATGCAGAACTCCCCTTGCCTACCCGAATTCTGATGGGAATATCAAATTTTGCCTTTAACTATTGGCCGGTATTTATAGTGTTGGGTTTTGTAATTATTTACGGGATTCGGGTATACAGAAAAACTCAGATTGGCAGGAGAAAAACAGATGAGTTGATTTTCAAAATCCCCATTATCGGTGAACTGCAAAGGCAGACAATGCTTACGGAATTAACCCAGACTTTAAGTTTGATGGTGGGCTCGGGTGTTTCTATTTTGGAAGCTTTAAATATCTCAGCAGACATTATGGGAAACGTCGTAATAAGCGACGCCCTAAGACAAGCTGCCAAAGATGTCGAAAAAGGTTTTCCTGTCGCCTATTCTTTTGCCAAACATCCGGCAGCTTTTCCCTATATTCTCTCCCAGATGATAGCCGTAGGTGAAGAAACAGGCAAAATGGATGAGGTGCTCGAGAAAGTAAGCCACATTTTTGAGGTTGAAAGCGACCAGAAAGTAAAGGCGCTAACAGCTGCTGTTGAACCTCTAATCATGGTTGTTTTGGGCTTGGGAGTAGGATTCTTGGTGATTGCCGTTATTTTACCAATTTACAGTCTTACCAGTCAGTTTTAAACACTTGACACATAAATAATGATACATAATACTAAATTGAAGGGGGGTGAAATAATTTAATGACTGCTCAAAAATATTTAAAGAGATTAGGTGGTTTTACCCTTGTTGAGCTTTTGATTGTCATAGCAATTTTGGCAATTATCGCCCTGATTGTTATCGCAGCAATAAATCCCATCGAGCAGGCCAATAGAGCCCGGGATGCCGGAATGAAAGCTGATTCAAGCCAGATGGTTTCTGCCATCGACAGATATTTCGCAGCCAGAATGGAGTTCCCGTGGGTAACATCGGGAGCTGTAGCCAATAATGACGCATTCTACGGATTTATAACTGCACAAGACATAAACATTGGAATTTGTGCAGCTGATTGTAATACAGACGGTATTTTGATTACTACCAATGAATTAAAACCTGAATTTAGAAACAGGAATTTCATCACGGCAACGAGTGAAGACTTTTTTATGTATGTAGGAAAAGCAGCTGAAGCATCATCGTCTGTTTATGCATGTTATATACCGCAAGCCCGTGCCAATAGAGACAGAGCTTGTGTCGATGAAACAGTCTTTACGCTAAGTGCTGTTGACGGAACAAGAATAGCTGTTCCGGTAGCTGATTGTACAGGGGCTGCATCAACCGCATGGACTGCAAATAACTGGGTTGTTTGTGTTCCTGAATAAACATTGCTGTTTACAGTAAAGAGGGGGTTTTTAGGTTTTTGTATTAATTAACCCCCTCTTGGAGCATGTTTAAGACTGTTTGTTAAAGTAAATAAATTTCCCGTATTTATAATTGTTGCTGTCTATATGGAGAAGATACTTTTGGGACTTCTTAACTGACCATTAGTGATGAATAATGATATTAATGTATTTATTTGAATATTTTGCAGTAATTGTTTTTGGACTTATATTCGGCTCATTTATAACTGCATTAAGTTTTAGAATTCCGAAAAAAATATCTATAGCCAAAGGAAGATCCTTTTGCGATAAATGCAAGAAAGAAATTGCCTGGTACGATAATATTCCCCTTCTTTCTTACCTTTTGTTGAGAGGAAAATGCAGAAATTGTCATAAAAAGATATCCATCCGATATCCTCTCATAGAATTTTTTACAGCTTTAACCTTTTTATTGATCTTCACTGTTTATAATCTGCAAGACACCGTCTTTATAGATAGTGTTTTTAATACTTGGGGAAATATTTTGGGGGTTTTTACTCTTCCCTACTTTATTCTTATCTCTATAATTCTTATTGCAATATTTATAATCGATCTGGAAAAAGGAATTATTCCCGATACCCTGATATTTATTCTTTATTTGATAGTGGGCACTTTTCTTGTTCTTACCCATTTTAATAATTTTTATCTTCATCTTTTTGCCGGTATGTTTGCCGCAATGCTTTTATATTTTCTTTTCTTTATTACCAAAGGCAAAGGTATGGGGTTGGGTGATGTCAAATTAGCAATTCCTTTGGGAACAATACTTGGAGTCTCTTACTCTTTGGTATGGTTATTCTTGGCTTTCTTGACAGGTGCCTATATAGGAATCATACTGATTTTAGTAAAAAGGGCGAAAATAAAGGATAAAATCGCATTCGGACCGTTCTTAATTTTTGCTTTTTTTATTGCCCTGATTTGGGGAAAAAGAATCATAGTCAATTTAGGGATTTTTTAAAAGATATAAGTTTATGGGAATCAGAAAAGAAATAAATTTATTCCGTAATAAAAACAAATTTGCTCACACCATATACGGATTTACTTTAATAGAAATAATGATAGTTATTGCGATAATTTGTGTTCTTTTAATTCTTTCCTACATTGTTCTTGCAACCCAGTTAGCCAAGGGAAGAGATTCAAAAAGAAAATCCGATATTTATTATATTCAGGAGGCTGTAGAAGAATATGAGAAAGATCATGACTGTTACCCTAATCCCCTACCGGCTTGTAACCCGGGAGACGGTCTTCAACCCTACTTAAATAAAATTCCCTGTGATCCGGTCACCAAAAGTGACTATGATTATATTCCCGACACCGATCGTCCAGCGTGTCCCCAGTGGTACTGGATATTTACCGAACTTGAGAATAAAAATGATGCTCAAATCGAAGAACTGGGTTGTCTGAATGGATGCGGACCGGACTTTGACTTTAATTATTACCAGACAAGTCCCAATGCCCCGGAACCGCCAAAAGGAGACGTTCCGGCTACCCAAACTCCAGATCCAACAATCACACCGCTTAAATACTATGGTTGCTTTTCAGGGGACTGTAGAGAAATACCACCTGATCCCCTATGTCATCCTAACTATTGGAATGATCCCAGTTGCGACGATTTATGTATAAATAGCAATGGAGATCCGCAAAACGAATGTGAATATTAGAATTGGTAAGGAGGATGTGAGAAATACGCATTTATTTAAAAAAAGTGGAATATGGGCAATTTTAGTGATTCTTCTTTTTATATTTTTAATGAATTTTGTAAATTTTAAAATCTCCGAAAGAAAAGCCAGGGATAACCAGCGAAATTTAGATGTTTCTGCGATAGCCATGGGTTTAGAAAGTTACAAAGCAGATTACGGATTCTACCCGCAAAATTCTCCGGACGGCAAGATTATTGCCTGTAAAGGTCCAGATACCAGACGGGAAAAGCCCTTTGAAATTCCTGTTAACAAAAAACCCAAACTTATAAATCTAGTCCCCTGCGAATGGGGTAAAGATTCCCTGATGGATGTAACCGATGATAATTATCCCCATTATTTAAGTCTTATTCCCAAAGACCCGCAACAAAGTTTAGGAGCAAATTATAGATATATTTCCAACAGTTCAAAGTTTCAGATATTCGGGGCATTTGAAGGGAAAGATTTAAGGGAATACGATAAACTGATTCTTAAAAGAAATGTTGAGTGCGGAATAAGAATCTGCAATTTCGGTAAGGCAAGTCTAAATACGTCTCTTGAAAATTCTCTGCAATAGTATAAGAATGGATATAGAGATATTTTTAAATTGAAAATGTTAAAAAGTGAAAAGAAACTGACAAAAGCATTTACTCTAGTTGAGCTTTTAATAGTTATTTCCATAATCTCGATTTTGGCGGTTATCGCTCTTTCAGCCTTCAGATTTACTCAAGCAAGAAGCAGAGATGCCCAAAGAAAGTCCGACTTAAAACAGATTTCCAGTGCTCTGGAGATGTTTTACAACGATCACAAGTTATACCCCGAAGGAAATCCAGCAGGAGAGATATTGGCCTGTTCATATAACGGTGTAAATCCATCGGATAGGTGTATATGGGGAGAAGGTTTGATGACTGATAATGAAACAACCTACTTCAGAATTATTCCCGTTGATCCAGTCGATAGTCAACAATATTTTTATAGAACTTTAGGTAATCAGCAAGCATTCCAGATATATGCGCATCTGGAAAATCCGGAAGACAGAAACTGTATAAAAAATGAATTGGGAGAACCCAGCTGTGATATAGATTTGGGTCTTAACTGTGGTGGAGGGGAAAATTGCAACTTTGCGATTACGAGCGCAAATGTAGGTCCTACCGATAGTGATTAGACAAGAATATTTGATTATTGTAATATGAAATAGAGCCTGCCATGCTTTTAAAAATTAAAAATCCGATACTTAAAATTCTAAATAAGGGATTTACGCTAATCGAGCTTCTGGTGGTGATATCCATAATTGCAATTCTGGCTACCCTTCTTATTGCAAATATCAACAGTGCTCGAGCAAGAGCAAGGGATGCTCAAAGAAAAGCAGACTTGAGAAATATTCAAACTGCCTTACGGCTTTATTACAATGACTACGCGGTTTATCCGGCAAGCTCAAATGGTCAAATAGTGGGGTGTGGCCCCGGAGGTGATTTAGCTACGGTTTGTGCGTGGAATGAACCATTTGCTACCAATGAACAAACCTATATGAGTATATTACCAGGAGACCCTTCACCTGATGGGAGTTATGTTTATGCTAGGACAGCTAATGATGAATACACTCTGCAAACATGTTTGGAAAATCGAAGTGATGATAAATGCGGTATAGCCTGTGAAAATGGTGGTTGTCAGTATCTTGTACAGCAATAAAAATTACTTTATTATAAATATAGAAAGATCATGAAAAAGAGAAATAAGAATTTAGGTTTTACCCTCATCGAGGTTTTGGTAGTGATTGCCATTATTGGAATTCTTGCTGCAATTGCCCTTGTTTCATTTACGGGAGCACAAAGACAGGCAAGAGATACCAACAGAAAGTCTGATTTGAGAATGTACGAAACTGCTCTAGTTCAGTATGCAAGCAAAAACAAAGGTAAATACCCGTCATATACTGGAGGTGTAAGTTTACCTAGTCTTTGCAACACTCTTGATCTTTCAAATTGTCCTACAGATACAGAAGATTCTTATCGCTATAGATCGAATGGAACAACAAACGGAACAGCTACGGCTACAGAATTTGTTTTATGGTCTACTTTAGAATCAACAAATGACGCTGATGATACATGGGTTATCTGCTCTGGAGGTGGAGTCGGGACATATTATAGTATTCCGGCTGGATATGAATGCCCTGACGACCTTAATATGCCTGAACCACCACCCACACAGCCACCGCCAACTACAGGTCCAAGTAATACTCCTGGACCGACTGGTGGTTCTCTTGTTTGCGGTTCAGAATGCGATCCCGATATTTGGATACCACAATGTCCAACTGGTCTTTCGTGTCTTCCTGTTGGTATGCTAGCAATTTATTCTTGCCAAAATGCGAGTTGTCCGGGAGATTCTGATTGCATCTGCGATGCAAAAACACCGACGCCAACTCCCACACCTATTTGTATACCGGGTGGATATCCGTGCGATGCATCTGGCGATAAAGGATATTGTTGTGTCGGTTATGTGTGTGAAGCTGGAAGATGTATAGGAGTTGACTAAGATGCAGATTAAACATAACAAAGGATTTACTCTAATTGAACTTCTGGTTGTAATTGCAATAATAGGAATTTTGGTTGCAGCCTCCTTTTTTGGTATACAGGGAGTTTTCGAAAACGCTAGAGATACGCAAAGAAAATCCGATTTAAAGCAGTTTCAAAATGCACTCGGAGTTTATGCCTCTCGTAATAATAGCTTATATCCAGGTAGACCAAATGGAGGTTCAACGATAGACTTGTGTAGTTATTTATCACTAACAGTTTGTCCGAATGATCCAAACTACGATGCAGCGATAGGTACACCTACCTATCAATATAGAACAGTAGACGGAACGAACGGAACACCGTCTGCATCCGCCTATTATCTATGGTCGATAATTGAAGCAACAGATTCCGATGACTATTGGGTTATTTGTTCCAACGGGAAAATTGGTGTGTTTACCGGTTCAATGGGTTCTGGTTGCCCATTACCCTAATAATTTTTATGAATAAAAAAATAAATCAAATAACAACTATATGTTAATAAAAAGTCGTATTTTCCAGACTCCCAACAATAGTCAGAAGGGATTTACCTTAATTGAAATTTTGGTTGCTATTGCTATAATTGCGATTCTTCTTGCATTGTCAGCTTTTGGTTTCCAGGGAGCTATGGAAAACACAAGAGATACTAGACGTAAATCTGACCTAAAACAATATCAGACAGCATTGGAACAATATGCAAACAAAAATAACGGTTTTTATCCAGGAAGAACTGGAGGTACTGATGCACATAGTACTTTATGTGGTTATTTATCAATGACAAACTGTCCTAATGACCCTACGTATAATTCTGCAACAGGTACACCTATCTATAGATATTTTACCTCTGATGGAGGTAATACGGGTTTACCACAAGCTACAACTAATGTTTTATGGTCGATAATTGAAGCAACGAGCGCTACGGATTATTGGGTGGTTTGTTCCAACGGAAAATCGGGATTAACTACTTCATCACCTAGCGGTACTTGTCCACTTTAAAAAATAAATAAGTACATGAGAAAATTAAGAATTAAAAATCAAAAATTAGGAATCAAAGCAAATCCGACAAGGGTTCAAATTTCGCCATTTTATAATAGTAATTCGGCTTTCTCTTTAATTGAGCTGCTGGTGGTTATTGCCATTATCGCTATTTTACTTGCTGTATCTGCATTTGGTCTTCAAGGTTCAAGAGCTTCAGCTAGAGATGCAAAAAGAAAATCGGATCTGGAGGCTATTCGTTCTGCATTGGAACTTTATAAATCAGATCATAACTATTACCCACTCCGCGTAAACGAAGCGTCTGGTTGGGAAGTGAGTAATGACGGGGATTGGTTGGAAAATCTTGACTCGGAATATATGCAGGATAAACTGCTGGACCCAATAAATGATTCTACAAGATTTTATCGTTATGCAGTTTGTAATAATGTTTCTACTTCATGGGTATATGTAGGTGGAGTGCTTGTTGGACAAAAAAACTATAAAATTCAAGCATTTATGGAGACAACAACAAATACAAAACAATGTTTGAGTTGCGATGGTTATCAAGGTGGATCGGGTTGGGAATGTTTAATTAACCCTTAAAAAAATTTCAAATGAATGAAAAAAGATTATTTATATACAAAATACAAGATAATTTATTCCTCAAGAAAAGCACATGATACTGCTTTTACGTTAATAGAACTTCTTGTTGTTCTTGGTATCATCTCCGTACTATTTAGTGTGGGTTTTGCAAATTTTAGAGGTTATCAGAGAAAACAAGCTATCATGGCAGCAGCCCGTCAAGTTGAAGGAGACATAAGACTTGCCCAAGAATATGCTTCTCAGGGGAAAAAACCTACAGTGACGTGTACAGGATATCTTAATGGTTATTTATTCATAGTAAATGCAGATAACACTTATGACATTAGGGCTGATTGTTCCGGGACAGATGAAACCGTAAAAGATAATATAGCGATTTCTTCGGGAATGACTTTAACGCCAGCTACAAGTATGTTATTTAAAGTATTGGGATTGGGAACGGATATTCCTTCCGCTAGTCCAAAAACGATAATAGTTACCTCTTCTCTAACTGGGGATAAAGTTGATATTGTTATAACATATAGTGGAGTAGTTACTGTTGATTTTGAATAACAAATTAATGAAAAAAAATATTCTTTTTAAAGGACAATCTATGTTTGAAGTGGTGTTTGCTCTGGGTATTATTGCTCTTATTACAATTGCCATTGTTAGTGTTTCTACAGTTGCGATACGAAACAATGTTGTGTCTAAGAATAAATCGTTATCGAATAAATATCTAAATGAGATGAATGAATGGTTGAGAGCGGAAAGGGATAAGAGTTTTCCGACTGTTTACGGACATGGTTCACCCGGTGGAAGTCAATACTGTCTTGTAGATATCGGAAGCGGTTGGTCTGGAGCTCATCCTCATGCTTGCGGAGATTCTGATTTTATGGTTGATAATCCTGTTTTTATTCGTGGATTTACTCTTACTACATTTACCATAGCCGGTTCACAAAAAGGGATCAATTCCGAGGCGTACGTTCGCTGGAGTGATGCTCAGGGTATGCACGAATCAAGAAGCAATACGGTATATTCGAGCTGGGATTAATTTTATGAATAATAACCATTATCAAGAAAAAGGATATTCATTAATGGAGGTTCTGATGGCCGTAGGTGTTTTTTCACTATTGGCAGTTCTAGTTACCCAAACATTGGCAATTACCTTAAGAAGTGCAAAAAGGAGCGATTCGGACAGTAGAGTAAGAACAACTTTGGATTATGCGATCTCCGTAATGGAAAGACAGTTGAGGAATGCCAACTCAATAACTTCAACTTGTGAGGGTAGTGGAACTACCTTAGCGAAAATTGATTACATTGATGCCTACGGTACTGTTGCTTATTTTGAGTGTATTGATGATAGCGGAGATGATGAGAAGTATGTTTCGTCAGGTTCCGGAACATTATCTTCCCGATTGACAACACCGGGAGTTGAAATACTTCCCTGTTCGTTTATATGTACTAGTAATAATAAGACGCCCGATACCATTGATATTAATTTAACAGGAAAGGAATTGAAGGCAACTGGTGTAGAAGCATCACAGGTTACTGTTCAATCGAAAATATTACTTAGGAATTATTAAATTTGACCGACACATTCTAGATTGTTAAACTAAATTAGCATCATGCATACATCAACTGCTCGAATTAATAAGAATAAAAAAGAATCCGGTCAAGCCCTGCTGATTGTTCTTCTGGGAATGGCGGTTATCTTGACTCTAGTACTATCGATTGTTTCAAGGTCAGTAACGGATATTTCATTGACCAAGAAAGACGAAGAATCATTGAGGGCTTTTTCTGCGGCTGAAGCAGGTGTGGAACAGTTATTGGTAGGCGGTCCCAGTGCAACGTCTTTCCCCAATAGCAGTTACTCCGGAAATATTACCTATATCGAAGGGGAAAGATACTATAATTTGATAAATAAATATTATTCGGGTGAAGTCGGAACCGTCTGGTTTGTATCGCATGATGCAAGCGGTAATCTTACCTGCGGCGGAGGTGCAAACTGTGTCGATCCGACAAACAATACTTTTAAATTATGTTGGGGAGCTATGGATACTACTCCCCCTGCGATTGAAGTATCACTTTATTTTGATGTATTCGGCCTATCATTTAATGGAGATTTTACAAACTTAATGATAGCAAGATCTACTTTTGATCCAGACGAAGCCAGAAGAACAAACGATAACTTTTTTGGGCAAGGATATACTTCGGATTGTACTTTTGCGAGTGGTCCAACCTACAGATATACCAGTAATGCCAAGAATTTTTATACGGATTTGGGATTGCCTGTCGGCTGTAATGAACAATGTTTACTTTTTGCCAAGATTAAGATATTGTATAACACAGTTTCCGACAACATCGGTGTTACTTTAAATAACGATACACTTCCCGCACAAGCAATTAAAGTAACTTCAACCGGATTTTCGGGCGAGGCAACCAGGAAAGTTGAGGCTGTCCAAACTTTTGCGGAACCCTTGTCTATCTTTGATAATGCCGTTTTTAGCAATGCCGGTAATCTTTCAAAATAATGAGTGTAGGTATAGACATTGGTTCAAAAAGCATCAAAATCGTAGAACTGGATAAACAAGGTTCATCCTGGGCTATCAGAGGATCCGGTATTGTCGGATATTCCGGAACCCCTGCAGAGCATATTAAAGATGAAAAGGAAATGCAGTCACTAGGGCAAGTAATTAAAAATCTTCACAAAGAAGCCAGAATTTCCGGAAATAATGTCTCGATTGCTCTTCCGGAACCGCAAGTTTTTACCAGAACTATCAGATTTCCCCTATTAACCGATCAGGAGATTGCCAGTGCAGTTAAATGGGAAGCAGAACAATATATTCCTATTCCTTTATCAGAGGCAATTGTAGAACATCAGATAATAGAAAGAAAAGAAAATACCACCCCTCCGGAGGTCGTGGTTCTTTTAGTAGCAGTTCCCCAAGCTTTAGTTGAAAAATATATAAAGATCGTTTCCTATGCCGGTCTTTCAGTTGTTTCTGTCGAAACCGAGATGACTTCCCTGGTGAGGTGTCTTGCTCCCGAAGGACAGGTAGTACTTTTGGTGGATTTTGGAGCGGGTTCAACGGATATAGCGATTGCCAAAAATGGTAATCTTGTTTTTTCGCGTTCAATTCCCACCGCGGGAGATGCCTTTACCCGAGCCGTTGCTCAAAATTTGGGAATTGAGTATGCGCAGGCAGAGGAATATAAAAAAACTTACGGATTGACGGCAAATTTGGAGGGAAAAATTAAAGGAGCACTGGATCCTGTTATCAGGATGGTTACGGATGAGATTAAAAAAGCAATTCATTTCTATCAAACTGAAGAAAAGGAAGAAACTCCCAAGTCGGTAATTATCTCAGGCGGGACAGCGGGAATGCCCGAGGTGACCTCTGTCCTTACCAGAGCATTGAATATGGAAGTAGTTATGGGAAATTCCTTCTCCAAAATCTCTGTGGATACGAAACTTGCACAGAGTTTGGCCAACTATGGACCTTTATATTCAATAGCTGTTGGTTTGGCAATGAGAGAGTAAAGAATGTTTTTTTAAAATGCCTAAAAATATAAACCTAATACCCAAAGAAACTGTACCCAAGGAATCAACCGTAAAGCTCATGAACAGTTTAAGGATGATTAATATTATCGGAACACTGATATTTTTTATAGGAATATTTTTTATTGTCTCTTTGATAATCATCAATTCTGAAGAGCTTAGAATGTCTAATGTTAGACAAGAAACATCGAAATTAAATATTAAAAAGTTACAGAAGGAAGAGCAACAATATGTATTGATTAAGGATAGAGTAGATAAAATTAAAGGTATATTAGTCTCAAACGGTGCTATTAAGGATGTCGAAAGTTTTGATACCCTAAGAAACAGTTTACCCGCGGATGTAAAGATATCTCAGCTAACTATTGTTCGGGGAGTTACGGAAACATCAATGTCGACCAGTACCTATTCTTCTTTAGCTCAAATTCTTGCGACTCTGATGTCTTCAAATTCATACAAAGGAATTATTTTATCCTCTTTTACTTTTAGTTCACCAGGAGGTTATGCAATATCATTAAAGTTATCAAGTTAATATGCCAATTAATATCGGAATAGAGAAAAATCAATCTTTAGGGAAAATATCTGGTTTGATAGTACCTTTTATTTGGTTTTTTGTATTGATAATAATTTCTTATTTCGTAGCTAAGGCAGGATATGCCAAAATACAAAGTCAAAGGGCAGCTGTAGTGAGTGCCCGTAAAACAGAAAACGTATTGGTAGAAAAAGAATCCGAGTTAAATCGTAACAGACAGGTTTATTCTTATGTAAAACCCGTATCTATTGCTCTTCCCGATAGAAATCCGGCACTTGTTTTGATATCACAGATTAGAAATTTATCTGCTCTAAATGTTTCAACTCTTACAGACTTGAGAATTGGAGGAATGGCCGGAGCGGATACAATTTCAAAAGTAAGTATATCGTTTAGTTTAAACGGAAGTTATGCGGATTTAATGTCTTTCTTGAAAGATACCAAAAGTGTTTCGCCTCTTCTGACAATCCAAAAGGTGGATTTTAGTAGCCTGGATGCGATGGCTTTGGTTGATGTCATACTGTCTTCGTATTGGTCTCCTTACCCGGAGAAGCTTCCACCGATTACAGAACCGATACAAAAATTTACCAACGAAGATTTGAACATCTTGGGTCAAGTTTCCGGAAATACACTGCCAGTTTTCTCCACATTAACACCCCTTGCCCCATTCCCCAGAGAAAATCCCTTCTTTTAATTTGCAGGCGTTACAATAAGATTAAACCTTATGTTGTCTAAAATTGCTTTAACTTTCATTAAGTTTCGTAAAACTTTAATGGTTTTACCGTTCTTTCCGATAACAAGCCCCATATATTCGGCAGGTACTAAAAGCTCGTAAGTTTTAAACGAGTTTTCTTCTTTTTCCTTTATCGAAAAATCCGTTATTCCGGTAATTTCCTCAACAAGATATTTAAGTAGTTTTTCCATATTCCTTTTAAGATAATAGATCTGCTACGCTTTTATTGATAAAAGCACCTTTTTTAACCCAACTGGATATTTTATCCTTATCGATATCAATTATTTTTTTAGTTGGATTCCAGAAACCCAATACATCAAGGGTTTTCCCTACTCCTTTTTTGTGGGAATCAACTGCTACAATTCGATAAATATATTTCTTTTTTGTTCCAAATCTGGAAAGCCTTATTTTTACCATAATTTTACAATTCTAACTAATCGGAAGCTATTTTACAATAGAGAACCCAATGCCTTCTCTGCGGCGTTTTGTTCTGCCTCGGCTTTGTTTTTGCCTTCACCTTTACCCAAAGACTTACTGCCGGTTATTACATCCACAATAAATATTTTGTCATGATCAGGTCCTGATTCGTGGGCAACAATATATTTGGGTGCGGGATTTCCTTTAGCTTGTAAATATTCCTGCAGTCTGCTTTTGGCGTCTTTTAGAGGTTTGGCAAGTTTCTCATTAATCCCTGACAATAAATTAGTTTCTATAAATAATTTGACAGTATCAAGTCCGCTATCCAGAAAAAGAGCTCCTATTAGCGCTTCTACCGTATCTGCCAATAAAGATACGTTATTTCTTCCCCCTGTTTCTTCCTCCCCTTTTGAAAGAAATAATTTTTCTCCAACATTAAGTTTTTTAGCAATTACGGATAGATTGGTGGTATTTACCAGATTAGCTCTTAAGGTGGTTAAATAACCTTCTTCTTTGTCGGGGAACAAAAGGTAGAGTTCTTTAGACACTACAAATTCCAAAATAGCATCTCCTAAAAATTCCATTCTTTCATTGGTGCCTCTTATACCCGGATGTTCATTAACCCAAGATTTATGTGTTAGAGCCTGTTCTAACAGTTTTTTATCTTTAAATATTTCTTTTAATGAATCAATATCTGTCATATTTCTTCCTCTGCTGAAAGCATATCAATGAGATCTCCCAGTGTTTCCGTTTCCTGAAAATCAATTTCTTCAACGTTTAGTCCGGCTTCTGACAAACGCTCACCAAGGTCTGTCAAATCAGCAGGTCCCATATGTAAATCGTCAATCAGAAAATCTTCTTCATGAATATCCGATGGCTCGAGTCCCAACATTAGAGAGACTATCTTTTTTACAGTCGTTTCAATATCTTTTTGTTTTTGGGAAGGGTTTGGATTATTCATAACTATTCAATATAAATTATTGTTTTAACTTTTGCCAGATGAAGATTTTTCGGGGTTTATATCTTTATAAATTGTTCCCAATACTCCGTTTACGAATGAGGGTGTATTTTCGCTTCCGAACTCTTTGGCTAATTCTACAGCTTCATCAATTACTACTTTTGGAGGAGTTGTCGCTTCACCCAGTTCATATACGGCCAGTCTTAATATTGCCAGATCAATCCTGTTTAATTTATCGACAGGCCAGGTAGGAGCGGCATTTTTTATTTTTTCATCTATTACTACTTTACCCTGAATAATTTTTTGGGTGATTTCATCCAAACTGGGTTGGTTGGCGAAGCTCTCAGCAAAGAGCTCCTTAACTACCTCTCTTCTTTTCTGATGTCTGGGATCATTAGCTGACTTCATTATTTGTAGAATCCACAATTAGGACACGCTTTATGAGGTTCTTTGAGTTTCTTGCAGGAGGAACAAACCACTAAAGTAGGAAATCTAAGTGCATTAGATTTTGAGTTCTTTCTTAAGTTTGATCTTCTTCTGGTATGTTTTCTTTTAGGTTGCGGTGCCATACAATTGTCGATTTTAACCTGAAAAGCTAATAAAGTAAATCACTTTAACTCTAATTTGCATCAAAAGGGACATTTTTCAGTTTCTTAATGAGAGTCTTATATTTATTGGGATTATTAATCGCTTCCTGGGCAATTTCTTTAGTCTTTCTGATAAGGGTGATATCTTGCCAGGTGGCTATTTTTAATTCGGGAAAACCGTGCTGTCTTAATCCGAAAATTTCTCCCGGACCTCTTAATCTAAGATCGATTTCTGCCAGTTTAAAACCCGATTTTTCTTTTTGCAAAGCCCGCAACCTAAGAGATGTTTTTGGTGATTGTTTGTCGGCAAATAATAAACAATAACTCTTTTTGGTTCCCCTCCCCACCCTACCTCTTAATTGGTGAAGTTGAGCCAGACCAAACCGTTCGGCTGCTTCGATAAGCATAATATTTGCATTCGGAATATCTATTCCCACTTCCACAACCGGAGTGGACACTAAAATATTTATTTTTCCTTTTTTAAAATCCTGTATTACTTTATTTTTTTCAAACAATTTTAATTTTCCGTGAAGAAGGCCTACTTTAAAACATTTAAATATTTTCCTCAGAGATTCGTATTCGGCTTTGACTGCTTTTACATCCTTCATGCTTTCCTTTTCCGATTCTTCGATAAGAGGACAGATTATAAATACCTGAATCTTGTCCTGTTCTATTTTATCCTTAATCCAGTCATAGGCTTTATCTCTTTTTATTGGAGGAACTATCCAAGTAACTATGGAGATTCGTCCTTTAGGAAGTTCATCGAGAGTTGATAAATCCAGATCCTGATAAAAGGTTAAGGCAACAGTTCTGGGAATTGGAGTTGCGGTCATGGTTAAAACATGGGGAGCAACGTTTCCAGTTCTCATTTTTTTAATCAGGTGGCTACGCTGTTCAACTCCGAACCTATGTTGTTCGTCTATTACCACCAGGGCAACGTTTTCAAAACCTTCATTTTTATGCAGAAGTGCATGAGTTCCTACAAATAAATCTACATTTCCTGCCTCTTTTTTAACACCTCCGGACGTGACAAGCGCGATTCTTATCTTATAATTCCGAAAAAGATAAGTTAGGGTTTCAAAGTGTTGTTCGGCCAGAATTTGGGTAGGAGCCATGATTACAGATCTTTTTCCGTTTAGAAAGCTTACAAAAGCAGCTATGGCTGCAACCACGGTTTTTCCGCTGCCTACGTCTCCTTCCAAAAGCCTATTCATCGGAATCGGTCTTTTCAAATCCGATAGAATTTCTTCAACAGATCTTTTCTGAGAAGGGGTTAGTTTGAAGGGAAAAGAGTTTATAAATTCTCTAATTTTCTCAATTTCAACTTTCAAGGGGTAAACCACCCTATTTTTCTGCCATTTACTTTTTCTGTATAAACTTGTGAGTTGGAAAAAAAGAAGTTCGTTTAAAGCAAGTCTGTTTCGTGCTTTTTCAGCTTCTTCATACGTATCGGGGAAATGAATTTCTTTTACGGACGACTGGTAATCGGGAAGTTTTTCTTTTGTCAGTAATTCCTGGGGCAAGAACTCATTAAGATCATTACCAAGAATACTAAATGCGTTTCTTATTCTGTTTCTAATCCATTTGGATGAAAGCCCTGATGTTTCGGGATAAATAGGAACCAGCCCTTCTGTTGAAGATACTTTCCTGCTTTCCTGTATTTTCTCAAATTCCGGAGAAACAAACGCTTTCACCCGTCCGAACCAGCCTACCTCGCCCGCTATTTGTAATTCATCTCCTTGATGAATAGTTCTTACCAAATAAGGTTGATTAAACCAAATAAGAGTAATCTCTCCTGTTAAGTCTTTGATTTTTCCTATTTGAATTTTTTTACCGCTTCGGGTGTATTGGTTTTTAATGAAAGTTAATGTTCCCCTGACAACGTAAATATTTCCGACTTGTACATTTTTTATTTTTTCTTTATTTCTGTAATCTAAGTATCTGCTGGGTACATGAAGAAGAAGTTCTTCGATTGAAGAAATATTTAGTTTTTCCAGTTTTCTCGCGTAATAAGGTCCTACAAAAGGAAGTTTTTCTATCCTATCGCTTAGTCTGATCATGAATTCTTAATAAAAACTATAATATATTACCTTAAAGAAGACAAAAACGGTAAGAAAGAAGTAAGAAGTAAACCCAACATGGCTATTGCGATTATGATGGTAAATATTTTTCTCTGTTTTTTGGAAAGAAGCATATTATTTAACTATTACGAATATTTTTTTACCTACTTTTATTCTATCACCTGTATTTATTTTTTGAGTAGGGTTAAGAATGGTTGCATCGTTTATTTTAACGGCACCATCTCCTATTAACCTTTTGGCATTTGAGGTTGAACCGACTTCCTCTAATTGAGCAATCGTTTGACCTAATGTATCGAAGTTGTTTATTTCCTTTGTGAAAGAAGGTTCTTTTTGTTGAAAGGTTTTTTTAAAACTACCTTCAGCATCTTTAGCTTTACTTTCCCCCCAAAGAATTCTAACAATTTCAAATGCCAGCCTTTTCTTTTCTGCCATGGGATTCTTTTTAATTTTTTCATCTAGTCCGATTAGATCCACTTCTGTCAAAAGTTCAAACCCAAGTTTTATTGTTTCATCGGGGAAAGACATAATTCCCGCATAAAATATTTCAGGTGTCGAATTAAGAAAAAGAGCATTTCCGGTTGTCTTTCCGACCTTTTCTCCCTTGCTGTCGATTAATAATTTAGTTGCCAAAACAAATTTTTCCTTGTCTTTTGTTGCTTTCATTAATGTTCTTCCTGCAAGCATGTTGAAAATCTGGTCGCTTCCTCCGATTTCCAAATCAACATCCATTTCTACGCAATCGATAGCCTGGGCAACCGGATAGAAGAATTCATGCAAATGAATGGGTCTATTTTCTTTGATGCGTTCTTGAAACATATCACGTTCTAACATCTGTTGGACTGTGAAGTTAGATGTAATTTCTATCAATTCCTTAAAAGATATTTTATCGTTCCATTTGCTGTTAAATTCAAAATGAGCCGCATTATTGCCTTTAAAATCAATAACCCTTCCTGCCTGCTCTTTCCAGGATTTGGCATTATTTAATACATCCTCACGGCTTAATTTCTTTCGGGTTGCGGTTTTATCCGATGGATCTCCTATCATTCCCGTAAAATCTCCTACCAAAAATATCACCTCATGACCTAACTTTTGAAATTGCCTTAGTTTCATCAAACCCACAAAATTACCCAAATGCAGATTGGGCATAGAAGGATCAAAACCCTGATACAATTTTATTTTTTTCTTTGCCATCAATGCTGCCAAAGCTTCTTTTGAAGGATAAATATTTTCTACACCTCTTGATAATACGAAATCGATATCTAAATTAGCCATGCCTATTTTTATTCTATTCTCTTAAGCTGTCTTCGTCAAAGTTAACATGTAAGTATATTTACAAATCGGGGATCTGATTTTAGTTTGTTATACAAATCATTAATTTCATTTTCATTTAGCCTTTCTATTAAGAGTCTAAGCTTAAAAGAACCGCCGTTTTTTATGTGCTTAATAAGCAAGATGTTTGACTGTATTAGAAAGGTGAGAGCACTGAGTATATGAGGTTGATCTTTACCTTCTACTTCGATTGTGGATACATTCATTTTATCTTTGGTAATTCCTTTGTCATTAAGCCAGGATATAACTTCATTTTCACTCTGATCTAGACCCATTAAACGGTAAATATTCTTTAATGTACTTGTGGTTGTACCTTTCAATTTTCCGGATTCTACTAAATCTTCAAGATATAATATTCCTCTATCCTGTAAAATTTTTCTCAAATTTTTCTTGCCTAGATCAATTAACTTGGAATCGGCTAATTCGTCCATTTGGCGTTCAATAATTTTCTTGGTTTGAGGAAGACAGTAATTAAGTAAAATGGGATCTGGAGCTATTCTTTCTTCGTGAGGAATAACTACGGTTACCAGTGAAGCATTGGGAATGACATATGACAAGAGTTTAACTTTATCATCTATGACAACACTATCAATACTTGCGGCTTCCTGGGGGTTTACGGTATATAGCCAGTCTATTACTGTAGCATTTCTGGGTAAATATCTTACTTTACCATCCTCTGAAAAAACCAATTTTAGTTTATAGTCGTCAAGCTTTTTCTCTCCCTTTCTAATAAGACTGACTACTCCCCAATTATTAAAGTCTTCCATATCTTCGGTAGCAACGGCTATTTCAACTGCTCCACCCACAGAGTTGATGGTCATTTGTAAAGCCTGGTAATTATTGGTGGGGGGATCTGCGATAAATTCGTCAAAACGGGAAAAATCCATATTTTTTTCTTTTTTTCCGAAGAAATCGTTTAGAATTCCTAAGACTTTATAACACTCTAGTTTACTTTTTACGGTGATTCGATAATTAACAAGATCGTTGATATCGCTGATTCTAAAATTCGGTTTACCCGAAAGTACAGCATCTCTAATTTTTTGTATTGTTGCATAAGAACTGTTTATTCGGACTGAAACTTTGGCGTCAACTAGACTTTCATTTAATAATCTGGCTATGGTGGATGAAATATAAGCCATAGTTTGTTCATTTAACCTGGAATCACCTTTAATTGATGTTTCCATATCACGGTATTCTTTGGAATCAATATGTTCGTAGGATAGATCTTCCAATTCTCTTTTAACCATCCACATTCCTAAAGCCTCTGCCAGGGGAACATATGCATTTAGGGTTTCTTGAGCTTTGGGTTTTCTCTTTTCGGCTGGAACACTATTTAGAGTTCTGCTGTTGTGAAGTCTGTCGGCAAGTTTAAGAA
Organism: Patescibacteria group bacterium; assembly: GCA_036846005.1. Lineage (GTDB taxonomy): Bacteria > Patescibacteriota > Microgenomatia > UBA8517 > UBA8517 > DATEXQ01. Next base: position 8,588 of record DAIUCV010000008.1, on the reverse strand, counting down.
TACCTACGGTCTCATTTACGTAGTGCCAGGAAAAGATCTTACGCAGAGTCTCTTTGTCAATTTGTTTTTTATATTCTTTTTCTTTATCTAAATCCAAAGGTTTATCGTGCGTTATATCCTGAGCTTCAAATTGCGAAACTCCGTCTACGATAAATGAGACATTGGTGCCAAATAAATTAGTGATTTGATCAAGTGTGATTTTTGCATCTTCAACCACATCATGCAGAAAAGCGGAACAAATTAAATCTTCACTATGAATTCCCCACTCCTCATAGATTATTCTGGCAACTTCTTTGGGATGTTCAATATAAGATTCACCAGAATAGCGAAACTTTCCTGCGTGACATCTTTCTGCTATTTTTAAGGCCGAAGAAGCCTTTTTACTCTGTAAAAGAAAATCAGAGAGTTTTTCCGGACTTATTAACGGATCACAATCTCTTTCTCGTACCATATTAAGAAGCTATTATATATTTTATATAATGCATCTTCAATACTATGGGTTTTATAATATCCGTGGAGAAAATAATCCTGATTTATATATTGAATAATTTAGAATAACCTATTATAGGATTTCATATATTTTCCGAGAAGTATTTTATTAACCTTACCGTTTTTCATAATATTTGTTCCTACTATTATTCCATTGGCATATTTAAAAAGGGTTTGCAGATTTGAGGGAGATGATCCGCTTCCTATTAAAATTGGTATATTCCTGCAATATCTTTTCGCGATTTCTAAATCGTTTATTTTAGGTTCATCTCCAGTCCATTTTCCCGTTATAATTATTGCATCGGCACTATTTTGTATAGATTCCCTAATTGATTGTGAGAGTGGTTTATTTTTATTTACCATAACCGAATGTTTAACCTGAACATCGGCTAGTATTGCGACCCTGTTTTCCAAATTTAATTTTTTTCTATATTTAACTGCATTTTTAGAACAGGCTTTCATAACTCCATAATTAGTTTTTACTGTATCAACATATGCCGGAATACGTATAAATTTAGCACCGGTTACCGCACATATTCCTAAAGCAGATCTGTAATCATTCCAAAGTACATTAATACCTACCGGTAATTTTGTATTGTTTACGACCAAGTAAGTTAGAATTGTCATCATCGCCGTAATTTCAGGATCGACGAATTCTTTATGCGGTATATCATAATTATTCTCAACCATAATTGCATGAACTTTACCCAGGTTAAGCAATTTAACTTCGTCAAGAGTCTTTTTTACTATAAAATCAAAACCGGGATATTTTTTATACCCAACCAACGGAGGGAAATGAATCATTCCTATTATTGCTTTATTGGGTAATATCTTATTGATTAATTTCATAATTTATTTCCGGAGTAAATCTGAGTTGCTTTAACATACTCCTCAAGTTTGTTTAAAGCCTGTCCGTTCATTATATTTTGTAAAGCTTCAGAAGTTGAGGTGCGTAAATAATTTATATTTACCCTTCTTGATTCATAATCAAATGCATCTTCTTTATTAATATGATCTTTTAGAAAAATTCCCAATCCCGTAGTCATGGCGAGATACATCGATTTTGAGAGATCTTTGCCAGTTAAGGCTTGATGGTTTGCTGTTAATATTCCTTCTCTAGAATTGGGAATTTCAAGAGACGCTAGATCAATCAAAGCTAACTCATCAGGTGTATAGAAATCCTCAGGTTCTAAGATAAAAGATCCGATATTAGCTCCATTTAGCATAAATGCAGCAACTGTACAGTACGGAGGTGGTGCCACCTCATCGATTGCAATATGTGATTTTAATTCTGGTGAGTCAGTGTAAATTTCAGCGTTGAGATATTCGACGGGAATATTTTTAAGATCGGTTCCGAAATAAACGGCAGAATTATTATATTTTTGGAAACCCTGTCTATTGAGAATTTCCAGTGCTCTTGAAATAATTTCCGGATGAATTTTTTCGTTTACTCCCACCATTGCATTAAGGGAAGATTCTGCTGACATGGTAAATGACAGCGGTCCGATAACATGATTTATAGTTTCACCTTTAAGTAAATGAGACAGAGTATGCAGTGTACGGGTATTATGGCAACTGGTCATAATTAGGTTAGTATCTTTTAATACCTTCTGAAATGAATCTAAGGTGTAAAAATCCGAACGTGCTCCATATGCTTCAATTGCGCTTTGCCCGGCAACCTTAGATGTATTGGGGTAAGAATGATGTTTATGGACAGGTGTTTTGGTTGAAAGAACAATCGCAGCAAGAGTTGATAGACTAAACAATTTACTGTTTTCGCCGTTTAAGGGGTATCCCCTGTCTCCCCCCATTCCCCCAAAAGCGGTAATTTCTTTGTCGGATTTAATCCTGACTACGGTATCAAGGTGAATTGTGGCAGCTACCATTCCTGCGATTTCTTCGGAGCTTAAACCATGGAAACCTTCCTTAGCGGACATTGACGAAAGTAATGCGGTTGCCTGCAAAAGATGTGTTTCGTCAGAAGAAAGATTGTTTATTCTGTTTGCAAGTTGAGATCTCACTGGATAATTCAAGGCTGAAAAAACAAAAGTTGCCAAGCTAAATGCTTCTGAAAAATTTAGATCTTTTCCATGCTTAAGTTTTGAATCGATAAAATAATATCCTCCCTTTTTCGTTAAAGGCTCCAGTAAATGTTCAACTTCAGATATTTTTTGAGGCAGTTTATTTATGTAGTCTGTATTTTTTACCAAACTAAGGAAGGTAAAGCTGTCATCAATGTTTTCTGGACCATTTAAACCCATTACGGTTTTTTGGTAAGGCTCCCCCCGTAATTGAATGTATGTTGCAGATTGTTGTCCTTCTTTTTCTATCATTTTTTTAAAATAAAAAACCCGCCTTATTAATCAAGGGCGAGTAATATCGCGGTACCACCTTGTTTTACCCATACCTTACAGTAAGGGTCTTTGTAACCGACTCCTTCTTACTTAATAAATTTATAAGTAAGATGACAACGGTTTGAAAAATGATTACGGCTTTCTTCCGGTATTCGCTACTTTCCTTGCGGATGATTCACGAAACAGCTTCGATGAGTCCATTCCCTCATCTAATAATGCTTTTCCAAGATATTTAAAGATTATAACTTAAAAATTACAAATATCCAAAATTCAAATAATTATCGCAATTAATAGCATGTTTATTTCTTATTTTTCCCCAAAGTTAATATTGGAATATGAAGATTATTCATAAAATTAAAATATACGATCAATTCTGGGATGGTAACAGTTAAAATATTGATTAATTTACCCCTTTCTCTTTCTTGGCTTGCAGCTGATCCTACAATTAACCTGTCCATTATCTGTTCTTTGGCTTTATCAAGAAAAAAACTTCTATTTGTTTCATATCTTTTTTTATAAGTATTTTCGATAACATCTTTTCTTAATAAAGCAACATTTTTAAGTTCTTTACTACTTATTAATTTGATCTTTTTCTCCGCAATATTATTAGTTTTTTGATTATAAATATTATCCATCATACCGAAACTTTTTATGGTTAATTCTGTTTTATGAGGAAGAGAGCCTATAAATGAATTATTTAAATCATGGATATAATTAACAGAAGATGCATAACTTCCTCTTATCCTTCCCAGAAAATGATATTCATCGATATTGAGCTGTTTAAGTCTTTCTTTGTCTTTAGATTCGATGTCTCCGTAATACAATGATATTTTACCGTCTATTTTATTTTTGGAAATCAGTTTAACTATTTCGATAATAGCTTGAGAATATGCTTTACACATCATACCGGGACCAAAACCTAACGATTTATAATCATATTCACCCCAACCAGAGCTATCTACGCTGTATGAATAATCGGGGCAACACATGATCCAAATTTCAATAGGTTTACCTGTTTTTTTTGCACTTTTAAAATCTTCAAGGAATAGCCGATATTCAGCATTTTCTTTAATAGGAATAGTCCGTAATCCGCCAGTAAGATGTTTTAAAGTCTTGTCGTTATTTTGTATAAAAAACATATATTTAAACTTAGAATAATATAGTTTAAGAATATAAAATCTATCTAGAAATTATATTTATCTTAATGTAATTTTTTACCTCTTTGATAAGTTTGTAATTATCTTTATAGGTATCCGGTAGATATTTTTTGGTTAGATTTTCATAGAATATATAATCTTTAAGCAATTTGTTAATCGAAAAAATATCTTCTGATGCTTTGATGATATTTTCGATAATTGCCAATTCTGAGGAATTGTACTTACCCAAATGTCTTTTTACATCATAGAAGTAATAATTTCTTGTTACTGGATCAAGAATATATCTTAAGAGATATAGTAGTTTTTCGTGTGCGTGGTATCGGTATTTATATGCGAGAAAAACATCTTTTCGAAGAATATGTTTTAATAACATTTCATACATCAACATTACTTCAAAAAAGATTTGGTACTTTTCAGATCTGCTTAAGATAAATTTATCTAATACTTTGTTAAAATTGTGTTTTTCATAATCTACTCCCTTTTTATATTTAAGTTCACCTCTTTGATATACAAAATATTTATCTTTAAATTCTGATATTCTTTCTGAGTTCTCTTCTGGTAAAACATAAACATCAAGTTGAATTAATTTTCCTGCAAATTTACACATATAGACAAAACCTATTCCCCCAAAATTTGGCACTATTTTGTCAACCCAACCATCTTCGCCCAGTAATTCAACCTGTGACGATAAAAGTTTGTTTAGTGAATTAATTGTACTGATAAATTTATTATTTTTGGTAATAAGTAATAAATCCACATCTGAGGATCTGTCAGAGGTACCTTTTGCTATTGAACCTCTAATAACAATACCTTGGATATTAATATTGGATGAAAAATATTTGATTAGTTTTCTGACCAATAAAATTTGTTTGGTATTTTTGTTTTGTCTTAAGATATCAGTTGTCATAGAATATTTTAATTTTATTAACTAAATCCGTTAACGTAGGATTTTTAATTACCACAACATTTTTGGCACCACGACTTTCTGCATAATTTCTAATGTACTTCGTATAATATCTCGGAAGCAAAATAAAACATAATCTAATAGTTGATAACAATGAAAATTTCCTATCCCTGATATGTCTTTTGATAATTCTTATCAGAGCCTCGTAGATAGGGATTTCCAAATAAATAACCATATCAGATTTGGAAAAAAGATCATCACACCAACCAATTGATCCACCCTCGATTATCCAGTCAATTTTTTGAATATAATTCGTTAACATTTTCTTTCTTATGGTTTCTTTTCTTCTGATATTACCTTTTTTAAATATAATTTTATCTAGAGGCAGATATTTGATATTGTACTTTTTACTTAATTTTTTGGAAAATGTTGTTTTACCTGTTGTTGGACCTCCAAAAATATATATTTTCATGATTAAAAAAATTAGGAAATTATATAGCTATTTTATAGCTTTTGGATAAAGTTTAAAAACTAGGGCAGTGAATAAATAAAAAAAAGTACGGGGATGACGAGGTTCGAACTCGCAAACAGGTTTTGGAGACCTGCGGTTTGCCTGTTAAGCCTACACCCCCGTACGCAAAAAAAATAAAAAATGTATAAATGTAAAAATAAAGGCAGGGACGGCGGGACTCGAACCCACAAAGGCGGTTTTGGAGACCGCTGGTTTAGCCATTAGCCTACGTCCCCATTTATCTTTACAGGTAATAACTAAAATAATATAGGTTAAAGTGTAGATTTAAAATATATTATCTAGTATTTATTTAAAGGTTCGATGAAACTTGATTACTTATGATATAATTCTAGTAATTTCAAGAGTACTATAGGAAGTATTCTTGAGGCACTTTTAAACCGAATTTGACAGCACTTTGCCTTTCGATAAAGATGATTATATCATAATAATAAAAAAAGTTTTAAAATATTTATGAAAGGAAAAAGTATGTCGACAATAATCAGAACTAAAAAAGGAGAAGAATATGGCAGATAAAAGAGTACTTACTGGAATGAGAACCACTGGAGCATTGCATCTTGGTCACTATGTTGGAGCTCTGAAGCAATGGAAGGAAGTTCAAGATTCAAATCAGTACGAGTGTTTTTTCTTACTCGCTGATGTTCAAGCTCTTACTACGCATGCCCATAAACCCGAATTACTTTCACAGTCGGTAAAAGATGTTGTTCTTGACTGGTTGGCAATAGGACTTGATCCTACCCTTGCTAATGTGCATTTTGTCCTACAAAGCCAAGTCAAAGAACGATATGAGCTGTCTATTTTACTTTCGATGATAGCCGGGTATAACGAAGTAATGAGGAATCCAACTCTTAAAGACGAGTTGAAGAACCAGAAGGATGTAACAATAGGTTTCATGACTTACCCTGTGGATCAGGTTGCTGACATCTATATGGTTTCACCGTATCCTCCGGAAAAAGGACAAGAACTGCTTGTTCCCGTAGGAGAAGACCAGGTACCCCATTTGGAGTACGCGCGTGTACTGGCCCGTCGTTTTAATAAAATGTACGGTCCTGTTTTTGTACCGTGCGATGCTCTAGTAGGAGAAATCGGTCGATTGGTGGGTATCGATGGTCAAGCCAAGATGAGTAAATCTCTCGGCAATTCGATAGATCTTTCTGATGATAAAGAAACCGTAACGGCTAAGGTTAAAAGTATGTTTACAGATCCCAAAAGGATACGCCCCGATATTCCTGGAGAAACAGAAAACAATCCGGTATTTATATACCATCGGGCATTTAACCCCAATAAGGAAGAAGTTGCGGACTTAACCGAAAGATATCAGAAAGGGAAAGTTGGAGATGTAGAAGTTAAAGAAAAATTAGCCAAAGCTCTAAATAACTTCTTAGATCCCGTGAGAGAAAGGAGAGTGCAAGCTCAAAAGTCAGCAGACATTGGTGAAATTGTACGTTCAGGAACTGAAGTTGCACGAAAAGCATGTATTCCGGTTGTTGAAGCTGTTAGAGAATATATGCACCTCAAATATCCGAAATAAACCTCATAACGAAAAGTGAGTCAAAGGAGAATGGCCATGTCTACTATTTCAGTAAAAGGTAAACCTTTGTGGTATACCTTATATCTCGTACTACTTGTATCCGTTTTATTTGGCGCAATGGAGAAAATTATAGATAACTACATTGTGTCATCAATAATCAGTGCTGATAAGGTTGGTAATGATGTGATGGCAGCATTGTCTTATCTCGTTGCTGGTAGTGTAATCGGTACACCCTTATCAATATTATTCGCATTACTCTTCGGTCGTATTCTTAAACCAGGTTTTAAGCGGATTGAATTTAAAAACCGCGTAATGCATAAACAAGCAGCCTGGGCAGGAATATTGGGGGCCTTTTTTACATTCTTTATACTATGGGGAAATCAATATGGGGATCCCGGAATGGTATCGGCTCTCTCAAGCATCGTTATTCTGATAGCGATCATTATCGACTGGAGAAAGAAACGAATAAAACTGGATCAAGCAATTGTTCCAGGGTTACTGGTTCTTTGTGGAAGCCTAATTGCAGCTTCATATAAAATTGCCTTGGGTTGGCAATCAATCCTTTTAGTAGGAGTAATAGCAGTACTCTTTAGGGCAAAAATGGAATTCAGCGAACAAGATGGTTCAATTGCTGCAGACGAGGTTTCAATGTTTGTATGGCGTTGGATTTGGTTAACAGGAGTTAGTGTTGTCGGCTCATTTATCTACGCTCTAGCTACTGGGAACCTTAACATGCTGATTAATGGAATATTTCTTGCAAAATCGGCATTGCCATGGATTTTACTCCTAATCTTTTCTGTATTTGTTGGTATGGTGATGAAATTCAAGGCGAAAATTAAAACTACTGTTACAGAGGTATTACTGATTTTAGCTTTTATCCCTGTGGCGGTATTTGTTTTCAATCTGATTACAAGAGTTTCATTATCATGGTTTACCCTATTTCGGTCACCGTCCTCCATTGAGGAATGGCTTCTTAGAGTAGGGGGTGCAATATTAATTGCAATAGGAACTGTCCTATACGTCTTAAAAAAACCAAAAACCCGTAATTTGGTTAATTAACAACCTATAAGTAACGGGCATATACTAGGCGCGCTTTAAATAATTAAATAGAAGTGCGCCTTTTTTTTGCCAAAAATTGTTATTTTGTAAAAAAAATAATAAAATTAGCTTCCTATGACTAGTGAAGTTTTATTTACACCACAAAACCACTCTACTTTTAGAAAGTTAGAGGGAGTTTATTTTGGTTCCAATTTTTTAAATCCAGTCGATTTATTCGAAACTAAAGTTGTAGTAAATAAAAATAAAGGGAAAACATATATTAATGATTTTCAAGCCTCAGCAAATACAGACGGAAAATTTATAGATTTATATACCACTTCTGGTTGTGTTGAAAGAGTACCGTTAGTTTTTATCGAGGATGTTAAAGAATTAAACAGTTACTCAAATGATGGCTTGATGGTGCTTAGATTAGTATTTCCTTTATCAAACGATCAAATAACTGCATTTAAGACTGTTAATGATATTCAGCTTTTTAGTTGTTAAATAATGCTCTCTATATAACCCTTGGATATTTTTGGTAAAATAAGACATGGCCTACTGGAGAGAGAGTTTCTTAAGAAGAAAA